>NZ_CP014692.1:2852500-3152500 GCF_002005445.1 Acetobacter aceti
CTTACAGGAAGTCAGTCCCGCGGTGATCTGCTCGTCGCGGAAAGCCTGCGCGATCTGGTAACACAAGTGCCCGGAAAGCTCTCAGCCCGCCTCGAACTCTACCGGGTCATTTCCCGTAAAGCCGCCTTTCTTGAAGAGGGAGAAGACAACCGACTTCACGCGCTGTCATTTCCTCAACGCATCCTTCTCCTCCTGACCGCACTGGAAGGCCTGTCCTCTTCTCAGGCAGCCAATATCCTTGAACTTGATGAAGACACGGCAATCGCGGAAATAACCAGCGCCCACAAAACGATCCGGTCCGTCTCCCAGACGTCGATTCTCATTATTGAAGATGAGCCAATCATCGCCATGGATATCGAGGATCTGATCATTCATTGCGGACATACGGTCGCCGGCATCGCTCACACCCAGGCGGACGCGATTGCCCTGGCCAGGGAAACCAGGCCCGGCCTGATTCTGGCGGATATCAATCTCGGCGAAGGCGGCAACGGCATGGAAGCCGTGGCTGAAATCATGAAAAACATGACCGTACCCGTCATTTTCGTGACCGCTTACCCCGAGTGCCTCCTGACCGGAAACACTGTCGAACCGGCTTTTGTCATTACAAAACCGTTCGAACCTTTAACCCTCGCCATCGCTACCTATCAGGCCATTACAGGCGGGGTGCCAGTCCCCTGACCCCCAGCCTGCGTCAGATTCAGGGGAATTACCTCGTCAGGCATCTTGCATGACGGGTCACTTCCCCGCACTTTCCGCACATGGCACCTCCTCCTCTCCTTCTCCTGCAGGACATCACTCTGACGCTTGGCGGGAAACCACTGCTCGATGGCGTGGGGTTTTCAGTTTCTCCCGGCGAACGGGTCTGTCTTGTCGGCCGTAACGGCTGCGGCAAATCCACCCTTCTCCGCATTGCGGCAGGCGAGATCCTCCCCGATTCCGGAACTCGCTTCCTCCAGCCCGGCAGCACCCTGCGCTATCTGCCGCAGGAGCCTGATCTTTCCGGCTATGAAACGGCGCTCGATTACGTGATCGGCGGCCTGACCGACCCATCGCAGGAATGGCGCGCAAGCGTCATGCTTGATGCGCTGGGTATGAGTCCGATGGATAACCCCGCGACACTGTCCGGTGGAGAGGCCCGTCGCTGTGCGCTCGCTCGTGCACTGGCCGCCGAGCCGGACGTGCTTCTGCTGGACGAGCCGACCAACCATCTCGACATGCCGACCATCGAGTGGCTGGAAAAGGAACTGCTCTCCCTGCGCACCGCCATGGTCATCATCAGCCATGACAGACGCCTGCTGGAAACCCTGTCACGCAGCGTCGTCTGGCTTGATCGCGGCACCACGCGCCGTCTTGATCAGGGATTCGAGCGATTCGAGACATGGCGTGAAGAGGTTCTGGAGCAGGAAGAACGGGACGCCCACAAGCTGGACCGTCAGATTGCACGCGAAGAAGACTGGATGCGTTACGGCGTCACCGCCCGCCGCAAGCGCAATGTGCGGCGTGTGGCGGAACTTGCCGCCCTGCGCACCGCCAGGAAGGACGCCGTCCGTCCTCAGGGAACAGTAAACCTTACCGCACAGACCGCTTCGAACTCCGGAAAACTCGTTACAGTCGCAGAGCAAGCCTGCAAAAGCTGGGGTGATCGGCCTATCGTGCGCAATCTCGACCTGCGCCTGCTGCGCGGTGATCGCATGGGCGTAGTCGGGGCGAATGGAGCAGGCAAAACCACTCTGCTGCGCCTGCTGACCGGGCTGGATCAGCCCGACAGCGGCACTGTGACGCTTGGTCCATCCGTCGCGATGGTTACGCTCGACCAGCAACGCAAAACACTGAACCCGCAGCAGACTCTGGCCGACACACTGACCGGTGGTGGTGGAGAAATGGTGCAGGTCGGCGACGAAAAGCGCCACGTCATCGGCTATATGAAGGACTTCCTGTTCCGTCCCGAGCAGGCCCGCACCCCTGTCGGACAGCTTTCCGGTGGAGAGCGTGGTCGTCTGATGCTGGCCTGCGCTCTCGCTCGCAAGTCAAACCTGCTGGTGCTCGACGAACCGACCAACGATCTCGATCTGGAAACGCTCGACCTGCTGCAGGAAATGCTGTCGTCCTATGACGGCACTGTCCTTCTTGTCAGCCATGATCGTGATTTCCTTGATCGCGTTGCGACATCCACTCTCGCCGCAATCGGCGGCGGCGAATGGATCGAATATGCTGGTGGCTACAGCGACATGCTGGCTCAGCGTCACGGAGAGGCACTGGAGCAGCGCACAGCAGCCCCTCAGGAGCCCGCTGTTTCTTCTCCCGGCCCTGCGGCAACCAATACGGCCAGGTCCGGCACCCGCAAACTGACCTACAAGGATCAGCTTGCGCTGGACAAACTGCCGGGACAGATCGCGGAAACCGAAGCCAAAATTCTCAAATTGCGGGCGGCACTGGAAGATCCTGATCTTTACACCAAAGACCCAAAAGGTTTTGCCAGACACAGCGATGCGCTGGATGCCGCGGAACGGGATCTGACGACCGCCGAAGAGCTCTGGCTGGAACTGGAAACCAGGCGCGAGGCGTTGCAGTAAGACTGATCGCAGAAGAAGACAGGCGGCGCTAAAGGACACTCTCCACCATTTACGCCTGACTGTTCCGCAGTCAGGCGGTCCATGTCCTGACGCAGGACTCCACATCCAGCACGATCCCACCCTTTGCGACAATCTGACCACAGGCATAAGGGCCAAGCGCACCGGCGGCGGTCAGAAAGACGGCACCCGGATACGGCACCCAGATCTCATCGATCTGGTTCAGCATGTCATCCAGACTGCCCCTGTGCAGGAACACGTCATTCACTGTCCCGAAATTGCAGATTTCCGCTATTTTGGCCGCAAGCCCTGCCTGCGTGGTGACCACTCCGGCAAAAGGCAGCCCGCCCAACAGGGAGCGCAAACCGGGATCTGCTTCAGCAAGGGCCGACATCGTATCGAGCCCCGCGCACGGTGCGTAACGACCTGTACGGACCTCCCGGTCCTGCTCGGCAAAAAAGCCGAAATGTTCCCTGTCGTCCTGCAAAATGACCGATGAAGGTAGGCAGAGGATGGCAGAATCCCGTGCGGCTTCCCGGTACACTCGCCCCAGCCTTGCCTGTGTGCTGGCGGCACAGTCGATAAAAGCCGTATCTGACATCCTCTGCCACACGGCGTCGGCCATCTCTGTAATTTCCACGGCTCGCAATAGCAGAGAGGCGTGAAGACTGGTTGCACACACGACTTTCGCTTCGTCGTATCCCATGCTGACCAGAGAGAACGGATCGCCAGCCTGCAAGGCGCTCTGAATCATCGCCGCCACACGCTGAGGCGAGAGCCACAGTTCGGATTTTTTGGCCTCTTCCAGATCCTGCAACAGGATTCTGCGCTGGGATGCCTTCGCCAGACGGGCGTTGGCCAGTTGGCTGTAGAGCGAGATTCGTCCTCGCTGGGGCGCAGCCAATTCATCAAGAAAATCCGCGCTGTCGATCAGTTCGTCATACCGTCCTGTTGCTTCGAGACTACGGATATAGTTCCAGGCGGAAAAACGCTCCCCACTGAGACCATGCACCACATTGCGGAGCAGAGGGAGCGCCTCCTCAAATCGACCATCGTTGACCAGGGCTGCGGCGATGTCTGCGTCCTGCGCCTCATCACGCATTTCAGTGCGCAGAAGCAGGTCGCAGATCGTTTTCCGTTCCTGAGCGTTGGCCGTTTCAGACGCCTTCAGCAGAATCTGGCGCAGAAAACGGACGTCCGGCCATTTCTCGAACGCACGACTACAGTCAGCAATGACCGCCCCCATGTCGCCCTTTTCCAGATCATGCTCCGCCCGCGTCAGCGCGGAAGTGAAACTTTTTTCAGAAGCCCCGGTCAGATGCTCTGTTCCGTCACCGCTCAAGATCCGTTCCCTCACCGAATAGAATCGCCAGACAGAACGTCCCATGGTCACACGCGTTTCTGGCAGAACGCAAACAGAGCCCAACAATCAGCAGCTAACCTTAATTTAGGCTAACGATACGGATGATCATAAAAAAAACGGATGGAGCATAACTCCATCCGTCTGCCCGTATCGGGGCCGTGAAACGCCCGCTTACTCGCCCTTCGCCGCCACAGTCAGAAGACCTGTCAGACGCTGCGCAAAAGCGGTCGGGTCCTTCGGATTTTCGCCGTCCTGAATACGGGCGACATCCAGAAGCACGCGGGCCAGATCAGCCAGAGCCGGGCTTTTCTCAGCCGCCTTACGCGCCAGTTCGAGCACCAGAGGATTGCGCGGATTGAGTTCCAGAACCGGAGCCGATTCCGGCAGCTTCTGACCGCTGCGCCGCATCAGCTTCTGCAACTGAAGGTCCGGACCATTCTCGGACGCCGCCAGCACAACGGCGCTGGACACCAGACGATCCGTGCCGCGCACATCGGACACTTCGCCGCCCAGCGCCTCTTTCAGCGCCGGAAGCAGGATGTCCATGTCAGCGGCTTCACCCGTCGCGGCTTCGCCTTCGACAGCGAACTTCTCAAGATCGGCCGCACCCTGTGTCACGCTCTTCAGCGTCTTGCCTTCAAAGCTGGTCAGACGATCCGGCCAGAAAGAATCGACCGGCTCGGACAGCAGCAGCACTTCCAGACCACGCGCCCGGAAGCCTTCAAGCTGCGGCGAGTTGGCGACCGCATCCTCGTTGTCGCCTGTCAGATAATAGATCGCCTCCTGCTCGGGCTTCATGCGGCTGATATAGTCGGCCAGCGTGGTCCAGCCGGCCTCCGGCTTGTCCTCTTCCGCCTTCACGGCGCTGGAACGGAAGCGCGCCAGACCGGCCAGTTCCGTGCGATGCTCGGCGTCTTCCCAGATGCCTTCCTTCACGATGGAACCAAAGTTTTCCCAGAACTTCAGGAATTCAGCATTGTCTGAAGAACGCTTCTTGATCTCGTTCAGCATACGCCCCGTCACGGCCTTGCGGATACGGGCCAGAACCGGCGTCGCCTGAAGCATCTCACGCGAGACATTCAGCGGCAGGTCTTCCGTATCCACCACACCGACGACAAAGCGCATCCATGCAGGCAGCAACGCAGCATCGTCCGTGATGAACATCCGCTTCACATGCAGGCGAATCTTGCTCTCGCGGGCTGGATCACCGAACTCGAACGGACGTGAGCCGGGAATGAACAGCAGCGCGCTGAACTCGATGGTGCCTTCCGCGCGCCAGTGCAGCGTATCCCACGGTGTATCGAAGTTGTGGGATACGTGACGGTAGAAGTCGTTGTACTGTTCTTCCGTCACTTCACTCTTCGGCTTGCGCCACAGAGCCGTGCCTTCATTGGCCGGGCTTTCCTCGCCGTCCTTCACGATGGTCACCGGCCACGCGATATGGTCCGCCCACTTGCGGATGATTTCCTGCAAGCGCCACGAATCAAGGAACTCGTCAGCGTCTTCCTTGATGTGCAGGGTAATATCCGTGCCCGGCTTTTCGCGGGTCGCCGGCGCGAGTTCGTAAGATCCCTTTCCGTCCGACGTCCATTTCCACGCCTCGTCCGAACCGGCGCGACGGGAGACGACTTCCACGTGATCCGCCACCATGAAAGCGGCATAGAAACCGACGCCGAACTGACCGATCAGATTCGGCTTGTCCTCGGGGTTCGCACTCTCGAGTTCCTTGCCGAACGCGCGCGTGCCGGACCGGGCGATGGTGCCGAGGTTATTGACCAACTCTTCCCTGGTCATGCCGGTGCCATCGTCGGTGATGGTCAGCAGGCGGGCGTCCTTGTCCGGATTGATGCGGATTTTCGCGTCTTCAGGGAGCGCGCGGGCGCCATCGGTCAGCGCCTCGAAGCGACGGCGGTCGGTGGCGTCGGCGGCGTTGGCCACCAGTTCGCGGAGGAAAATCTCGCGTTCGGAATAAAGGGAGTGAACGACAAGGTCGAGAAGCCGTCCGACTTCGGCGCTGAATTCATGCTTTTCAGCCGAGGAAGACGGGTTCCTGGTGTCCTGTTCGGTCATATAATAAATATCCTTCTGCTTTCAGTTCATTCAAATGCAGTCGTCGAGCGACTGTAGCCTGTCGGAATTAGTCCCTCTTTAGAGGGCACATCAAGACACTCATTTGCACCACAAAATGCAAATGCAGCGCTATACATGGTGTCAGTCAATCCTAATGACAGGGGGACAAAGGAGTAAATTGTCACCCCATTGCACCAGTGTCATGGCTTATGTCTTCGGGTCAAAATGCCGGAAAACCAGCAACCGCACTTTCCGGCCTCACCCGAGACGGACGGAATCTGCATCATCGCCAGTTCCGGGAATGCAGAAGTGAGGGGATTATTCTCCACTTCAGAATGCTGACCCTTGTCTATTGTGTCCCGAGTTCCTGCAGGACACGGACCTTATGATTTTCAAGATCGATGTATCTCAGTTTAATCGGAGCAAGCTGGGAAACCATCCGGAAATAAGGAAGCGCCGGACGTTTATGCACCTCATCCAGAATTTCAAGACCACCAAGCTCACGGGCCGGGACAAAGCCATAACATTCTCCGTATGTCAGAGGGCCGAGTTTCTTCAAAGCCCGTTTGAAAAGTGGAGCCGCCTTTTCTGTTCTTTCAATATAGTCGTAACTTTCTTTATCAACCCCCATAAGTTCTACAGCAATACTTTGATCTGGTGGGAGTATTGGGAAATCCTCATCGAGATGTTCTGTATAGGCAATTTTCCCGTAAATATTCACCGAAAGAAAATAATTCCTGTTATTCCAGATCAAAAGTTTTCCGAATGCGGAAAACCCTATCAAGACAGATTCCTTCGGTGGAAAATCAGGGTCTCCATCAAGAATGAGACTGACAAGTTCCTGATATTTATCCGGACGGCATAGCTGAAAATACCCATCAAGCCACAGGCCGGTCCCGCACTCTTCCCAGAAATCAAGCATCGTCTGCGGAACCAGGTCAGCATAAGCCGCCAGAACGTCAGCAGGAACCTGCTCTCCTCCAACAGGACGACCAAATTTTTTCAGAATATATTGAAAAATATCCGATAGCTCTATCATGATACTCCGTTCCCCTCGTCGCAAACCTCTAAACGTACATCCATCGTCTTTTTTCCTGCCTTCAATGCTTTTTTGACCGCATTGACCAATGCTTCCCGGCATCGCCCCTTACTCCACGCGCTGCCTACACGGCGGTTGGCTCCACGAGGGCGCATTGCCATGTGCTCAGCATCTTCCTCATGACCGCCGACAATCGAGTCCAGAATATGCGCTGCATCCAGCTTCTTCATCCGTTCGAGAGTCTCACTTTCTGCCTCCTGCTTGGCTATTTTAGGGCTGATACCTTGGCGCAATTTTTTCTTTTCTACGGCGTGTCGTCAGTTAAGTCCTGAGTGTGGCGCATGAGGGTTGTACTTTCTGTCTGCCTGTTGTGTCTGTTTCCCCGGTTTTGAGGGAGATGGATGAATGCGGCGATACGGTTTGCGCGACGACCAGTGGGAGCGGATAAAGGCTCTTCTTCCCGGTCGTGAAGGTCATGTCGGCGGCACGGCTGCGGACAACCGTCTGTTTGTGGAGGCCGTGCTGTATCGCTATCGTGCAGGCATCCCCTGGCGTGACCTTCCTGCCCGCTTTGGCGACTGGAAAAACAAACATCGCCGTCTGCGCCGCTGGCGCGAAAGTGGTGTGATTGAAAGGATCTTTCGTTATCTGGCGGCAGATCACGACAACGAATACATGATGATCGACAGCACGATTGTGCGGACGCATCAACACAGCGCCAGAGCCCTGAAAAAAGGGGCACGGATCAGGCCATCGGACGCTCACGAGGTGGACTGACGACGAAGATCCATGCCATCTGCGATGCGCTCGGTAATCCGGTGGAACTCGCCCTCACACCGGGGCAGGATGCCGATATCACCCAGGCGGAACCGCTGCTGGAAAACATCGATCCGGATGCCTTCCTCGCCGACAGGGCCTATGACGCAGACAGACTGATCGACCGTTTGACAGAGCGCGGGATTACTTCGGTCATCCCGCCAAAACGCAATAGAACAACACGACGCAAAACAGATTTCGCTCTTTACAGGGAGCGAAATCTGATCGAAAGGTTTTTCAATAAACTCAAACAGTTCCGCGCCATTGCAACCCGCTACGACACATTGAAATCGACCTTCCTCGCAGCCGTTCAGTTCGCTTCAATCATCATCCTGCTTAAATGACGACACGCCCTAATATTCCACTCTCTTTTTTGTAATAGTCATTCCTCGTCTCAGTTCTATCCTGAGCATCATTCTCCGGCCTGTATGATCCCGTATCGTCTTTTCTGGCCTGTGCATCGGCAAGACGCTTATCCATCTCTTCAGGCGACAGGTCATTGATGAACTTCTGCTGTTCATCCAGCTCCTTCTGCGTTTCCGCCCGGTCATCCGGCCCGTTACCACCCGGAAAACATGGAATCTCTCCACACTCAATGCAGGGCTTATCGGAGGCTTTATCCTTCAGAGCGGTGTCTGCCTGATGGTTTGCGTGCTTTAACGCCCCGGACGTCGCAACAACAACGCCGAGAGCAGCAGCCGCAAGAAGCCACTCAGCCGGCCCAAGCTCGGAAATCCGCTCATCTGTCAGAAAGCGGGGAAGATTGCTGAACCCGGCTCCGTCCATTGCTGCGAACACGGGCTAATCGGGCCACAGGGCAATCCTGTCGCACAGCGTTCGAATATCATTACCACTCATGACGGGTCGTAAAACGGCGTAACCAACGAGGATACCAGTCGCGGACAGAGATTGCCGCCGCCGTCATGTTCGGTGCGGTCACCTATCCGCGCGGCTGGTTTGCTGTTGATAAGCATCTACGCCGAGTCTGCGCTTATTTTATTCAGCAAACCATCACAGGTCGTCCCCAAGACAATCGTCAGCAAAGCCCATCCTGTCTTAGAGCCTGATCGAGATCATTTTGAATAATTTCAGCATATTCTGAATGAAATGTACCACGCCTACCAAGTTTGCAAGAAATAAAAATCAATAATTTCAAGTAACAGAGAAACTGATACGCTTGAAAGTGATTTAAACGGCGTAAAAATATATGGAACAGACACTTAGGAGATAGCCTGAAAAATGTTCAAGCTCCGCTACTGATACCAAAAACGATATCAAATCCGATGAATACGAGGCCTTATTAATCATCATCTCCATCCGTGATTACCCGATCAGAAGGACGCAAAGGTCTAGCCTCAGCTAGCAGTGCATCATGCGCCCCTTTCGCGAATATACCGAACCATTTATCGGGACTTCCTAGAGGACACATATTAAAAGACAAGCCGAATTTATATGAATCTATACCACCAATTAAAGCTCCTAAATTAACATCTTTTTTCTCTATAAAATTAAGAAACAAAACAGGATCTTCCTTAAGTATATTCTTTTCAAAAAAAATCAACTCACCAGAATCTTCTGTAAAAGACATCTCCATTAACGTGTTTCCGCTAAATTCTAAAGTAGGGACTTTAATTTTACCTCTTTGCTCCCTAACTCTTCCGTCTCCAAATACCCTTTCTCTCTCGGGTTTCCCATAAAGTTTTTCAACATTCTCTCGGGTCATGCCAAATTTTAGGTCGTTGACTCCAACATAAGGAGTAAATATCCATCTCACTCGTATTTTTTCTCTTCAACGAAGGTTTATACTGGATTGACTTGACTAGATCATGCGCTTTGTTTTTTGTTTTAGAAAATTATTGAAACAAAAAAATCACGGCGGATTGTTTTTATAAACATCTCAGTTTTTCTGAACACATCTCGCATATTCAATAGCTTCTTTGATCGTATCCTTGTGTTTATCATACATAGATGTTCCATCCTGAAATTTTATTGATTTCAAATCGTCTATGTCCACCTGAAGTACTTCCATATATTTTCCTTCTTTTATCAATTTAGCCTGCTGTTTTCTATACTCTTCCGCTACCCGAGATGATCCCCAACTGGCAGTATCTTCATGGTCAGCTTTATCCATCTGGATGGCTGGCCCCTTTTCCCTTGTTGGGCCTCCTCCACTTTTACTCGCTGAATTCGCTGGCATATGGTGAGATTCCAGCTTCGTCGGATCCGTGTTTTCATCAGTTTTCTGGAACCTGTCCTTCCTGTTCTCGCGCTGCTTCGTCTCTCCGTGCCTTCCGCCCCGATAGTCTCCTTCACCCCGCCCAACAGCCCGGCCTGCAGCGCCACCAACGACACCGCCGACTTTGCTGCCAATAGCGCCACCAACTCTCGCTCCAAATCCACCGGGCCGCTCATGACGCCCCCCTATGCACGGGCGCTTTGGCTGCCGCCTCCACCATCCGTGCTTGCCGGCTTCCTTCGGACACGGACGGAAACCACCATTCGCGTTCGCCGGCTTCCCCGAGACGGGCGGAATCTACATCATCCCAGTTCCGGGGATGCAGAAGTGAGGGGATTATTCTCCACTACCCACTTCAGAATGCTGCCCCTTGTCTATTGAGCCCCGAGATCCCGCAGGACACGAACTTTATGATTTTCGAGATCAATGTATCTCAGTTTAATCGGAGCAAGCTGGGAAACCATCCGGAAATAAGGAAGCGCCGGACGTTTATGCACCTCATCCAGAATTTCAAGACCACCAAGCTCACGGGCTGGAACAAAGCCGTAACATTCTCCGTATGCCAGAGGGCCGAGTTTCTTCAAAGCCCGTCTGAAAAGCGGAGCCGCCTTTTCTGTTCTTTCAGTATAGTCGTAGGTATCATCATCAATACCTGAAAGCTCCGCTGGAAGTTCTCTATTTGGCTGCAATATGGGAAAATTTGAATTTAAGTGACTAGTGTAAGCAACTTTATTATATAACGACAAAGAGAGAAAATAATTTGTGTTATTCCAGATCAAAAGTTTTCCAAATGCGGAAAACCCTATCAAGACAGATTCCTTCGGCGGGAAATCAGGATCACCATCAAGAATGAGACTGACAAGTTCCTGATATTTATCAGGTCGGCATAGCTGAAAATACCCATCAAGCCACAGGCCAGTCCCGCACTCTTTCCAGAAATCAAGCATCGTCTGCGGAACCCGGTCAGCATAAGCTGCCAGAACTTCCGTAGGCACCTGTTCTCCGCCAATAGGACGTCCAAACTCTTCCAGAACAAATTGAAAATCTTCTGATAATTCTATCATGACACCCCGTCTCCCTCTTCGCAAACCTTCAGATGCACATCCATCTTCTTCTTTCCCGCCTTCAATGCTTTTTTGACCGCATTGACCAATGCTTCCCGGCGTCGCCCCTTACTCCACGCACTGCCTACACGCCGGTTCGCTCCACGAGGGCGCATTGCCATGTGCTCAGCATCTTCCTCATGACCGCCGACAATCGAGTCCAGAATATGGGCAGCATCCAGTTTCTTCATCTGCTCAAGAGTTTCACTCTCTGCTTCCTGTTTGGCTATCTTGGGGTTAAGTCCTTGCTGTCGTTTTTCTCTCTCTAAAATTTTCTTTGTCTCATTGTAATATGCTTTCCTCGTCTCAGTTCTATCCTGAGCATCATTGTCCGGCCTGTATGACCCCGTATCATCCTTTCTGGCCTGTGCGTCGGCAAGACGCTCATCCATCTCCTCAGGCGACTGATCGTTGATGAACTTTTGCTGCTCATCAAGCTCCTTCTGCGTTTCCGCCCGGTCATCCGGCCCGTTGCCACCGGGAAAACAGGGAATTTCTCCACACTCGATGCAGGGCGTATCGGAGGCTTTATCCTTCAGGCTGGAGTCCGCCTGATGGTTGGCATGGTTTAACGCCGCAGACGTTGCAACAACAACACCAAGGGCAGCAGCCACAAGTATCCATTCAGCCGGCCCAAGCTCAGAAAAAGCAGCTCCTGCTACAGCAATACGAGCAGCAAGACCTTCTGCGAGCGCTGGAGACGCTATCGGAACGGCAGCAGCACTCATTGTCTCTCCAGCCCCTCGTTTCTACTTTGGGCCATCTCCTCCATAAATATTTTCAGAACAGAATCAGCCTTGTCGTTTTTTAACTCAATCACTCTCTCAATTGCTTTTTGCTTTGCAAACCGCCCCTCAGACATCAACTGAAGCCACGCCAGACGCCCCTGTCCGGCTTCAGTCTTCAGCCCCCATGCCTTCCCCACTTTTTCCGCCTCTTCCACGAAGCCTAATAACTCCGTGTCATCCATCTTTTTCGTCTGCTCCAGCGCGGTCTCCCGCAAATATGCGACGATCTTGCGCCGGGATCGCAGGGTCATACCGTCCGTGATGGCATCCATCTGCTCCTTGGTGAAACTCAGTGGACCTTTTGCGGGCTCTGGCCAATCCATCCGACGTTTCGCTTCCAGCACGCCTTCCGGCACACTGACCACAAGAGACTGCGCCGGACCGAACATCCGCGCCCGCTGCGCCGGTGTCATCACTGGCAGTGTCAAAACCACGGTCTTCGGATCAAAATGCCGGAAAACAACCATTCGCGTTTTCGGGCTTTTTCCGGGCGCGGATGGAATCCGCACCATCGTCAGACTGCGTAGATGCCTGTGGAATTCGTCCGCACCGCACGGCGCGTTCCAGAAAACAGAACCGTCCGGAACATCCCGCAAGGTCAAAAACGTCTCCAGCCGATCGCGCGGAACAATCGCCATAAATGGCCCGGCGCGGCCGACGTCTCCCGGCCTGCGATCGAGAAACAACGGACGGAAGGGAATCCGTTCATCTCTCAGAAAGCGGGGAAGATTGCTGAACCCGGCTCCGTCCATTGCAGCGAACACGGGCTGGTCGGGCCACAGGGCAATTTTGTCACGCAGCGTCGGAACAGCATCTCCAGTCATGACAGGTCGTAAAACGGCGTGTCCAGAGAGGACGCCTGTCGCGGACAGGGATCACCACCGCCCGTATCTCCGATGAAGACATTTCCGCTTCCGCCAATGATAACGCCGCCATGTTCGGTGCGGTCGCCCATTCGGGACGCTGGTTTTCCGTTGATAAAGACCGTGGCAGAACCCTCGCTGATTTTGTCTGGTGGCCCCTGACAGGTTGCCCTGTCACCCACACGGGCGGCGGGGCGACCATTGATGAACACATTCGGCGAACCAGTAACGACGGGACCGCCCACATGAGGCATCTGCGCTGTCGTTTTCGGACAGGTGTGCATATCCGTCAGCCGTGCGGCGGGCTTTCCTGACATTCCCGTTTTCTCCCGGTCTGGTGATCAGACGTTTTCACCAGTCTTATCTGGATGAAATCCTTTGATAAATCCATTCAGGGCGTCAAGCTGGCTTTGCGTAAACATACCCTGAGCCAGCGCGGCCATGACCAGAACAGTCTTTCCGGCCAGCAGGTAAAGCCGCCTTTCATCTGCACGGCTATCAGCGCTTTCCAGCGTCCCGGCAGTGATGAAACCTTCAACTCCTTCATGGAGGTATGGTTTCTTCCACGACAGGGCGTAGCCCTCTCCATTGGTCTCACGTGTAGTAATTGCTTCAGACACATAGTCCGTCAGCCCGCTTCCGTCAGGCAAGGGGGAGCGCGTGACGACAATGCTGAAAACCTGTCCTTCATCTGGCGTCAGGGTGAAGGCAAGAACACTGTGATCTTGTGTTCCTTCGGGAAGATCGAGGCTGAACCCTGGAATGCGATAAGTCATCCCGTCACATTCCTTGTTGCGCTGACCGGTCTCCCGTGCAGGACCGGATCGCAAACCCGCAGAAGATCAGATCTGTTTGACTGTATTCCATTAAGATGGATTACAGAAAAAAAGGGAGCAGAGACAGGCCCTACTCCCCTTCACAGCACGATCTGAGATCAGGCCGAGCCTTTTTCCTTCAGCGCCGCCAGCACGTCTTCCGGACGGACAGGCATATGCCGCAGGCGGACACCCACCGCATTGAAGATGGCGTTGCCGATGGCCGCGCCAATGGTGGTCACGCCCGGCTCTCCGAGACCCATGGGCTTTTCCGTGCTTTCGACAAACTCGATGTCCATCTCCGGCACGTCCGGCATCCGCAGCGGCGTGTAGGTGTCGAGATTTCGATCACGGCAGACGCCGTTCTCGATCTCGCTGCCTTCACTTAGCGCCATGCTGAGGCCCCAGAGCGCCCCGCCTTCCGTCTGCGCCAGCGCGCCGTCCGGATCGACGATGGTTCCGGCATCCAGCACCAGCCAGATCTTCTCACAGGTGACGACACCCGTTGCCCGATCCACATGCACCCGCACCGCACCGGCGGTCCAGGTCGGCATGCCGCGTTCCTGACCGAAGGTGGTCGCCATGCCCAGCGCCGTGTCTTTCGGGAGCGGCTTGCCCCAGCCAGCCTTCTCGGCCAGCCGTTTCACAACAGCTGCCTGACGCAGTGCGCCACCGTTGGAATCCGGAGCCTGACCCTTGTTGCGTCCGTCCGGCCCATTGCCGTTCAGCAGTTCCAGACGGAGCGCGACCGGATCTTTACCAAGGGCATGGGCCACTTCATCGATAAAGCTTTCCTGCGCCCAAGGCGTCCAGCCCGCGCTCACTGAACGCAGCCAGCCGGGACGGAAGGTTTCCTTCGCAAGATCGTTGCTGATTGCACGGACGCGCATGGCGCCGAAATCGTACCAGCTATCCGCACCCGCAATGGCGAACTGATCGTAAGGCTTGCCGTCCACGCCCTTTTCCATGAACGCACTGGCCATCACTTCGGTCGGCCAGCCTGCCGTCGCATGATGTTCGAATCCGACGACGGTGTTTTTCTCGTCCAGCGCCACACGCACTTTCTGCACGGACGGCGAGCGGATTGAGTCGAACTGCATGTCATCGGAGCGCGTCAGGATCAGCTTCACCGGCTTGCCGCCAATGGCCTTGGAGGCCAGCGCCGTCGGAACTGCATAGTCACCGTTCAGACGACGACCGAAACCGCCTCCGAGCAGATAGCTGACCATCTTCACTCTGGCTTCAGGCACGCCGAGCGCCTTGGCGATGACCGGCAGGAACAGGGTCTGCCACTGGTTACCGCAGTGAATTTCCCATGTGCCGTCCTTCAGCCGGGCGATCGCGTTCATCGGCTCAAGCTGATAGTGCATCACCGAAGCGCAGGTATATTCCTGCTCCAGCACGCGCTTCGCGCCCTTGAACGCCTCATCGACGCCTTTGTCGTTGAAGATCATGGTGCCGACATCGGATTTGCCGATCAGCTCGCGTCCGCGATCCTGAATCTGCTTTTCCGTGACGTTCGCGGTCCTGCCCGGCGTCCACTCGACTTTCAGCAGGTCCGTGGCGCGGATGGCGGCCGGATAGCTTTTCGCCAGCACGACAACCCAGCCCGGAACCGTCTCGCTGGGATCGTCCAGCGTGATATAACGGATATAACCCGGAACCTTCTTCGCCTCGGTGTCATCTACCGAGACAACCTTGGAGCCGTAGCGGGTCGGCGGCATCTTCGGACGGCCATAGACCATGCCGTCGATTTTCGCGTCGATACCGTAGATCGCCGTGCCGTTGGTCTTGGACGGAATGTCCAGAGACTTCACCGGCTTGCCGATCAGGCGACGCTCCGAAGCCGGCTTGAGCGGTAGAGCCTTCATCTGGTCAGGCGTGAAACTGCGTGTCGGCTTCGCTTTGGCGACGATGTCACCAAAGCTGATGGAGAACGAGCCACCAATCACATGACCATTCCGGGCATGGCAGGAAGAGGCTGGAATCCCCAGCAGCTTCGCGCCTTCCTCGACCAGAATGGTCCGGGCGGCAGCGCCGGCCTGACGGAACACGTCCCATGTCATCCAGACAGACCATGAGCCACCCGTGACCATCAGGCCCCATTTCGGGTCCGTGTCCACATAGGTGATCTTCACCTTGTCCCAGTCGGCTTCCATTTCGTCAGCGATGATCCGGGCGAGCGCCGTGCCGATATGCTGGCCCATTTCCGCGCGGATGATGTTGACGTTGATCGTCCCGTCCGGCGCGACCGAGCACCAGATGTTGGGCTCGAACTCCGGCGGCGGCAGGGGCGCGCCGAGCGGATAGGTCTGCGCGGCCTGCGACTCACGGGCGAAACCGAACAGGAAGGAACTGCCGACGGCAGCGGAGAGGAAGCCACGCCGGGACAGGCCGCGCCCTGCGGCCCGGTCCTGCTGGGCGGCAATGCGTTCGAGCTTACCCATTGGAGTGATCTCCCTCCGTCTTCGCCGACTTCATGGCGGCGGCGGCTTCCTTGATGGCCTTGCGGATACGGATATAGGTCATGCAGCGGCAGAGGCTGCCGCCCATGACGCCGTCGATATCCTCATCCGTCGGATCGGGATAATCGCGCAGCAGGCTGGCGGCCTGCATGATCTGTCCCGACTGGCAGTAACCGCACTGCGGTACCTGAATCTCCTGCCACGCTTCCTGAAGCGGATGACGACCTTCCGGGTCCAGCCCTTCGATCGTGGTGACATCCGCGCCTTCGATGGCGGAGACTGGCGTCACGCAGGAACGGGTCGCCCGTCCGCCGACATGCACGGTGCAGGCGCCGCACTGGCCGACGCCGCAACCGAACTTCGTGCCTGTCAGCCCGAGATCGTCCCGCAGAGCCCACAGCAGAGGGGTGTCTTCCGGCACGTCGAGCGAGACGTCACGGCCATTGAGTTTGAATTTGATCATGATACGGCTCCGTGATCCCAGCTCATCCGAGGCTCAGTGCGAGGAATTGACTGGTGGTTCCACCAGCTTGCGGGCGTCAGCAGCTTTCTTCTCCAGATCCGTCCATGGTGGCAGGGTCGTGCGCGTGCGGCGCAGATAGGCGGCGATACGCGCCATGTCGTGGTCGCTGAGCGCATTGTAGAAACTCGGCATCGCGACGCCGCTCTGGCCTTCCTTCGCCGTCAGGCCACGCAGCATGACAAGGTAAAGGTTGGTCGGCTCTTTCAGCCACAGCGCATTGTTGAGCGCGAGTTCAGGGCGTCCGAGAACCGGCGCGGGCGCCGCGTTGTAATGGCAGGCTCCGCAGGCGCCCTGATAGAGACGCGCGTCCGGGTCCGTGCTGAAACCGACAAGATCCTTCTTCGAGTCCGTCATGGCCTGCGCAATGGCCGCCTTGTCACCGGACACACGCTCGGCCGCATGGGCCTTGTCCGCGAAATAATAGGCAATGGCGTGAACATCCGATTCCGGAACGGTCGCAAGGAAGTCATGCGCGACAGGCGACATCGGGCCGCCAGCCGGACCGTGCAGCGGCGCAACGCCGTTACGGAGATACTGATACAGCTCGTCTTCGGTCCAGACGACAGGCGTCGGGTTGTTCTGGTTCAGCGGCGGAGCAATCCAGCCATCAACCACACCACCGTCATATTCCTGACCCGGCACCTTTTCCGCACCGGCAAGATTGCGGGGCGTATGACAGGCGCCACAATGGGCTGCGCCTTCGGCCAGATAGGCGCCGCGATTCCATTCCGCATTGTGGTTGGGGTCCGGCTTGTAACGACCGGGCGTGAAGAACAGCATTTTCCAGCCTGCAAGACCCAGACGGGGCGCGATGCTCAGCGGAAAGCCATTCGTGCGGTGGGTCATATGCACCGCCGGGCGGGTCATGATCCACGCATAAAGGTCCGAGATGTCCTCGTCGCTCATCTTGGTGAAATGGTCATAAACGAACGCAGGCAGCAGATGGGAGCCGTCACGGGACACGCCATACTGGAGCGCACGGCGGAGGGCTGCTTCCGACCAGTTGCCGATGCCCGTCTCCGGATCCGGCGTGATGTTGGAAGAGAAGATGTCGCCGAACGGCGTCTCCATCTTGTAATCGCCGGCCAGCGTCGGACCGCCGCCATTATCCTGACGGGTATGACATTCAACACAGTAGCTCTCAGCCGCGACAATGCGACCGCGCTCAATCTTTTCCGCTGAAAACTGTCCCGGCTGCACAGGGGCGATCTTGGGAATGGCTGGCCACCAGGCGTACCAAAGAAACCCTGCTCCGGCGATAGCACCGACGCCCGCAACGCCTGCAAGTATGCGTTTGATCACTCTCAACCCTCACTGCCGGAAAACCGACCGTCTTTCACAATGGAAAGCGACACGCATCCGCCACGAAAACTCTGTTCAGGCATTTGTGTCACTCTGCGCCATCTTTTAATAGAGGCATAAATCCGAGTGTGGAACCTCAAAACAGGAATATGATCTATGTCATGGCAGAATTTTTAATACCGAAACGGCGTAATGACCTTTTAAGGCACCCGGAAGTGAACAAATCGTCTATATCCATATGAATATAGATGTATCATTACTATCTTGACGGCCCTCGAATATTCATTTCCTGCACCTTCACCGGGCCTGAGCGGCAGGATGAGGCCAAAATGCCCGTGGCGCGCGGATAATATGGATAAAAGACTTGAAAGACAGGGCGCTGTTCTGTATGAGCGCCTTTCCTTCACGCGTCCGGGCCTGTGGGGCATGCCCGGCCGTGCTTTGCTGTTTTCTTTCTTCGGAAGGAAAGCAGCCTTACGTCAAGGAGACTGAAATGCCCAAGATGAAGACGAAATCGTCGGTCAAGAAGCGGTTCAAGATCACCGCGACCGGCAAGGTGCTCTGCGGTCCTGGCAACAAGCGCCACGGCCTTATCAACCGTTCACAGAAGATGAAGCGCACCAACCGTGGTCCCCAGACCATGACGGAAATGGACGCCAAGACTGTGAAGCAGTGGGCCCCCTACGGGCTGGCTTGAGGAGCACTTTATAAATGGCACGTGTTAAGCGGGGCGTAACGACGCACGCCCGTCACAAGAAAGTTCTCAAGCTCTCCAAGGGCTTCCGTGGACGTTCCTCCACGAACTATCGCATTGCGATGGAGCGTCTCGAAAAGTCGCTTCAGTACGCCTACCGCGATCGTCGTAACAAGAAGCGCGAATTCCGCGCCCTGTGGATCCAGCGTATCAACGCTGCCGTTCGCGAGCATGGCCTGACCTACAGCCGTTTCATCAACGGTCTGGACAAGGCTGGCATCGAGATCGACCGTAAGGTTCTGGCAGCCATCGCATTCGATGACGCCGCCACTTTCGGTGAAATCGTAAAGAAGGCTCAGGCTGCTCTCGCTGCCTGACTGCCGCCTTCAAAGACGCCATAAGAAAGCCGCCTCTCCGGGCGGCTTTTTTTATGGCATTCTTCAGATGCGCTGACTTTGCAATCTTCCAGAAACAGGCCCGATCCGGGCTCGGCTCCAGGCGAACCGGAGCATGGGAGCCCCATTCTCATTTTTAGAACTATAGCCGGGCAGGCCACGTGCTGTTCATCAGGCTCTTTTACGGCCCACAAGGCGCTGCATCGCACAGCGGCTACCGTGGAGAAAACCATGTCGGCTTTCTTCTTCCAGAATCGCCTTAAGCCCATTGTCCAGTTCATTTCCAGCAAGCACGACGAACCCCTTTCTGGCGTAAAAGGGCGCATTCCAGGGCACATCGCAAAATGTCGTCAGAGTGATTGCTGTCAGATGATTCTTCTCGGCCCACACTGCAAGTGTCTCAAGAAGAGCTGCTCCAATACCGTTGCCCTGCATGCACTCCACAACTGACATTTCCATAATATGCATGCGCACGCCTTCCCTACGGGTGCTCAGAAACGCCACCGGATTGCCTGTCTCATCAACTGCGACCCAGCATGTCTCCGCAGCGATACAGGCCTCATGCCTTTTTTCTGATATGGGTTCGTCATCAGCAATCCATGCAAGAGACGGAATATTGCGGAAGGCCTGAGCGGCGGACCTCTCGATATCAGGCAGCAGAGCAGCGTCTGCATGTCGAGCCTTGCGAATACTGAAAGAGAGTGTGGGCTTTACCAGTCTCACGATCGCTTCTGTCCTGATACTCCGTGTCCGTTTCCCACCCTGGCGACGCGGAGTCAGTGTGCCTCAACTGAAAATATTGATGGAGGAGTCAGTGTCTCCAACAGTCGCGCGCAGGCCGCAAATGCGCTGTGTGCTAGCCGGATGAACGTCTAAGCACACATCCATTCAGGAACTGATTGAAAGAACATATGTTATCTCGTGATGGCGCAGGGGAATCGCCGGTCTTCCGGCCGAAGCCGACACGATCATAAAAAATCCCATCGCAACATTTAAGCGGCAGGAATCTCTACCGGCCGGTTATCCTCACCCACCGCCACAAACACGAACTTTCCATGTGTCACCAGTTGCCGCTCACTGGACTGCCGCACACGCCGCCACGCCTGCACCCCAATCGTCATGGACGTGCGGCCGACCTTGAGAATGTCCGTATAGACCGACAGTTCATCGCCCACCGCCATCGGCGCAAGGAAGGAGACGCCGTCAATGGCGACTGTCACCGTTTTTGAACCAGCCCGCATGCCCGCCGCCGAGCCGGCCGCCAGATCCATCTGGGACATCACCCACCCGCCAAAAACATCCCCTGCGGCGTTGGTATTGCTCGGCATGGCGATGACACGGATGGTCAGTTCACCCGATGGCTCTTTGATCTCGTTTGACAGCATGGACGTCCTCACTTTCGCCTGGCGTAGCGATATCGAGAATGAGCGAAAAGGATGCCGTCGGCAACTGACGTCCTCGTTGGTTGCGCTCTGTTAGGGGCCGTAAAGCGCTTCAGGTGTAACGAGGGGATCCGAAATCGTCTTCAGCCCTTCCGGCCCGAACTGCCGGTAGAAACAGCTCCGCCGTCCTGTGTGACAGGCCACACCTGTCTGATCCACCAGCAGCAGGATCGCATCGCCATCGCAGTCAAGCCGTGCTTCGATCAGTTTCTGCACCTGACCGGATGTCTCGCCCTTGCGCCACAGCGCCTTGCGGCTGCGCGACCAGTAACAGACCTGCCCTGTCAGCAATGTTTCCCTGAGCGCATCGCGGTTGAGCCATGCGACCATCAGCACTTCACCGCTGTCATGCTGTTGCGCAATGCCGCAGACAAGACCGGACGCATCAAACGCAACACGTTCCAGTTCACTTTCCACGGATTCAGCCGTCGGGCGGATGGTTTCCTGTTGAGCGGTTTTCACGGTGATACTTCCCCCAGACCAGCGGCCTGACTGTTTTTCTCTGCTGCCTGCACGGTCGCAAACCATGTGGGCACGCGCGGCACAATCCGGTGGCCTTCCGCTTCCAGATGAAGGTCTACAGAGTCGGGCTTCAGAAACGCCAGACCGCAATGGTCGTGACTGGAGCGGATCTGCCCGATTTCACGGCCGTCGGCGGTCACAGCCGTTCCCGGCGCAGGCAGAACGGCTTCGGACGCGACAGGCACCAGCCGCCGCTTGACGAGACCACGGTAGTGGGTCCGCGCTGTCATCTCCTGCCCCATGTAGCAGCCCTTGGTCCATGAAACGCCGTTGAGCAGATCGAAATTGGCCTCCAGAAGAAGAGTCTTTTCAGCCTCACAGTCCCGGACACCATCAGGCAATCCGAGCACGAGACGGTGCAGGTCATATGTCGCAGCATCCGCTTTCGCGGCGGCTGACGGTTCCAGCATGAGGAGACGCCATCCCGCTTCCGGGAGGCGCGGGTCCGGCACGACAATCGCGTTTTCCACGGTCGCGACATCAGGCAGGCCACCCCATGCCGCATGAACGACAAGGCGGGTTTCCTGAATGCTCACGTCGGAGCGAAGACGGAATCTTGAAAGCGTTGCAACCAGCATGGCGCTCTGCGATGAGGCGCAGTCGATCAGGAGACAGGGCTCGTCAGGATCAGCGATAATGAAGAAATCGGCTTTCCAGCGTCCCTGCGGTGTGAGCAGAGCGGCCCATACGGCCTTGCCCGGTTCCACAGTTTCTACATCGTTGGACACCAGTCCCTGAAGGAACCTGACGCGGTCCTCACCTCTGACGGCTATCACCGCCCGGTCAGTCAGGTGAGTAAAATAAGTCATTGTCTATCTCCCGGAGGTCTGTGACCTCGTCGTTCCTGTAGAGGCGTCCGGAAGATTGGTCTTCACCCCACTCCATACAAGTGACAAGTTCTACATTTTCAGGAAAGGAATCTCACTTTCCTATTAGTGACACTCTAAATTTCCTCGCGAATGGGTCTGCTTCTCTCGCTGGCGGTCTTCAACTGCCCGCAGGCCGCCAGAATATCACGTCCACGCGGCGTACGGATCGGCGAGGCAAAACCGGCATCCATGACGATCTGGGCAAATTTCGCCTGCTGCTCGCGGGTTGAAGGCTTATAGTCACTGCCGGGCCAGATGTTGAACGGGATCAGGTTCACCTTGGCCGGAATACCACGAATCAGGCGCACCAGTTCGCGGGCGTCGGCCTCGCTGTCATTGATGCCGCGCAGCATTATATATTCAAACGTGATGCGTCGTGCATTGCTCGCCGCCGGATAGCGACGGCAGGCCGCGATCACTTCCTCGATAGGATATTTCCGGTTGAGCGGCACGATCTGGTCACGCAGGTCATTGCGGACGGCATGCAGCGACACCGCGAGATTGATCCCGAGTTCATCGCCGCAGCGATCCATCAGCGGCACGACACCGGACGTGGACAGTGTGATGCGCCGACGCGACAGGCCGATCCCCTCCCCGTCCATGATGATCCGCATGGCCTTGGCCACATTCTCGTAATTATAGAGCGGCTCGCCCATGCCCATGAGAACAATGGTGGAAAGCAGGCGTGGCGTATCACCCTTCAGGCTGGGCCATTCATTATAGGAATCGCGCGCGGCCATGAACTGGCCGACGATTTCCGCCGCGCCGAGATTACGCACCAGCTTCTGCGTGCCGGTATGGCAGAAGGTGCAGGACAGAGTGCAGCCCACCTGCGAGGAAATGCAGACCGCGCCACGATCCTCACGCCGATCCGGGATGTAGACCGTCTCGGCTTCCTGCCCGTCGCGGAATCGGAACAGGAATTTGCGCGTCTCGTCCTGTGAGGTCTGCACGACCGCAGGCTCCGGTCGCCCGACAATGAACCGCTCCGCAAGCTTCTGCTGAAGCGGCTTGGCGATACTGCTCATCTTCGTGAAATCGGTCACGCCCTGATGGTAAATCCAGTGCCAGAGCTGCTTGGTGCGGAACGGTTTCTCGCCAATGGCGACCAGTTCTTCGGTCAGTTCCTCGCGCGACAGCCCGACAAGGTCGCGGCGACCATCGGCAAGCTGGATCGGCGGCGGTGAGAACAGCGCCGACTTCGCGAGAATCCGCTCCCGGTCGGCGGCGTCAAGCGCGAAGTCCGTGTCGCTCATAACCTTGTCTCTTCCTGTTCAGTCGAAAATGATCGTAAACGCGGGCTCCTACCACGGGCAGCCGGGAAATTGGAGAAAAATCGGCAACCGCCGCGCCATGCAGGCATTGCTCTTCCGGACAGCACCTCATTAAACAGCAGATCCCTGCGCCTTATCCAGATAGAGACCGCCATGGCCCTGCGTCCGATTGTGACCTTCCCCGATCAGAAGCTGCGGCTTGTCGCCAAGCCCGTCACCTGTTTCGACGAGGCTCTCCGGTCTCTGGCCATGGACCTTCTCGACACCATGCGCGCCGCTCCGGGAATAGGGATTACCGCTCCCCATGTCGGTGTTGCCCGGCGTGTCGTCGTGCTGGAGCTTCCCGATGCGCCCACACCACAAATCTACGTCAATCCAGAGATTATCGAGATCTCGAAGGAGACAATCCGTCTGGAGGAAGGCAGCATTTCCATGCCGGGCGTCACCGGTCTGGTCGAACGCTCTGCCCGTGTCCGCGTCCGCTATCAGGATATGGAGGGCATCGGGCACATTGAAGATGCGGAAGGGCTCCGTGCTGCCTGCCATCAGCATGAGATCGATCAGTTGAACGGCCAGTTCTGGACCCAGCGCCTCTCACCGTTAAGACGCGGAAAAGTCATGGCCCTGTTTGAGAAACTTCGCCGTCGATAATGTAGTCACCGGCAACGCCACCCACAGCATGCGTGTTCCCGGCCGCTGGAATATGACTTTCACGTATTATGTAACGCCCACATACATTGATTAAGGCTCGTGACCATTCGTTACGCATTTACATTTATCAGTCATTGATGTGATAGCGTCCCGACTTATGGGATGACCTATCCTTTCTTTTCTCTCAGGTGGCACTTCATGCGTTTCAGGCAGTTCCCTACAGGAGACATATCTCCTGTCTGGCCGTGGATGCACATTTTGAATGCGCGGACGGCAGACGACCTCGGACCCTTCGCTCCTTCATGACATCCATCACTGTGCCTACCGGCAGAGATCGTATTGGCGGTTATCTGACCGGACTGGCGTTCAACGGCGGCGTCGGGCTGATGCGTCTGCTCGGCATAGGGCTGTCTTCCGGCCTTGGCGGCCTTCTCGCAGGAACCATTGGCCCGCTTCTGCCTGTCTCGCGCGTTGCCAGAGGCAATCTCACGCTCGCCTTCCCCGACATGGACAGAAAACAGCAGAAGAGAATTGTCCGGGGCGCCTGGAACAATCTTGGGCGCGTCGTCGGGGAGTTTTCCCATCTCAAAAAGATGGAATGCACTCCGTCGGGACCGGGCTGGGAGATTTCAGGTCAGGAACATATCGAGGCTGCGCGGAAAAACGGCCTGCCGCCTCTGTTCTTCTCGGCTCATCTGGGCAACTGGGAAATGATTCTGCCCATTGCTGGCGCACTGGGTCTGCCGGTCGGCGGTGTGTACCGGGCATCGTCAAACCCCGTGGTCGAGCGTCTGATCCAGCAACTCCGCAGTGAGGCAGGGCATGGAACGCGGATGTTTCCCAAGGGAGCGCGAGGCGCGCGCGACATCATCGGCCATCTGAGCGCTGGCGGCACACTGGGACTTCTGGTGGACCAGAAAATGAACGACGGCATCGCCGTTCCGTTCTTCGGACAGACGGCGTGGACAGCCCCTGCCCTTGCCCAGCTTGCCGCGCGGTTTGAGCGCAACATCGTGCCGATCCATGTCGTGCGGATCGGCACGGCCCGGTTCCGGCTGGTGTGCGAGCCCGCCCTGACTTTCACCATGACAGGCGAGCGCACAGCCGATCAGTTGTCGATCATGAAGGCCGTGAACGCGCATCTTGAAGGCTGGATCAGAGCCGAACCCCAACAGTGGCTGTGGTTTCATCGTCGATGGCCGAAAACAATGGTGAGTTCGGCGGTTCATGAGGATATGGCCGCGTAAGCGACTTATTTAACTGAGAGGCAAAGGCTGCTTATTGGGCTGTCATGAGGCAGCTTTCTGTTTGCGCGTTTCAGGTCATTCGGAAAGATTACAGAACACCGCCTTTTTGAAAAAAGATGGCGCCCAAAGCGTCTGGTTTATACCAGAGGTGGTGAAGATTGACCTGTCGATGAGAGCATCCGGGCTCAGCCCGGACCCGGCAGGAACCACAGGCCGTCACAGCCCGGTTTGCTGATCATAAAACGGTTTACAAAGGCGAGCCTTTGCCGGGTTCCGGCGCAGAGCCCTGCCAATCCTGCACCGGCCAGTATACGGGATCGGCCAGTCTCATACAGCCCAAAGGCCAGACCCGCCGGGTATTACCCCGTCCGGCGTGCGCCGATCAGAAACTCACGGTTCCCTTCCGGTCCGGTGATCGGGCTGGCTTCCACGCCCAGCACTTCCCATCCCGGCAGGGTCTTCCACCAGTCGGAAATCATGGTGCAGACCTGCTCATGAATGGCAGGATCACGCACGACGCCTTTCGCCCCCACATGCTCACGCCCGGCTTCGAACTGAGGCTTGATCAGCGCAACAGCCCACGCATCCGGTAAGGTGAGCGACAGTGCGGCAGGCAGCACCGTACGCAGACCAATAAAGCTGGCGTCACACACGACCGCACCGATGGGATCAGGGATAAGCGTCGCGTCCAGCGCCCGGGCATTCTGCTTTTCCATGACCACGACACGGGGGTCGGAGCGCAGCTTCCACGCCAGTTGGCCATGCCCGACATCCACGGCATAGACCTTGCTCGCACCATTGGTCAGCAGAACATCCGTAAAGCCGCCAGTGGACGCCCCAACATCCAGACCGATCCGTCCTTCCGCAGAAAAACCGAAAAACGGAAGCGCATGGGAGAGCTTCAGCCCTCCACGCGAAACCCACGGATGGTCCTGTCCCTTGAGCGCCAGAGGCGCTTCTTCAGGCAGGAGATCCCCTGCTTTCGCGATACGCCGGTCACTCGTGTAGACAAGCCCCGCCATGATGAGAGCCTGCGCCTTGGTCCGGCTTTCGACCAGTCCCCGATCAACGAGGAGCTGGTCTACGCGGCGCTTCGCCATCAATCAGGCGATCTGCTCGCTCACACTCACCCCGATTGCGTTGAGCGCTGTCTGGACGATGTGAGGGGCGTTGAGGTGAGCGGTGTTGTATTGCTCGAACTGGCTGTCGTGGTCGATGAAGATGTCCGGGAGCGTCATGGTGCGCAGGCGGACAGTGTCGAGCAGGCCGGTCTTCGAGAGATGCTGGGCGACCAGCGAGCCGAAGCCGCCGACGGAGCCTTCCTCGATGGTGATCAGCACGGCGTGGTTGCGCGCCAGCTGTTCGAGCAGTTCCGTGTCCAGCGGCTTGGCGAAACGGGCGTCGGCCACCGTCGGCGGCAGGCCGTGCGCGGCGAGCTGGTCGGCGGCCTTGAGCGCCTCCTCCAGACGCGGACCAAGCGACAGGATGGCGATGCCGCCCTTCTCGCGCCCGGACTGCTGGCCCATCTCGCGGACGATGCGGCCCTTGCCGATCTGGATGATCCCGCCCTTCGCGGGCAGCTCCAGACCATAGGTGTTGCCGCGCGGATACCGCAGCGCGATCGGGCCTTCGTCGAACTCGCAGGCCGTGGCCGTCATGTTCAGAAGCTCGATCTCGTCGGACGGCGCCATGATGGTCATGCCCGGCAGGCAGCCCAGATAGGCGATGTCGAACGAGCCCGCATGCGTCGCGCCGTCGGCGCCGACCAGACCGGCGCGGTCAATGGCGAAACGGACCGGCAGCTTCTGCAGCACCACGTCGTGCATGACCTGATCGTAGGCGCGCTGCAGGAACGTGGAGTAGATCGCGCAGAACGGACGCAGCCCTTCCGTCGCCATGCCGGCGGCGAAGGTGACAGCGTGCTGCTCCGCGATGCCGACATCGAAGAACCGGTCGGGGAATTTGGTGGCGAACCTGTCGAGGCCCGTGCCGGACGGCATCGCGGCGGTGATGGCCGTGATGCGGTTGTCCGTGGAAGCGCGGTCGACCAGTTCGCGGGCGAAGATATTGGTCCAGGACGGCGGTCCCGGAGGGGCTTTCTTCTGCTCGCCGGTGACGACGTTGAACTTCGCCACGGCGTGATACTTGTCGCCCGCCGCCTCGGCCGGCTTGTAGCCGTGGCCCTTCTCGGTGATGACATGCAGCAGGATCGGGCCTTTATCCGTGTCGCGCAGATTGCGCAGGATCGGCACCAGCTGGGTCATGTCGTGGCCATCGACCGGGCCGACATAATAGAAACCCAGCTCCTCGAACAGCGTGCCGCCGGTGATCATGCCGCGGGCATATTCCTCGGCCTTCTTGGCGGTGCGTTCCAGACGGTCCGGCAGCTTTTTCACGAACTTTCCGGCGAGATCCCGCAGGCCCATGAACTGGCGCGACGACATCAGGCGGGAGAGGTAGTTCGACATCGAGCCGACGGGCGGCGCGATGGACATCTCGTTATCGTTGAGGATGACGATCAGCCGTTCCGCGCCCTCGCCGGCGACGGCGGCGTTGTTCATCGCCTCGTAGGCCATGCCGGCGGAGATCGAGCCGTCGCCGATCACGGCGATGACGTTGCGCTCGCGGTAGGACGGATCTTCCCCGGCGCGCAGATGGTGCGCGACCGCCATGCCGAGGCCGGACGAAATCGACGTTGAGGAATGGGCCGCGCCGAACGGGTCGTATTCGCTCTCCGAGCGGCGGGTGAAGCCCGACAGGCCGCCCGGCTGGCGCAGGGTGCGGATGCGGTCGCGGCGTCCGGTGATGATCTTGTGCGGGTAGGCCTGATGGCCCACGTCCCAGATCAGCCGGTCGTCGGGGGTGTCGAACACGGCGTGGATCGCGACCGTCAGTTCCACCACGCCCAGCGAGGCGCCAAGGTGGCCGCCTGTCGTGGACACCGTCTCGACCGTCTCCGAACGCAGCTCGTCCGCAACCTGCTTCAGCTGCTCGATCGAAAGGTTCCGAAGGTCAACAGGGTAGGAAACACGGTCCAGTAAAGGAAAACGACCCCGAGTGGGGATGGGTCCGGACGTATCGCTCATGGCTCTCAGCTCCTGCGCTCTACGACGTAACGCGCAAGGTCGCGCAGCCGATCGGCTTTCTCACCAAAAATATCGAGGGCATGACAGGCCCGCTCGGCCAGCTTCCCAGCCTCCTTGCGAGCGCCGTCGATACCCAGCAGCGCCACGAAGGTCGACTTTTCCGCAGCCTGATCCTTGCCGGCTGTCTTGCCGAGTTCTTCCTCGGTCGCCGTTGCATCCAGCACGTCGTCCGCGATCTGGAAGGCCGCGCCGATATCACGGCCGTAACTGGCGATGCGCTCACGCTGTTCGGGATTCGCGCCGCCCAGAATCGCGCCAGCCTCCGCCGAATAGCGGATCAGGCAACCGGTCTTCAGGGCGTGCAGATGACTGACTTCCTTCAGGGAAAGGGCGCGGCCCTCGCCTTCCATGTCGATCATCTGGCCGCCGACCATGCCAGCCGCGCCGGAAGCCTGCGCCAGAGCCAGCACAAGCTGGACCCGCACGACGGCATCCGGATGGGTTTCAGTCTCGGCCAGCACCTCGAAGGCGCGCGTCTGGAGCGCGTCACCGGCGAGTATGGCGGTCGCCTCGTCAAACTTGCGATGGGCGGACGGCTGGCCCCGGCGGAGATCATCGTCATCCATCGCGGGCAGGTCATCATGCACGAGGGAGTAGGCATGCAGCATCTCGACAGAGGCCGCTGCGCGATAGGCTCCTTCCTCGCCATTCTGTTCCGGGAACAGGGACGCCACTTCCGCCACAAGATACCCGCGCAGGCGCTTTCCACCACCCAGCGTCGCATAGCGCATGGCGTCGATCACGCGCGCCTCAGGTCCATCCACGCGGGGGACCAGCCGGTCCAGCATGGCTTCCACGGCAGCGGCGCGCTGCTTGAGGGATGCGCTCAGCGCTTCGGCAGAGGTGGGATTTGTGCTTGCACCGGAGTTGGTCATGACGAACTTCAATCCACGTTCTTGGCGTCAAGTGAGCCGTCAGCCCGTTTGACGATAGCCTGCACGCGCTCTTCAGCCTCGCGCAGCTTGCTTTCACAGTGAGCGCGAAGCGCCGCCCCGCGTTCATAGGAGGTGATGGCCTCTTCAAGCTTGAGCTGTCCGCCCTCAAGGCTCCGGACGATCCGCTCAAGCTCGGTGAGGGCGTCCTCGAAGGACAGGGAATTCGTCTCACCCGTCATGTCAAATAGCATCCTCAATAGGTCATCAAGCCGCTGCCCTTACCCCGCAGACACGCCGATGCCAAGACCGGAGATGTTATGCAGGGATTACTTTCCCTTGTTAAATTGACGATTCCACAACAGATGTCGCCTCCGCGCATCAGGTCTGAAACGCGCTCAGGCGGGCTCTTCGCTCTTTTTGCGGATCACGAAAGACAGCACGCCGGCCTCTTCCCCAAACGCGACAAGGGCATGCCCGGTTTCCCGGCAGAAACTCCGGAAATCCGCCGAAGAGGCGCGATCGGTCGCCAGTACGCGGAGATGATCCCCCGCCGTGAGGGTGCGCAGGGCCTTGTTGGCTTTCAGAACGGGCAACGGACAGGAGAGACCTCTCACATCCAGAAGAGTCTCACTCATGCTTTCTCCCCCTGATCGTCCGTGGTGTCGGGCTGTTTTCTCATCGCGGCATTCCTGCCCAAGTCTGGAACATGAGTGCAGTATCTGCTTTGAAGTAATCTTAACAGATCGTTTCGCACGATACGCAGTAACGGACAGTCAGCATGAACAGCATACGCCTTGGAATCGACCTGGGTGGCACCAAGATCGAAGTCGTGGCCATGAGCACGGCCGGGGACATCCTTCTGCGTGAACGTGTTCCGAATCCGGGATCGTATGAGCCGATGATGGCCGCCATCCGTGACCTGCTTGACGCCACAACCAGCAGACTGGGGCTGGACGAAAGCAGTCGTGACGCACGTCTGCCTTTCGGAATCGGCATACCCGGCTCGATCGACGACACGACGGGGCTGGTCAAGAACGCCAACGCCACATGGCTGAACGCCATGCCGTTCGGCGTCGATCTTCCGAAAATCACGGGACGACAGGTCCGGGTTGAAAATGACGCAAACTGCTTCGCTCTCTCGGAAGCCATCGACGGCGCAGCAAGCGGGCGTAATATCGTCTTCGGCGTGATCATCGGCTCCGGGATGGGCGGTGGTCTTGTCGTGAATCGCAAACTGCTCAGCGGTCGTCATCATATCGCCGGTGAATGGGGCCATATTCCCCTGCCCTGGCCACGCCGGGAAGAATTCCCGATGCCGCGCTGCTTCTGTGGAAACGAGGGCTGCCTTGAGCGCTTCCTCTGCGGCCCGGCTCTGGCGGCGGCCTGGAAAGGCGAAGGCGCACGCAGCGCGGAAGGCATCGAGGAAGCCGCAGCAGCCGGTGACAGAAAAGCTCAGGCGGCGCTCGACTCCTATGTGGATTATCTGGCGCGCGCCTGCTCGCTCATCATCAATCTTCTCGATCCTGACGCCATTGTCTTCGGCGGTGGTGTGTCCAATCTGCAAGCCACTCTCGCGCGCGTGCCGGATCTGCTCCCGCGCAACGTCATAACGCCCGTGTGCAGGACGGAACTGCTTGTCAACAAACATGGAGACAGCTCAGGTGTCCGGGGGGCTGCATGGCTTTGGGACATCGAGAAAATCCGCTGAATGCGGGAAGACACCCGGTTTTATGCCGGGACTGTCCGGACCTGTTCTGGCCACAGAGCGGTGCAGCCATTGCACGCTGCCCGACCTGCGGCTCCCGGCGGCTTGTCTTCCACCCTGAACTGAGCAGTCTTTCCATTGCCCATGTCGATTGTGACGCTTTTTTCGCCAGTGTCGAGAAACAGCGCCATCCCGAACTGAAGGGAAAACCTCTTCTCGTGGGTGGCACAGGTGATCGCGGGGTCGTCAGCACGGCCTGCTATATCGCCCGCCTTCACGGCCCTCACTCCGCCATGCCGATGCGCCGCGCCCGTGAACTGTGCCCGGACGCTGTGATCCTCCCCCCCGACATGGCGACCTATCGGATCGTGGCAGAGCGTATAAGAACCATGATGCGGGAGCTGACGCCGCTGGTTGAAGTCAAATCCATCGACGAGGCGGTTCTGGATCTGTCCGGCACGCGGGAACTGCATGGAGCGCCACCCTGTGTCGTGGTCGCACGACTGGCTTTGCGGGTGGAGAAAGAACTGGGTGTGACGATTTCAATCGGCCTCGCAACCAATACGCTGATGGCCAAGCTTGCTGCCGGCGTCGACAAACCGCGGGGTTTTGGCGTGATCGGGTCCGAGGCGCGGGAGTGGCTCGCCGACAAGCCGGTCAGGCTTTTGCCGGGTATCGGCAAGGCTCAGGAAGAAGCGCTTCAGAAGCTTGGTCTTGCAAGGCTGGGCACACTCGCGGCCCTGACGATCGAAGAAGCCTTCCGCCGCCTGGGTTCCCGGGGACCTGAGCTTGTAGAGCGCGCCCGGGGACAAAGTTTTCGGAAGGTGACACCCTTCCATCCGGTAAAATCCGTCAGCACCGAGGTGACATTTGCCCAGGACATCGGGGATATCCCCCGACTGGAACGGGAATTGTGGGATGTGTGCGAGCAGCTTGCGCTTCGCCTGAAACGCAAGAAAGTGTCCACGCAGGGGATTTCGCTGAAACTACGCACGGCGAGTTTCCAGACACGCACTCGGGCGATACAATTACACACACCGACCGTTCTGCCGGACCGCCTGTTTCAGGCGGCAAGATATTTATTAATGAAAGAAGCCGGAACAACCGCTTTCCGCCTCATCGGGATTTACTCAAAGAATCTCAAGCCATTACAGGAAGCGGACCCGCCCAATCTGACAGACATTCACAATATCAATTCTGTCGCCATGCAGGAAGCGATCGATACATTACGCCTGAAATTTGGCAGAAATATTATTCAGAGAGGTCGAAGTTTAAATAAATAGCCCTTAAATTGAATTAATTTTTTTCATTTCTTCCAGAACACGACTATCTTTGACTGCAAAACAGCACCCAAACAAATCAAAGAAAATGGTTTTTTGGAGCGCTCTGTGAATAGATTGAATCGCGTGATTCCCAAAGATTGTCTGATGTGATTCAAGATGAGGACTGGCGCTGGAGGCCAGCCTTCATGCCGAAAGCCTACTCACAGGATTTACGAGACCGGGTGATTGATGCCGTGGAGGAAGCCGAACTGATACCAAAATCTATTACGTCTGACACATCTGTGCAGTGAGGCGGCCGAACTTTTCTGATTCTGTTTTGTGAGGGAGGATCGAGGATGGCTGGTGCGATTGCATTGCAGACGGATTATACGGCTGAGGCACTTCGGCGGCTGGGCTCATAAAGGTGAAACGTGATAGCCGATGATAACGCCTCACAACCTGGAGGGTTGTGGCAACCTCTTTGTAGTGAGTCTTGGTCAGTGATTCCCTTTTTCCGGTTCTGACTGGAGGAATGGCGCTATAAAGCAGGCTGGTTTCTTTGATGTTGAAATGCGGCCTGCTCGGCTGGGCGGGCTCGGTGACCAGTTCGAAGCCTTTTCCCGGACTGTGGATTTTGAAGTCTTCCGCTCTGATCCGGAAAAGGCTCTGGCCTATTCAGACGGGCGCAAGGGTGAGCGTCCTCCGTTTGATCCGGTCATGATGTTCAAAATCCTGATCACCCAGACCCTGAACAGCCTATCCGGCGAACGGAGGGAATATCTGATCAACGACCGCCTGTTCTTCATGCGCTTCCCTGGTCAGAGGCTTTCAGATCGCGTGCCTGAAGCAGTTCAGAAGCATTGCGCCATGCTCCGATAAGCTGAATCAATCTTCATCTCAGTCGTGCAATTCCTCTCCGCTATCATCGGGATTAACTGACGACACGCCCCATCACAAAACGAAATTCCAAGTCATTTCAGGTACGGAAAGAGACAATCGCTTCCAAGCAATCAAAGTTTTCCGAGCCTCATAAACAATAGCTTTCATACAATTGTGGGGACATTTAAAAGAAAGAAAACAATCATTAGCGAACAAGAATGTCTTTTTTATCTCTGGATTCCGGAAACACGCCTCAAACAATCAGCTCGAATATAAATATAAAAGACACCAATGGAAACACAATTACACCCCATTATGTTAAAATAATCAATTCGCGGTTAGCAGAGTCCTGCACATTCAATGCCACGATACCAATTGATACTACATATACAGAAATCCCGTTTTTTGAAAATGGCAACTCTGTAGACATTTTTGCAAAAGCAACTCCAGCCGGGTCCGGAAGCGCCACAAGCGAGGATAAAATTTTTTCTGGAAAAATTGACAGATCTGTTTTTAATCCACCCAAAAGAATACTAAGTCTCTCTGGTCGTGACTGGTCATCAAGTCTTATAAATTATGAGATATCAGGAGAGTCTTTTTTAAATATGACAGCTTCAGATGCTCTAGCTTATCTCGCGTCTAAGGTCGGGCTGTCAGCAGATATTGACACAACATCCGGGTTTATTGGTCAATTCTATCAATATGAGCATAAAGCCCATGCTCTCTCAGGAATGCACAGATATCAGACAGCCTGGGATCTATGTGTTGGAATGCAGAATGAATACGGATATGATCTGTGGGTTGAAAACAAGACTTTATATTTCAAAAAAAAACAAGAAAATGGAAACATTATCAATCTGGAATGGACCAGTCAAAAACCAGGTTCAAATATTTATCAAAGAGCCATTCTGGATATAAATTTATCCAATAATCAGATTTACTCAGAAGGTATATACGTAAAAATATCTTCCTGGGATGCGCGACAAAAAATTATTCATTCAGCTCAATATCCTGAAAATATATCCTCCGGTCAGGTTTTTAATTTCACAGCACCTGTAGGAACAACCACAGATCAGTGCAAAAATCTTGCTCAACAAAGATATACTGATATTATGGCGCATGGAAAAAACGTAGAATTACATCTTCATCCCTATTTAAACATATCAACAAGACAGCTCGTAAAGCTAAGCGGAACAGGAACATCTTTTGATTCTATAGTTTATACTGTCGATCAAGTTATTATAGAATACAGTGCAAAATCCATATCAAAAAAAGCAATATTAAGACCACGATAAATTGCAAAAGATTTTAGAATGACACAACTCAACAACTCTCTGAATATGCTGATGCATTCCCATACATCCCGTATTGGGCGTGCAAAATTTGGTATTGTAAGTGCTCTGGATTGTAAAAATGGTCTCGTAAAAGTACGTTTGCAACCTGATGATTGTGAAACTGGCTGGATATGCGATTCAGCCGTCTCTGTCGGATCAGCCACCATTTACTCTCCATCACCTGTCGGGACACATGTTTTTGTTGATACTGCTCATGGGGATGGTGACAATTACGTCGTCGTAAGTCGGGTTTTTGATTCCATAACAGCACCACAAACATTTACCTGCGTGAATAATAAGCCTCTCTCAGTAGGGCAATTTGGAATAAAAATTGGTAGTGTTGAATTTTTTATCGACAAAGACGGTATAAAAATAGTTTCAGATCTAGAAATATCTGGAAATATTATTGTTTCTGGAGATGTAAAAGCATCTGGAATTTCATTAACAGATCATACTCATAGTGGTGTGAAGGCCGGAACAGATTCCACAAGCCCACCACAATAAAATTCAAGGATATAATGAAATATGTCAGATATATCTCACACGCTTGGCTATGATCTCGATATTTCAGAAAATGGTGATCTGGCCACAGTATCTGGATCTGACATTGGAAAACAACGTATCATCAGACGTTTATCCACAAATCCTGGCGATTATATTTTTTGGTTAGATTACGGAGCCGGTCTTCCACAAAAAATAGGAAATACTGATAGCTTAGCTGATATCAGTTCTATTGTTCTGGAACAAATGAAAATGGAATCTGCAATATCTGAATCACCAACGCCTTCCATAAAAATGTACATGTTAACCGATGGAACAAAAAAAATCAGTATACAGTACGCAGATTCAGATACAGATGAAACCATCTTAATGGAAATTTAGAATGAATTTATCTTTGCAGAATTTTTCAACTTTGGTTTCTAACTCGTGTACAGCAGCACAAAGCGCCTGCTCGTCGTTGATAAATTTTACAACAGGCTCCGTTTCAAGATCAATATTTGAGGCAAATGCGACAGTAGCACTTTGGATACAATATTTAATTCTTCAAACCTTATCCATAACACGCCTTGGCACATCGTTTGGAGACGACGTGGATTCATGGATTGCTCAATTTGGCATTTCACGTTTACCTGCAGCATCCTCTACAACAACAGAAACATTCATCAGCTTAACTCCCGACTCATCATCCGCAACGGTTCCTGTAGGAGCTATCGTCAAATCATCTGATGGAAGCATACTGTTTTCGGTAACGAAAGATCAGACAAATCAATATTGGTCAGAATCATCCAATGGCTATATCCGGCAGAATGGTGTTGCATCTATTACTTGCCCTGTAGAATGCACTACTCCAGGCGCTATTGGAAATGTCATGTCCGGCGCCCTAAACACACTGGGAACTCAAATTTCTGGAATTGATACCTGCACAAACCTGTCAAGTGTAAGCAACGGTTACGATGAAGAAGATGATGAATCCGTAAAATCACGTATAAATCTATGGTTTTCCTCATTATCTTCAGCAACTCTTTCATCCATAGAATATGCCATAGAAAGCACCTCTCCAAATATTCTCTATCAGATCATAGAAAATAAAGACCCATCGGGATATTACAGGCCCGGTTTTTTTTATGTAGCCGTTGATGATGGATCAGGTAATATATCCTCGAACAATATCAATCAGATCACAACATCCATAGAATCCGTGCGAGCTTGTGGCGTCGAGTTTTCTGTTATTCGCCCCACAGTAATTTATGTATCTGTTGTTGTACCCATCACTGTAAAAACCGGAACAGATACAACATCCATAGAAAGCGCCCTTAGCACCAGTATATCTGATTATATCAACAGCCTGACAGTCGGTGCGGTATGTAGTTACACAAAAATATCCAGCGTGGCTTTTTCTACTGCAGAAAATATAGTTGAAGCTATCGGAGTTATAACTCTAAACCATGAATCGGTAGACATCGGCGGTCAAACGGCAAGCGTAGTACGCCTACAAAATATAGCATTCTCTGTATCTTATACTTAAGGAAAAAAGAATGGCCACCGGTGACAGTGAAGATATTTTCAAAAGAATTCGATCTATATTACCACAATCATGGTTTCCGTCATTATCTGAAAACTCAACGCCAGTACTTGATAGTATTCTGAAAGGATTGGCATGGCCATGGACCATGCTTTATAGTCTTTTAGAGTATACGAACAATCAAACCCGCCTTGATACAAGCTCTGGAAATTTTATAGATCTCGCGGCCTCTGATTATTTTGGCGGCACATTACCTCGTCTGAATGATGAAAGTGATTCTGCTTATATCAGTAGAATAAAAAAAGAATTTTTCATCAAGAGAAACACCAGACCTGCTTTTGATGTGATCAAAACATCTGATAGCACAATCGAAAAAATTACTGAGCCCTGGAGTTCGCTCGATTGCGCATGTTATGGGCGGGATCAGTACGATGGCACCACTCTTTGCTATGGCTCCAGAACGTCATCTGGAACCATTTTTGTAGAAATTTCAAAAAATGCATCGCTCACCACCGTATCGAATGAATTAATCGATATAAAACCGGAAGGTGTTGATGTCATTTTAGTAGTAAACGATTCAGATTAATCTATTCATCATATTGTATAAGATCAGAGGTTGGAAAAAGGACCAGAAAACAAACTCCTTTTTCCGGGACACCCGGATGAGTATCCAGAATCTTCAATTCAGCATTATGAAGACGTAGAATAGAAGCCACAAGGCTTAGCCCCAGACCGCTCCCTGGAATATGCCGGCTTTTGTCAGATCGATAAAAACGTGAGAGAACAGCATGCTTCTCATCAGGTTGTATGCCAATTCCCGTATCCTCAACTGCAATGAATGGATGATGTCCGCTCATGCTGACAGAAATTTGAACCCTTCCCCCTTCTGGTGTGAATTTTATTGCATTATCAACAAGATTTCCTAGCATTTCGATCAAAAGATCTCTGTCACCATAGACTGAGATTTCCTTGGGAGAGCAATGAAACGAAAAATCAATGTTTTCACTTTCTGCAATTGGTTCGTAGAGATCAACAATATCACGCACAAGTTCTGCTAAATCTATCCTTGCAAATGCGGCGCGCCCTTTGCTGTTATCTATCTCTGTCAGCCTCAGCAAAGCAGTGATAATAGCAAAACATTGATCCAGATTATCGATTGCGCGCTCAATGACAGATCGCAGCGCTTCTGCCGATGAAGCCTGAGACCCGGAAAGAGCTCTCTCCAACCCGACCCTGACGCGGGCAAGAGGCGTACGCAGATCATGGGCAATATCGTCTCCCACACTCTTCATGTCCCGCATGAGTTGCTCCAGCCGATCCAGCATCCGATTGACGCTCCCGGCAAGTCGCTGCAACTCATCCTGCTCAGCCCCCGCAGGCAGCCGTTCATGAATATCGCCTTGCATAATCAGGTCAACAGCTTCGTGCATTTCCTCCACCCGGGTCAGAGCCCGGTGACTCAGCCAGGTTCCTGCCAGTAAAGCAAAGAAGACAATGGGAACGAGAGTGACCAGCGAAGCATGGCGGAGCATGAGTTTCTGTTCATCCAGAACATGCAGACTGCGACCAAGAACGACAATATGCCCGCCAGGCGCACGGGCCGCGAGAAACCTCAAAGCGTAAGGACTTCCCTCTTCCGGCTCCATCACAATATTATGGAGCTTTCCGTCCGCTACCAGACCATCAGGCCATACGCGCAATTCACCGGCTACAGGCTGGTGGGATGCTGTAAAAATTCCAGCTTCATTCACGACCAGTCTTAAATCGTCCGTAGCGCGTTCACGAATGACATATTCAAGATGCTCCGGCGTCATCGCCAGAAGAAGTTTCATTTCTCCGTTCAGAACCTGACCTGACCGTCGAAATTCGAAAGATGTCATCTGGGTATAGGTCAGACTGAACTGGACTGCGATTGTTCCAAGCATCGCCAATGCGAACGCCAGCCCCAGCTTGAAACGGGCCGTACGAAAAAGAGCCAGTCGCTCACTCTGCAGAATATTTTTCAGCAAGATGATTTTAATCCGACGACTGGAGGGTAAAACCTGCCCCCCGAATACTGTGAATCAAGGTCTGCTCCCCGGATGCATCCACCTTGCGCCGCAACTTTCCGATATGCACATCAACCAGATTGGTCTGCGGCGTGAACCGATAGTTCCAGACCTCTTCCAGCAACATGGCTCGTGTCAGAATCTGTCCCGGACGACGCATCAGATATTCCAGCAGGCGGAACTCCCTCGGCAGCAATTCTATTTCACGATCGTCACGCTTCACTTTTCGATCAATCAGATCCATCACAAGCGGACCGACACGCAGAACGGTCTGACGCGTATCATCCGGGCGACGCAGAAGGGCCTCAATCCGGGCAATCAGTTCCACCATGGCAAAAGGCTTAGTCAGGTAATCATCACCACCAGCCTTGAGACCACTCACTCTGTCATCAACGGCGCCAAGAGCGGACAGAACCAGCACAGGCGTACGACCGCCATTCTGTCTGACCGTCTCGATCAGCGAGAGACCATCCAGTTCAGGTAGCATACGGTCAACGATCATGACATTATACTGCCCGGTGAGCGCCTGCTCCAGCCCTATGCCGCCCGTCTCCGCCACGGCCACGAAAAAACCACGACTTTTCAGTTCTGCCGAAATTTCCTCAGCAATATCCGCATCGTCCTCAACAAGGAGAACCCGGATTTCTTCGGCGCCATCAAGTGATGCACTGTTCATATCTGTCATCCCTCACCGATGCCCTGCGCTTACTGACTCTGGCCAGTAAAATTCTTTTCAGAATCAATCCATGCACTCCAAAGTTTCCTCTCCCGCAAAAAAGAACCTCTAAAGCCACTGCCATCAGCACAGATTTTTATATCGGTGGCAAATCAACATCATGAATACCCGATAGATATCACAATACAGACGGGAGCAGTCTGCCTGTAAAAACGTCCGTCAAACGCCCTTCCCTCCTGTTCATGGTTGAGCAGGACATTCCCTGTCCTGTCAGGATGATCGGCACGTTTTCAAAGCGACGAGGCAGAAAATGTATTACATTGCCCGATATCGCCTGCGCTGAGGCCCCGACGAAACCACGTAACACGCTGGGCGGAAGTGCCATGGGTAAAGCTGTCCGGAACGACATAGCCCTGCGTTTCTTTCTGAAGTCTGTCGTCACCGACAGCGGCCGCCGCATTCAGACCGGACTCCACATCACCGCTTTCCAGAATATTTTTGGCGTCGTTGGCCCGCTTCGCCCACACGCCCGCAAAACAGTCCGCCTGGAGTTCGAGACGGACAGATTGGCCATTCTTACCTTGCAGACTGGTCCCATGCCGTCCATCCATCTCCTGCATGATACCCAGTTGATTCTGCACATGATGCCCGACCTCGTGCGCCACGACATAAGCCCGAGCAAAATCGCCTCCCGCCCCCAGCCGACCCTGAAGTTCCTTGAAGAAACCAAGATCGAGATAAATTTTCTGGTCAACAGGGCAATAGAACGGGCCAGTCGACGTCTGTGCATAGCCACACGCCGAGTTCGTGCCGCCTGTGAAAAGCCTCAGATGCGGCGCGTGATAGGTCTTTCCCATCTGCGCGAAATAGCTCGTCCACACGTCTTCCGTAGAGGCGAGAACCCGGGCAATAAACCGCTTCTGGGCATCATCGACCGGTGACGGCGCCTGAGCCACGGTCTGACTGGTCGTGGATGGCGCGGCTCCACCCTCCAGAAGATTAAGCACAATCTGCGGATCAACGCCGAAATAAAGCGCTCCAAGGATCAGAACTATCCCGCCAATGCCACCGATACGGAGCGGCGCCCGACTGCCACCGCCGGAACCGCGTACGTCCTCAATATTGGTACTTTCGCGTTCATCATCCATGCGCATGGACACAGGCTCCGTCGTACAAGTTTCACTTTCTTCGTATCACTTATCAACGTTCTTGAGAAAAGATGGTTACCGAAGTTCCCTACCACTCCATGGTGCAGCGACTTACATGCTGAAACAGCCATATTCCGTTGCCTTTATTGACTGCCGCAAATTAGAAATTCTGCTTCTCATGCAACACACACCTATTTTTGTCGTATCGTCTACCACGTTGAATAAACACCGACCTCAAAATATACTTGATTTTATTTCCATCTCCATAACTTACGATATACTAAAATATTTACCTTACGCCATAAAATATCTCCAATACCGGACGGAATATGACAAATTATCTTAACCTCCGGTATAACCTCATCCAATAAGACCGTCGCCAGTGGCGACACCGTAATGGTCGCCACTGGCGGGATTTTGAACAGTGTAACCATTGAATCCGGCGGTATTGTTATCGACAGCGGCAGCCTCGTTTCCATCGATTTTCATGATATCGGAAACGATATCACTGTCGAAAATGGAAACTCAGCAGTCAAATGGCGAGGAACCATTGACGGCATTACCGCGAGCATTGGCGGGACACTTCTGACTGTGTCACAAACGCCGAATACGAAAATGCTGTCGGGTCAATCGCGACCACCAGTGATGCAACAAGCATCACGTATGATCCATCGGGCATGAGTAAGGTAATAACAGGAGGTTCAAGGCGACAAAACTGACGTTCTACCCACCCTTTTATCTCCGCGTATCCCAGAGAACACGAAACAGATATATCCCCTTGCATTCCGGTTTTCAGACCCCATATCCTCTAGCAAGATCAAGACCATGGCCGCGCCGCCTCCTTGAGGGGCGCCCTCCCATGGCCCTGACCGTCGCCTCACTTCAAAGGGACACACAGGAATATGGATATCCAGAAATTCACCGAACGGAGCCGCGGCTTTCTTCAGGCTGCACAGACGATCGCGCTCCGTGAATACAACCAGCAACTCACACCCGAGCATCTGCTCAAGGCGATGCTGGACGATAATGAAGGCGCGGCTTCCTCACTCATCAAGGCAGCAGGCGGCAACCCTGTCGGCGCGCTGGCGGCGGTGGAACAGGCGCTTGCAAAACTGCCGAAAGTACAGGGCGGTGGAGCCGGTCAGCCGCAGGCGACACCGGATCTCGTGCGTCTGCTCGACAACGCCGAACAGACAGCACAGAAGGCCAATGATTCCTTCGTCGCGCAGGACCGGCTTCTGGTCGCCATCGCAGCGTCTGACACAGCGGCTGGCCGTGCGCTCAAAGACAACGGAGCTTCTGCTGACGCTCTTGAAAAAGCCGTCGCGACCATCCGCAAAGGCCGCACCGTAACAGGTGAGAACGCCGAGGCCGGCTTCGACGCGCTGAAGAAATACGCCCGCGACGTGACCGCCGTGGCGCTGGCGGGCAAGCTCGACCCGGTGATTGGCCGTGACGAGGAAATCCGCCGCGCCATTCAGGTTCTCGCACGCCGCAGCAAGAACAACCCCGTCCTGATCGGTGAGCCGGGCGTCGGCAAGACCGCCATCGTGGAAGGTCTGGCCCAGCGTATCGTCAACGGTGACGTGCCGGAAGCTCTTCGTAACAAGAAGCTGCTTTCGCTCGACATGGGCGCGCTGATCGCCGGTGCGAAATATCGCGGTGAGTTTGAGGAACGCCTGAAGGCCGTTCTCAAGGAAATCGAGTCCGCCGAAGGGCAGGTCATCCTGTTCATCGACGAGATGCATACGCTTGTCGGCGCGGGTCGCTCCGATGGCGCGATGGATGCGTCGAACCTCATCAAGCCCGAACTCGCACGCGGCACGCTGCATTGTATCGGCGCCACGACGCTCGACGAATATCGCAAATACATCGAGAAGGACGCGGCGCTTGCCCGTCGTTTCCAGCCGGTGTTCGTGGGCGAACCTTCGGTGGCCGACACGATCTCGATCCTGCGCGGCATCAAGGAGAAGTACGAGCTTCACCATGGTATCCGCATTGCTGACGGCGCGCTGGTCGCCGCCGCCACACTGTCGAACCGCTACATCACCGATCGCTTCCTGCCTGACAAGGCCATCGATCTGATCGATGAAGCCTCCAGCCGCCTTCGGATGCAGATCGACAGCAAGCCGGAAGAACTCGACGAACTGGATCGTCGTGTCATCCAGCTCAAAATCGAGCGTGAGGCGCTGCGCAAGGAGGATGACTCCGCCAGCCGCGAGCGTCTTGAAAAGGTCGATGCCGAACTGGCCGAGCTGGAAGAAAAATCCGACGCTCTGAATACCGCCTGGCATGCGGAAAAGGATCGGGTCAACGCCGTTCAGAAGCTCAAGGAGCAACTGGACGAGGCCCGGTCACAGGTCGAAGTCGCACAGCGTAAGGGCGATCTGGGTCGCGCTTCCGAGCTGATGTACAGCACCATTCCACAACTGGAAGCCAAGATCACCGAGGCGCAGAGCGAGGAGCAGACCAACTCGGCCAACGACCTGGTTTCAAAGGCGGTCACCGAGCAGAGCATCGCCTCGGTCGTGTCCCGCTGGACCGGTATCCCTGTGGATCGCATGGTCGAAGGCGAACGCGCCAAGCTGCTCCGCATGGAGGACGAACTGAGACGTCGTGTCGTCGGTCAGGAGCCTGCGCTCAAGGCCGTGGCCAATGCCGTCCGTCGTGCCCGCGCCGGATTGCAGGACCCGAACCGTCCGATCGGTTCGTTCCTGTTCCTCGGCCCGACCGGCGTCGGCAAGACCGAACTGACAAAGGCGCTCGCCGAATTCCTGTTCGACGACGAAAAGGCTCTGCTCCGTGTCGACATGAGCGAGTTCATGGAGAAGCACTCCGTGGCCCGTCTGGTCGGCGCGCCTCCGGGTTATGTCGGCTACGAGGAAGGCGGTGTGCTGACCGAGGCCGTGCGGCGTCGTCCGTATCAGGTCATCCTGTTCGACGAGGTAGAGAAGGCCCATCCGGATGTCTTCAACATCCTGCTTCAGGTGCTTGATGACGGTCGCCTGACCGATGGTCAGGGTCGCACCGTGGACTTCCGCAACACGCTGATCGTGCTGACCAGTAACCTCGGCTCCGATGTTCTGGCCAACCAGCCGGATGGCGAAACCACCGACATGGTGCAGGCGCAGGTCATGGAAGTCGTGCGTGCGCACTTCCGGCCCGAGTTCCTGAACCGTCTGGATGAGATCGTCCTGTTCTCGCGGTTGCAGAAGAAGGACATGGCGCGGATCGTGGATATCCAGATCGCCCGTCTCCAGTCACTGCTGACCGACCGGAACATCGTGATCAAGCTGGACGATCTTGCCGACCTGTGGCTCGCGAACGAAGGCTACGATCCGGTTTACGGCGCCCGTCCGCTCAAGAGGGTGGTGCAGCGCACCTTGCAGAACCCGCTCGCGGAACTGCTGCTCGAAGGCGCGATTCACGATGGCGAAGAGGTGAAGGTCTCGGCCAACGGCGACGGTCTGATCATCAACGGTCGCGAGGCGGCAACGGTTCTCGCCTGATCGTCCCGTTGAGTGACATCATGAAAAAGGCTCCCGTTTTCGGGGGCCTTTTTCTTTTGGGGGAACAGGCAGGTCTTGTAAAACCTGTGCATTGGGAACTGCACCTCTCATCGGTCCCTTGCGTCTTCGTCCGCAGTCTGGGAAACCGACCTCCTTTATAGGCGCGACAGGAACTCCTTTTCATGATCGAACACTATACGGATCACGCTGCGAACGAACGCACTTTTCTCGCATGGATACGCACGGCTCTGGCGCTGGTCGCTTTTGGCTGCGTTCTCGCAAAATTCGATCTGTTCCTGCGTCTTCTGGCAGCCCAGCATGCCGTGTCCGTCCATCAGTCCTTCACGTCCACCTCGCAGATGGGTATTCTTACGGTTCTGACCGGCATTCTGCTGCTTCCGGTTTCTTACTGGCGTTTCCGCAAGGTGAGGACGGCGCTGAATGAAACGAAAGCCATGGATATTGCGCTGGCAAAGATCGAAGGCATCCTCACCATTGTCCTGATCGCCCTCTGTCTGGCCGTGTTCGCCGTGCTGCTGCCGGCTGTTACTGGCTGACAGCCGCCTCTCTTTCCGGAACATGGTCATCGATAGACCATTCCTCCATCGATCAGAATCGCCTGCCCCGTCACGTAATCGGAATCCGGTCCGGCAAGATAGGACACGAGCGCCGCGACATCGTCAGGTGTCTCCGGACGGCCAAGCGCTATGCCTTCAACATACTTATTGAAGGTCGCTCCTTTTTCGGCCCCTGTGAGTTCTGCGAACAGACTGTCGATTTCGACCCACATGTCGGTTCCGACAACGCCGGGACAATAGGCGTTCACGGTAATCCCCTTGCTGGCATATTCCTTGGCCGCTGCCTGGGTCAGTCCCCTCACCGCGAATTTCGTCGAGGAGTAGACCCCCAGCAGCGCGTATCCCTCATGACCGGCAATCGAGCAGGCGTTGATGATCTTTCCTTTCTGCTGCCGCATCATGAAGCGGTCCGCCGCCGCCTGAATGCCCCACAGGACACCCTGCACATTGATACGATAAATCCGCTCGACATCTTCCGGTGTAACGGTGGCGATCGATTTCACCTGCGCAATGCCGGCATTGTTGATCATGACGTCAAAGCCGCCCAGCGTCTGATCAGCATGGTCCACGGCGGCCCGGACCTGCTCCCTGTCTCCGATATCCGCGCTGAAAGTGGTGCAGGTTCCACCCTGTTCCTGAATTTCCCTGGCCACTCCATCAAGCGCTTCCCGCTTGATATCGACCAGAGCGACGGCAAAACCGTCACGCACCAGACGAAGGGCAATGCCCCGACCAATTCCCTGTGCCGCCCCTGTCACCAGTGCGACTTTTTTTGATGCTGTCATGCTGAACTCTCTCCCTGGACATCGGCTCTGGCCGCGCCCGGGGAGCACATCACGCCTGCATCTCCAATTACAAAATGAGCAATTTCAGGCTCTCCTCTTCGTGACAACACCCTGTCCATTCTGTCGCATAAACGCGACAGGACCGCAGGAGAGATCCGACTCCCAATCAGCGAAGAAGTTGTCAGAAGAAATTCATATAATCAGTCTGAAATGATTGCCGGATGAGCCGGCCTCTCACCTGCCTCCTTCCACACAACAGCTGAGCATTCGCCGAATGGAACCTCATGCGGAAGCGTGAATTTACTCCGGAGCAGGGGAAAACGTTCCATGACGCCGCAGAAAGAAGAAATTCTCTGACATCACCTGGTTCACCATGAGATTGCCGGGCTCCGAAACGCTCGTCTTCGATCCTGGGAAACTTTTTCATTCCGCCTCGCGTTCAGAGACTGACGGAACGGAGTATTTCCCATGGACCTTTTACGTTGGACCCTGATCTTTCTGGTCTTCGCCCTTATCGCGGCTGTTTTAGGTTTTTCCGGTATCGCCGCGAACTTTGCCTATATCGGCAAGATCCTGTTTTTCATCTTTATCGTCCTGTTCATCATCAGCTTCTTGTTCGGCCGCCGAAGGGTCTGAGCAGACAGGTTACCAGAAGAACCAGCACGATCAGGGCTGCCACTCCCTCCATCACGGTAAGGGAGATCGGCAGCCCATTAAAAATATAAGTCGGCATGTCGCATGGCTTGGCCGGACGTAACGGCATGGACGCCAGTCGTTCAGCCATCGTCGCGCCTGTCAGATGCGGCGACAGACATTCCGGCAGCGGGCTTTTCCAGAACTGCCACTCGACGCCCGCATGCACCACCACCAAAGCCAGATCGACCAGCAACATCGGTACGCCAAGCCACGCTGCGGTTCTGGCCCAGCGGCGGGGGGCGAGCAGACCGACAGCTCCGATCACCACCAGAAAACGCCATGGCCAGCGCTCCCACAAACACAGCGCGCAGGGGGCAATACCCAGCCCTTCCTGCACCCACCACACGAAAAGCAGGGCTGCGACCCCTGTCAGCACCAGCAGGAGACTGGGCAGACGCACGGTTCCGGGCGTCTGTTTATTGAAGATTCTGCGTCGTGGCATCAGCACCATGCGCCAAGCTTTCTGTTCCACATGCAAGACCATGTGTTTTCGGGAAACGTGCCTATAGCAGCCCCCCGCAGGAATTTCACCCGGGGCCGGGCTTTCTGCTGCGATTCAGGGCTCTCAGGAAATCCCTGGCCCAGGAACCGGCAGTCGTGTTCCTGATCTCCCCGTTCAGGGCATCCCAGCGGCGCTTCCGTTCTTCCTTCTTCATGGTCAGAGCGAGGTGCAGGGCATCTGCAATGGCGTCCGCATCATGGGGATTGACCAGCAACGCCTCATCCAGTTCAGGCGCAGCTCCGGCCAGATGGGACAGGACAAGCGCCCCGGGATTTTCCGGATTCTGCGCCGCCACATACTCCTTGGCGACAAGATTCATGCCGTCACGCAAAGGCGTGACAAGCGCCACATCGGCAAGACGATAGAAACCCGCCAGTGTCTGACGCGCAATCGGGCGAGTCAGATAACGGATCGGTGTCCAGTCATAGGCGGCAAAAGCACCGTTGATCCGCCCGATCGTTTCATCCAGCTGACGACGGAGAAGGCGATACTCCTCGACCTCACCGCGTGAAACCGGAGCGACCTGAAGATAGGTCACATGGCGATGGTGTTCAGGATAGCGGATCAGCAGTTTTTCATAACCGAGAAACCGTTCTTCCAGCCCTTTCGAATAATCAAGCCGGTCCACACCGATGATCAGCGGTTCGTCATGAAGGCTTTCTCTCAGACGGCGAACCTCCGGTCCATCGAAAGCCTCTCTCGCATCCTCGCTGAAGGAAATCGGATCAATGCCGATCGGACACGCCACCACCCGCGCAGGGTCGGTCATGCCTTCGACACGCAGACACTCCCACAGGTTCTGGGCGTCCTCCTCGGTCTGAACGCCGATGAGATCATACGCCTTCATGTCGTCCAGAAGCGCGGATGCGGGGGGCAGAGCACGAAAAAGGCTCCAGGGCGGAAACGGGATATGCAGGAAGAAGCCGATGGCGGCTGTGACCCCGAGTTCCCGCAGCGCCTGCGCCAGCGGGAAGAGGTGATAATCATGCACCCAGATGACATCATCGGATTTCAGCAGCGGCGCCAGAGTCCGGGCGAACATCCGGTTCACTTCAAGATACTGCAACCAGTCAGTTCTTGAGTAGTTCATCAGACCGAGCCGATAATGGCAGAGCGGCCACAGAATACCGTTCGAAAAGCTCTGATAATACCCGCGATGCTGCGCGTGGGTCAGTGGAACCGTGGCGTAGGTTACCGATCCATGCGTATCCAGGGACGGAACGGGATCCACGTCTGATTCCGCCTGCCGACCAGACCAGCCAAACCACAGGGTCTGCTGATCTTCACGCAGGGCATCCGCCAGACCGACCGCGAGACCGCCTGCCGGTTTGTTCCTCTCCCGAGGGTCCGGCACGCGGTTGGAAACAATAACAAGGCGTCCCATCGTCATGCCCCGTGACCCACGGAATGGTCTTCGTTCGGGGAAGGAACCAGAGAATTCAGCCAACCCCGAAAAACTGATGGCGTAGGGAAATCGACAGGAATGCGCAGACCGGCTCCGCCCAGACGAATAGCCGCCTTGATGGCGTCCTCGTCAGTGACGTCGTCTCCGACAAACACAGGCCTGCGACCGACGAAGGGCGCATTTTCCATGAGCAGATTGACAGCGTAGCCCTTATCAACGCCGAAAGGCCGGACTTCCCACGCCATTTTCGCGGCCTGAACATGGAATCTGCCGTCTTCTTCCTTCACCCACGCCTCTGCCGCCTTCCGGAGCAGCGCCTCCGTTTCCGGCGCTCCCCGATAATGCAGAACGAAGCCGCCGACCTTTCGTTCCAGCCGCGTACCCGGCAGGGACGCCACCAGCTCCTGCGCCTCGACAACCCATTGACTGGGAACGGAGGGCAGAGCCGCGCGCTCGATGGGGCCGCCAGGACGGTGACGAATGGCGATGCCGTGCTCTCCGGCGACAGCGAACGGCACGTCGCCCAGAAAAGCATCAATCTGGTCGACGGACCGCCCGGATATGATCGCCAGAGCGTCTCCCGTCGCCTCCCGCAGGGCGAGCAGCGTCTCCTTCAGGCCCGGAGGCACGACCACCGCGTCGGGACTGGCTGCAATATCGACAAGAGTGCCATCGAAATCGAAAAGAAACGCCACCCGACCGAGAGGCATATTATTCCGTGTCAGTTTGACAGTGGAAACCTGAGGAGCTGAAGTCATGTCTGAAGCACTCACGACAAAATGCCTTCCCTGCTCGCCTGTTCAGCCCGCACCAGCCCGGATCATTCCGGAGAGCGGCGCATACAGGGCGTTACAATGATGTGGACGCTGGCTGCTGCGGTGAAGTTCTGTTTCACCACAGCTTCCCGGGCATTACCATAGGCAGCCGAGAGCCCCTGCTCCGCTTCCCGCTCCTGACAAAACCCAACCTCAGGGCCTGTTTCCGTCTGACGCGCCGGTATCTGTCGGAGAGCCGGAAGACGGCGGCGCGGCATCCTGATCTCCCTGTGTATCATTTCCGTGCGCATTCCCCTGCGCATCGTCCTGCTTCTGACCGGATTGTGAACTGTCGCTTTTTCCAGGGAGAGGTGGAACGGCGGGAGGGGTCAGGGTCGGCAGCATGGGCTGGACGTCGTTCCCTTCGCAGGTCACGACATGCACATCGTAGATCGGGCTTTCCAGAATGCCCAGCGAAGGCTCGGCGGCCAGCATCCAGCCATGGAAAGCCGCTCCCTCCGCCCGTTGGTCCTGAATATCGAGCCATACGGCCGCATCCGCACGCGCCGTCGGAGCATGCAGCAGGCACCGCGTCACACCGATTTCGAGCGTCTCGTAATGAGACATTTCACCGACCGGAACCCTGATGGTCTCGGCACGGGAATCGAGACGATTCAACACCCGCACGACCGCGGTGCTTTTTCCCTGCCATGTATTGGGGGGATACATCGCGGGAGGCGCCAGCGGTTCAGCAGCCATTGCCGTCCCGACGCAGGAAAGGACAGAGGCCAGTCCCAGAAATATCTGGCAGGACCGCATCAGCATTGTGGTTCTTGTCTCACACATCATTCTGCGGACCTGCTCCGGGGACTGGCGAGAGAGGCCACCAGCGTCGTCAGCATCTGTTTCATTTCGGTCTCATCCACGCCCATGAGCACAGCATCTTCAAACGCGTCCTGCATGACACCCTGCAGTTCTTCCCAGTTCTGACGCAGGACCAGCAGCTTTTCCGTGCACGAAACCGGTGTTCCGTCCGGTTGTGGCCAGTGTGAGGGCACGTCAATCACGGCGCCGTCTCAGCCTTCGGCGCGGCGACACCCTCTTTCGCCTTTGCCTGACCCGCCTGCGTCAGCGTATCCGTCACCGAGAAAATGAACTTGCTCAGCAATTGCTCCAGGCTGATCGCACCCTGCGTCTCGACGAGTTCACCGCCCGCTTTCAGCATTCTTGTGTCGCCACCCGGTGAAATGGCGATGTATTTGCCGCCAAGGAGGCTGTCGCTGGTGATGATCGCGGCGCTGTCCACCGGCAACTGAACGTCCCGCCGCACCGTGAACACCACCAGGGCCTGGAAGGTTTTCGGATCCACCCCCTCGGACACGACATGCCCGATGGAGATTCCGGCCAGCTTCACATCTGATCCGATGTCGAGGCCGTCAATGTGGGAGAAGGCCGCCTTGAGCTGATATCCCGCATCCGTCCTGCGCCCACTGCTGACCACGGCAAGTCCCAGCAGAAGCACAAAAGCGACAATCACAGCGAAACCGGCAATGAGCTCCACAGTCGAACGTGTATTGCGGAGAGGCGGCAACACCGTTGTCGTGGGCGGGGAAGTGGTCGAAACAGAACTCATCGGTTCTCACACGCCTTTTTGATCATTCGTTCTTGTCATCTGGAACGATGAAACCTGACAAGCCCGATAGCGCAACTCTCTGGCAAGAATATGCCCGCAAACGCGTATCCGCATGTTCAGGTCGCACGAAAAGGAGCGTTCAGGGGCTGTTTTCCACCCCGCACCCGATCTCCCGGTTTATCTGAACGGGCGAAAAGCTCAGCTTTCAGGTGTCCAGGCATCGTAATCACCGGTCGCAGGCGGACGCTGACCGCCTTTGTAAGCGCTGCCGGGAGGACGATAGGCCCCGGCTGTGCCTGTCATGTTAGGCTGATAAGGCAGTTGCCAGGGCTTGCGGGCCTCCATGGGGATGGGCTGATCCTCCATGTAATGCAGCCAGCCCCACCATTCTGGCGGCACGGCGGACGCATCCTCGCCTTTCCTGTAGATGACCCAGCGCTCATAGCGCTCGCCCCCGCCCGTTTTACGGGTGGGTCGTCGCGACTCGTAATAGGCGCGACCATCGTTGTCCTTGCCCACAAAACGTCCATGCAGGCGGGTATGAAGAAGGGTGCCGAGCGTTGCCATGTACGCGATCATAAGGAGTCGAACCGCCGCCGTCCACTGCCTGCACACCTCCTCGCGTTCACGTTATACGGCACTCCTGCAAAAGCCTCCCGACAGCCTCGGCTTCCCGCTCAGAGGGGCAATCTCACGCCTTTTGCGGGTCTGGCGAAAGTTATCCCCCATATCCTCGCTTTCCCGACCATTATCCCCCCCTTATCCTCAGCCTCGCCCGCTTCCGCCCCGCTCCCGCGGAACGGTAAGCTCCCAGCATGAACGCTCATCATTTCTGGAACGGTGTCGAAATGCGCACCGTCATGGCCTCCGCCGACCCCGACGCTCCGGCACGCGCCATTACGCTGCCCGCCGACTGGGATGACGATGCCGCCGCCGCCCTTGCAGAAATCGTCGCCGGAACGGGAGCGGTCTCGCTGCCTCTTGAATCCGCGCGCTGGATCGAATCCTTCACATCCAGCAGTCGGCGTCCGGATGGGGGGAGACAGGAACCGTCACGCGGGGACATCATAAGCGGACGCTCGCTGGCATGGCTGCATATCCTGAGACAGGTGGCTCCCACCCTTGCCGTCTGGCATGGGGCTTCCGACAGACGGCCCGGATTTGTCATCAACCTCGCGGCCTTCGTCCTGCCGGGCGAGGATTTCGCCGCCGAAACCTTTGTCGCCGCGTTGCGACTGCTGTGCCTCGTTCTGCGCACTGACGCCCGCGCCAAGGCGACCCGACGCAATGGCGAACTGCCGCTTGACGAGGCGACGCCCCCGGAGCCGACCCTGTTCGATCTGCCGACAGCGTCCACACAGCCACGGCAGGCCGCCTCAGAAGCGGCAACAGAGAAGACCGGCGACCTGCTTGCGGACGCCCCGCTTCCGATTGTGGGAGAAATCCTGCTGACCAATCTGGATGCGTGCCTGGCGGCGCTCGGTCTCGATTATGACAGTGACGATGGGCGTGACGCGGCCTGCTCGATCGTGGCGCTGACCACCCTTGTCACCCGCGAAGGCACCGGTTGCGATCACCTTCCCCTCATGCCGCACCGGCATGTCCTGCCGGGTCTTTCCGCCGCGATCCGGGATGCCTGGTCGAGAGCCGCTGTCGACACCGACATGCCTGAAGCGCGCATTGAAACCGGCTTCTCCTCGACAGGGCCTGTCGACGCGCTTCTTGGCTGCGAAGCCTGCGGCATTGCACCAGTCTTTTCACCACTCCGGGCCGATGGACGGCTCGCGGCCAGCACGCTCAACCGGCTGGCCGCTCGTGGCCTGTCAGTGGAAACAGCTCTCGCCGCGTCTCTCGCGGGTGAAAGCCCACTGATCCTGCCGACAATCGACGCGCATATGCGGATGTATCGCGCTCTCGCCGGGTTCGTGGATCGCGTACCGGCCCGCCCGGACCCAACCATGGCTCCGCTACCCCGTATCCTGCCGCGTGGCACCTTGCAGCCGCTTCCCGAACGGCACACCGGCATCGCCCAGAAAGCCTCGGTCGGCGGGCATCGCTTCTTCCTGCGCACAGCCGAATACGAAGACGGTACGCTCGGCGAGATCGCCCTGACACCGGCCAGGGAAAGCGCCATGGTGCGCGGTCTGATGGAGAGCTTCAGTCAGGCCGTCAGCATCGGTCTGCAATATGGCGCGCCATTGGAAGATTTCGTTGACCGGTTCGCCTACTCTTCCTTCGGGCCCGCAGGCACCGTCGAGGGTGATCCGGTCACATCCTACGCCACGTCCATTCTGGATTACGCATTCCGTGCGCTGTCCAATCTCTATCTGCATCAGCGCCTGCCCGACGCACCGCATGAAGAAGAGAACCGTGGCGGCTCACCGCTACTGCCTTTCGACTTCAAAAGCGGAGAGAACCGCAAACCTTCAGCACCGAACGGGCGGCGGGGACTACGGCTGGTCAGTTAAAGACCTGTTCGCGAATTTCATGGGCAACTGGAATATACGTCGCTTTTCCAAAAAAGCGACGTGTGGCCGACTAATGTCCAAACCGGCTCATTCAACTTTACGTTTGCAAGTTTCGGAAGCGGACTGGCGACATCCCCATCAGGTTTGTAAAAGCTTTTGCAAATGCACTAAGCGATGCGTAACCGACACCAGCCGCTACATCTGTTACCCGTTGCCCCTCGGCAAGCAGGTTTGCCGCGTGGAAGAGACGGGCCTGCACGATCCAGTCCTGCCATGTCATGCCGGTTTCTTCATGAAAATGGCGACGGAAACTACGTTCCGACATTCCGGCATGACGCAACGCCAAGTTTAGATTTGCCTGCCCGGGGCTGGCAAGAGCTGCTTCCATAGCCCGCACGATAGACGGGTGAGCAGCACGCGGCAGCGTGAAAAGCCGTGTTGTTTTCGTCTGTATTTGCTCCATGCAGAGCAGGCCGACGGTTTGAAAAAAACTCCGGGCAATGGGGTCGTGCTCTGCTGAACCGGGTTGCCAACGCACTGTGTGGAGCAACATCTCCTGCAACATTGTCGTTATGGGAAATGTCTGGATATGGTCCGTTTGGTTATGCGGAAAATATGCCGGATCAAAATAGACGGAAACACCGTCCAGATCGCGGATCATGGTTCGATGACGTGTTCCTGCCGGAATCCATATGGCATGAGCCGTAGGCAACAGATGATGGCCATCCGGACCTTCGATCTGTGTAGTGCCGCGTCTTGCATATGTGATCTGGTGGCATGAATGGGCGTGCCAGTCATAAAAGATGGCTGAAGACGGATTACGGAATGCAAAACCGGGTTTCCCCGGGCCATCCAGTCTGTTCTCGACAAGGACGCCTTGTGTCTCTCTGGAGGTCAGGTTTTTCATTGGCCGATATCCGCTTATTTATGGCCGGATAGCGTTAGACGGCCAACCGCCCTTTCCTTATCCTGAAACGCCAAGGAAAGGAATAAAGATGTCTGCTTCTCGCACTCCTCATGACACCCGGATCGTTGACCAGTTTACACGCTGGGCAAAGCCATTTGCTGAGTTGGCCATTCACGCAGAGGCGGAAAGCATGGCGCAGACGCTCGCCGCCTGCGCCGTTACCAGAGATATGAAAGTGCTTGATGTCGCCTGCGGTCCGGGGATTATCGCGTGTGAACTGGCCCGCGTTGGCGCGGAGGTCACGGGCATCGACCTGACACCAGCCATGATCGAACAGGCACGCCTGCGTGCGGACAGGGAGGGGGTGATGGTTGAGTATCATATTGGAAATGCGCTGCATTTACCGTTTCAGGCGGACAGTTTCGACCGGGTCGTGACACGGTACAGCTTTCACCATATGCAAGCGCCCCGGGAAGTTCTGGCGGAAATGGTAAGAGTCTGCCGTCCCGGTGGCCGGATCATTGTGATTGACGCCACCCCGGCTGAGGAATGCCAGGAAGGATATGATCGGGCGGAAACGCTCCGTGATCCCTCGCATACAAGCGCCCTGACACTGCATCAGTTGCTGTCGCTTGGGACTGACGCGGGTCTGTCGCCTGTGATGATGCATCAATATCGTCTTGAGTCCCGCTTGCAGGATCAGGTCGCTCCGGAGGACTGGAATGCCCTGAAAGCGATATTTGAAGAGGATATCGCAAGCGGTCAGGATCGTCTGGGCATGGGCGCATGGGAAGATGCAGACGGGATTCGTTTCTATTTCCCTGTGTCAATCGTGGCATGGAGTAAAAGCATGCACGAAAATCGCCCCGTCTGCTCCTGAGAGGAAGACTTATTCATCAACATGCCTGTCTACCAGATGAAACAAGCAGACAGGCAATTTCCGCCGTCATGTTGGACAAAAAGTATGCCATTATTAATTTTGGAAAGCAGATATTACTCGATAATCTTATGTTTTGACGGATAAAATCTGGAAATTAAAACGAAATAAAAGAACTTATCTATTTTTATGTTCCCATGACATTAGGTGTTTAGTCCTGCGGTTGGATGGTGCGTTATTTTCACGCGGGTGGCAGGATGCGCTAGGACCGATCGACATTCAGGATTCCCTTTTTTTGGAATGAGTGATTCATAGAGCACCGTGTTGGAACACGGAGCGTGGGATGGGGATCAAGCGTTACGAGTTGACCGAGGTGCAATGGCAGAGGATTGCGCCTTTGCTACCCGGCAAGGTCGGTGATGCAGGCCGTAGCGGGACGGATAACCGCATGTTCGTGAATGGCTGTCTTTGGGTTCTGCGCTCCGGCGCGCATTGGAAAGACCTGCCTGAGCGGTATGGCAAATGGAAGACGGTACATCGTCGGTTCAGCCGATGGTGCCATGCCGGGGTGTGGGAAAAGGTTTTCGAGACGCTGACGGCCGATCGGAACAATCAGTATCTGATGCTCGATTCAACCATCGTTCGCACCCATCAGCAGGCCGCGAGCGGAAAAGGGGGGCCAAAGATCAGGCGCTGGGGCGTTCTCGAGGTGGTCTGACGACCAAGATTCATATGCTGGCCGATGCGCTGGGCCGCCCGCTGTGCTTCGTGGTCACGGCTGGTCAGGTTGGCGACGTCACCCAGGCGCCGGCCCTGCTCGCGGGTCAGGAGGGGGCTGCCGTCATTGCCGACAAAGCCTATGACAGCAATGCGTTACGTGCCCTCATCGCTCAGATGGGTGCAGAAGCCGTCATTCCTTGTAACCCGACCCGCAAGATTATCATCTCCCACGATGCCATCGCCTACAGGATACGTAATCGTATCGAGCGGTGCTTCAACCGCCTCAAGCACTTCCGACGCTTCGCTACCAGATATGATCGACGCACCATCCATTTCCTCGGCTTCGTTCACCTCGCCTCAGCCATGATCTGGATGACCTGAATGTCGATCCGTCCTAGGGGCCAGACTCACCACGGAAGCGCCACGACGACAGCGGCGGTCCGTCGAGCCACAGCATAGTCAAGGAGCCTGCGGGTTCTGGCGAAACGCCACGGGATCAACCCGAAGGCGCCCTCCTCAACCGTCCCGTCGATTGAAGAAGAGGCGATCGTCCCAGTGCTCCGCCGCCACATCCTGCTGCCTCTGGACGATTGCCTTTACGCACTTCAGGCGACGATCCCGCACCAGCAAAGCACAGCACTAAACAGCTGGAATTTTTGCAGGACTGACATCGATAAGGCCCATTCTGTCCATTCGAATACATGGCGTTGCCGCGTATCCTGCTCCAAAACATTTTCCCACGGAAATACACTTGCCCAATCGCAACACACTGACTGATTTTTACAGAAACTCGCAGAAACAATCATCAACTATAATAGTTATATATACCCATAATAAAAAATACTTTCACTCTTCATTAGCACTCAAATATAGACCATTACACCCATACAATTACAGCCTCTGATACAGGCTATTAAAATGTTACTTTAATCACCTTCAATAAACTCAGGATCTATGAATTGTGGCAGATGCTCTTTCAGTTTTCTGATACTGGCCAGCCTAATACTTCAACCTGATCAAGATGAAAATAATCGTTTTTAAGCGATGTGATCCGAAGCACACGTCCGATAAGTGGCTCGGATGCCTGCCATTCAAGAGGCATCCCGTCGACACCCCCGATCACTCTGTCATCATGTTTTTCAAGGATGGTTTTGAGTGAATTCTCATCCATGCCTACTTCTATTCGAAGATGGTTACAGCGTTCAGGTGCGGAGTCGCAGCGATTGAACAATCGAATGTTTTTGATTACACATGGCTCTTCCAGATCAACTTCCCACCATGCATTCGCTTCAGTATCTGTGTGGAACTGGAAAGTCCCAGTCAGAACACCACTGGTCGCGTTGGCTTTCTGATCCGGAACCCACGGATGGAGTGAGCTTTGTCTGGTTTTTTTATCAATAGCGACGTTGCGCAACGAGACGCCGATCGACTCAGTCTTTACTTCCCGCTTTTGCCACTGAAATGCGCCGACAACGACAGGCTGACGAGCACGGCTTCGATCTGCTCTGATTTTATAATCCAGTATTCGGAGAATGCCATCAGCAATTCCGGCAGGATCTGAAACCTTGTACACTTCTGAAAATCCCTTTGTTTCATCAGGATTTTTCGCAGAATCCAGTGTAATCAGCTCGCCAGGAGCAATCCCATAATAATCAGCTTTTGCCTTATTCGCCTGATCGATCAAACAAAAATTACTATAAGTCGTCATATTATAGTTGATCATGAATATATAATCGCGCGGCACAAAAATGCTTGCATGAAAAGCTGAGCCGATAAAACCCGCCACGTAGGGACGATTGGCCCATAACGCAATCTGCTCTTCAAGAGATAGCATCTCGGGATAAACAATCTCAACACCGTTCGCCGCCAGACGCTCACAGATCACGTCTTCATTAATCAGACGCCTGACACCGGACTGAAGTTTCGATTTGGAAAGATAGACCGGACGATCATCAGATTTTCCCATCAGATGACCCGCAAGTTTTTGGCCGATCTCATGGCAAAACGTTGCATAACGACGATAAGCAAAACTGGCTTCTTCAAATGCCGGAGCTGGTACGATCAAGCGTCTTATTTTCTGGGGCGAAGAAAAGCGAACAAAATCATCCTGTGAAAGATTCAGAGCGCCAAACAGTTTCCGCATAAAACTGTTCTCTTCAAACCAGACGTCCATACCCTGGTGCGAGCTATAGAGTATTTTGGCTTGAGGATATTTTTCGCGTGCCGCCGACCAGAAACGACTGAATGTCGACAGCAGAAAGTGACCAAAATGGTAATGGATAAAGCCGCAATAAATATAAACATCGTCCGGAGCGTAGTCTGTGATGTCTCCGTAACGGTATCCCATAGTGAGAGATGGCGCCATCTCTTCCACATTCGGCCCACGAAAATAAGCCGTTTGCAGGACACGTTTACGCCCCTGATCAAATACTCCACTTGGCGAGTTGGAATCCTGCTCAGGCACATAAACAACATCACACAAATCAAGTACAGCCGGCTCTGAATCCAGAATAACTGTCTCACCAAAAACTATATTGGTTTTACAGATCGACGCCATCTAAAATTCCAATCCATTTTTATAGACAGTTTATTGTGTTATGGATGCAAATCTGACTTTCGTCGCAATGCATTACACAAAAAAAGGCGTTTGCAGAATATCGTGATGGAATAAAAATTCTACTTAGATAATCACAAAAATCCCTGAACGTCACGAACAGGACGGAGCGAATCTGTCGATTTCATCACTACCGAAAGAACGCCGCCCTTCCTCTCCCATACTGCCCAGAAAGTGCGTGAAAACAAAAAAAAGCCGACCTTGCGGTCGGCTTCCCTGTCCGGATGATCTGAAAAGATCAGGCAGATTTTGCCATGATCTCTTCGGCCACGTTACGCGGAACCGGATCGTAGTGATGGAACTGCATCGTAAAGGATGCACGACCTTTTGTCATCGAACGCAGGTGCGAGATGTAGCCGAACATTTCCTTCAGCGGCACCTGAGCGCGGACCATAACCGTGGAACCCGACGTTTCCTGACTCTGGATCATGCCACGACGACGGTTGAGATCGCCAACCACGTCACCGACGTGATCGTTCGGTGTCGTGACTTCCACGTCCATGATCGGCTCAAGGATCACAGGACCGGCGTTCTTCATGCCTTCACGGAAGCAGGCCTTTGCCGCGATTTCGAACGCCAGAGCGGACGAGTCAACGTCATGGTACTTGCCGTCAAGCAGGGTGAACTTGAAGTCCACCGTCGGGAAGCCTGCCAGGACGCCACTGGTGGACTGAACACGGATGCCTTTTTCGACAGCCGGAATATATTCCTTCGGAACCGTTCCGCCGACGACCTTGTTCTCGAACTCGATCTCACCTTCATGCGGAGCGAACTCGATCTTCACTTCAGCGTACTGACCCGAACCACCAGACTGCTTCTTGTGAGTGTAGGTTTCGACGTGCGCCTTCGTGATCGTCTCACGGTAAGCAACCTGAGGCGCACCGACGTTGGCTTCAACACCGTATTCACGGCGCAGACGGTCAACGATGATGTCGAGATGCAGCTCGCCCATTCCGGACAGAATGGTCTGACCTGTTTCCTGATCGGTCTTCAGACGCAGGGAAGGATCTTCCGCGGCCAGCTTCTGCAGGGCCAGCGTCATCTTCTCGACGGCGTCCTTTGTCTTCGGCTCGACGGAAATGTCGATAACCGGAACAGGGAAGCTCATACGCTCCAGAACAACCGGATCAGAACCGTCAGCCAGCGTGTCACCGGTCTGGGTGTCCTTCAGACCCACGAAAGCGGCGATGTCACCAGCATGAACTTCCGACAGCTCTTCGCGCTTGTCGGCATGCATCTGGTAGATACGGCCGATACGCTCCTTGTGGCCCTTGGTCGTGTTCAGGATGGTGTCACCGGTCTTCAGCACGCCACGATAGACGCGGACGAAGGTCAGTGTGCCATACTTGTCATTGATGATCTTGAACGCCAGACCGGCGAACTTACCATTCGGATCAACCGGAATGATCGGCAGGTTCTTGGAATCGGTCTCTTCCTCACCTTCCGGCGGGGCGCAGCGGATGCCTTCCACGTCGTCAGGAGCCGGCAGATAGTCGATGACAGCGTCGAGCAGCGGCTGAACGCCCTTGTTCTTGAAGGCCGTGCCACACAGAACCGGACGGAAGTCGCCGGAAATCGTGCCCTTCTTGATGCACTTTTTCAGGGTCTCGACGGAAACATCGCCTTTCTCGAAATACTCTTCCATGGCGTCGTTATCGACGGCCAGAGCGGTATCAAGCAGGTTCTGACGGGCTTCTTCAGCCTTTTCCTTCAGATCGGCCGGTATTTCTTCATCGTGGAACTTCGCGCCGAGTTCGCCGCCTTCCCAGACGATGGCCTTCATCTCGACGAGATCGACGACACCAATAAAGTTATCTTCGGCGCCGATCGGCAGTTGCAGCGGGATGGCGACGATGTCCAGCTTCTCTTTCAGCGTGCTGAAAGCATAGTAGAAGTCGGCGCCCGTACGGTCGAGCTTGTTGATGAAGATGATGCGGGGAACGTTGTAGCGGTCAGCCAGACGCCAGTTGGTCTCGGACTGCGGCTGCACGCCGGCCACACCTTCAATGATGAAGATCGCGCCATCAAGCACGCGGAGCGAGCGGTTCACTTCGATGTTGAAGTCGATGTGGCCCGGAGTGTCGATGATGTTGATGCGGTGGTTGTCCCACTCACAGGTCACGGCGGCGGACGTGATGGTGATGCCGCGCTCACGCTCCTGCGCCATGTAATCGGTCGTGGTGTTGCCCTCATGGACCTCGCCGATCTTATGCGACACGCCTGTGTAATACAGGATACGCTCGGTCGTCGTGGTCTTACCCGCGTCAATGTGCGCGGTAATCCCGATATTACGGATTTTCGAGAGTTCGGACTGGGCTGACACGGGGCTTCTCCGGGAAACGGCTGAACCAGAAATTCAGAGGAAAGCGACAAACACACAGGGCGCGACAGGAGAAAATCTCCCCGCGCCCTCTACCCTTTCGAACGCAGGCAGCATTCTCGCGGGCTGTGTGATCACGCGGTCCCCGCTGACGCGGGGGCGATCAGGGTGCCGGCCATCACCATGGCCGGCAGTCAATCAGGCTGCTGCCTGCTTCTTGCTCTGCGCACGCAGAATACGACGCTTGATCACCTGAGCTTCGGCGGTCAGGTTACGATTCGGTGTATCGAGCAGATAGGAGTCCAGTCCCCCATTGTGCTCAATGGTGCGCAGGCCGCGCGTGGTCACACGCATGGAAATCGGCGCGCCGAGAATGTCGGAAAGAACCGACACTTCCTGCAGATTAGGCAGAAAACGGCGGCGTGACTTGTTGTTGGCGTGACTGACATTGTTGCCCGTCAGCACACCCTTGCCTGTGATCTCGCAACGGCGGGACATTCGGTTTATCCTCGGTCAAAAAACAGAACGGGGCCGAGGCAGAAGCCCGGCTTTCATCCTTACAATCAGGCGCGGCTTATGACGGAGGCATCGCTTCCCGTCAAGCAAACAGTGGCGGAAAGCCGTTTTTCCGTCACTTTTCCACCAGCCGCACCCGCTTTTCTCCATACTTTCAGGGAGACAGGCTTTCTCTCAGGCGCTCCCTGCCTTGCGTGCTTTTTCAGCGTCTTCCAGTTCACCCGCGCGCACGCTCTGCACGGCGCTGTCCAGAATACGCAGAATCGTCTCACGATCCATCGTGCGGGACAGAAGGCCGAGCGAGCCACCCAGAAGCGCAGAGGCAACCGCCAGAGGCGCGTGGTTTTCCTCCAGAAGATGGTCTATGGCGTGCTCGATGACCATCGCACATTTGGTCAGTTCTTCAGACACCTGTTCCATCTGTCCGCTTCCCTCAGGAATATTCTCGGCCATGCTCATTCTCCCATACTGCTCCGGCAGCATGCCGGAGTGTGATTGTTCCTGTCAGGGCGCCGGTCACCCCAGGGCAGGAGCAGAAGCCTCCATGCCGGAGCCCGGCGCAGCGTCCTGTCCCGCGTCCTGCGCCGCCCACATGGCGGCATACAGCCCGCCACGAGCGATCAGATCAGCGTGACGCCCCCGCTCTTTCACAAGCCCGTCACCCAGAACCAGTATTTCGTCCGCTTCGACGATCGTTGAAAGACGGTGAGCGATCACGACTGTGGTACGTTCAGCCGAAACGGCCCTCAGGGCCGCCTGAATCTCGCGTTCAGTGTGGGTGTCGAGGGCGCTGGTGGCCTCGTCCAGTATCAGAAGGCGCGGGTCTTTCAGGATCGTTCGGGCAATGGCCACACGCTGCTTCTCGCCACCGGAGAGCTTCAGTCCTCTCTCACCAACCCGCGTCTTATAACCTTCCGGCAGGGACAGGATGAAGTCGTGGATGCGGGCCAGCTTCGCCGCCTGCTCGATCTCCTCCTGCGTGGCGCCCAGACGTCCGTAGGCGATGTTGTAGCCGATCGTATCGTTAAACAGCACCGTATCCTGCGGCACGACGCCAATCGCCTCCCGCAGGTCTGCCTGCCGGTACTCGCGGACATCATGCCCGTCGATCATCACCTTTCCGGACCATGTGTCATAGAACCGGAACAGAAGACGGCTGACGGTGGATTTTCCGGCTCCTGTCGGACCTACGATCGCAATCAGACCACCCGGCGGCACGGAAAAGCTGACGCCATGCAGGATCTCACGGTCCTTGCGATATCCGAAATGCACATCCTGAAAAGCGAGGACCACGGGAGGAGCATCCTTCAGATGAGCCGCCAGCGGCAACGGATGCGCGGGATCAGCCACTTCCACCGCCTCGTCCAGCAGCCCCAGCATGTGCTCAAGATCGACCAGCGACGTGCGGATGGACGAGTAGATGGAACCAAGGAAGTTCAGCGGCGCGTAGAGCTGCAACAGATAGGTGTTGATCAGCACAAACTGCCCCACCGTGAGATGACCCGCCGCCACATCGTGTCCGGCCAGCAGCATCACCAGCGTGAGCGCCAGCGAGATGATCACCACCTGCCCGAAATTCAGCGCGCTGAGGGAATACTGGGTGTGAACGGCGGCTCTGGCGTAGCGGGTCTGGGCGTCGCCGTAGCGTTTGGCTTCATGCGCCTCGTTGCCGAAATACTTGACCGTCTCGTAGTTCAGCAGACTGTCCAGCGCCTTGCCCGTCGCCTCGCTGTTGATGTCGTTCATCCGGCGACGGATACCGATTCGCCATGAGGTGAACGAGAACGTGAACACGACATAGCCGATGACCGCGCCCAGAACGAGCGCTGCATAACGCCAGTCGAACACCTTCCAGATCAGGCCGATGACAAGGATGGCTTCGAGCAGGGTCGGCAGGATCACCAGCCCCATCCGCAGCAGGGTTTCCACGCCTTCCGTGCCGCGTTCGATGGCGCGGGTGACGCCCCCTGTGCGGCGATCGAGGTGAAAGCGCAGCGACAGGTCGTGCATGTGCATGAAGCTGCGGAGCGCCGCATCGCGGGCGACCCGGTAGCGGACAGGGGCGAACACGGCGTCACGCAGTTCGTTGAACGCCGAGGCGACCAGCCTGACCAGACCATAACCGACAATCAGCAGGACCGGCACGGTGGCGATCCCCGCCGGATGGGACAGCGTGTCGATGATGCGGCTGTACACCCACGGCACGGCCACCGTGACCAGCTTGGCGGCCAGCAGCAGCAGGGCAACCACCGTCACGCGCAGTTTCAGCTTCGGGTCATTCCGTGGCCAGAGATACGGAAGCAGGCGGGCAATGGTCACTCCGGCAGGCTTGCCGGGCGCCGTATCAGATATTGATGGCGGGCTCATTGTGTCCGATGTGGCACGTTGCCGCTGTTTTGCAACCCCGCAGACAGTCGAACAGGTCATCAAACCACGATGTTGTCAGGGTCCACATCGCCCCGTAGGAGGGAGATGGGCCGGACAATGCCGGTCAGAATTCGTCGGAAGAGCACGATGACCCCAGTTTCCGAAGAAACATTTCACGGACCGCATGCGGAAGACGGCTCATGACCGAGCCCCACACAGACGGCTTCATGCGGCACATCAGGGCCTGCAACACGGCGACACTGCCAGGTCAGCGTCTGCCTCTCCGGATCAACGGCGCTCTGGCAGGGTATGTTGACCCGGACGTCGTCCCTGCCCTGAAGGAACTGGGCCTGACGGAAGACAGCGCTTCAGGCGGCCTGTCCCTCAGTGACCCGGCGCGACTCGAATCGATCGGGGAAGAGCTTGCGCGCCGGGGTCTCTATCGCACGCACAATGAATTGTTCGATGTGTGGGGTGACGACGGCCAGCCGCCACTCGGGCGCATCGACCGGGGCGCGTTGCCACTGTTCGGCTTTATCGGGGTCGGCGTCCATCTGAACGGTCTGGTCCGTAAGGAAGACGGGCTGCATCTCTGGATTGGTCGCCGCGCCCGGGACAAGCGCCTTGATCCGGGGAAACTGGATCATCTCGTCGCGGGCGGCGTTCCTGCGGGCCTCACGCCCGACGCCGCGATCCTGAAGGAAGCCGAGGAAGAAGCCAGCCTTCCCCCCGATCTTGTGCAGCGGGACGCGAAAAAAGTCGGGCTGCTGCATTACGCGCTCGAACGCCCGGAAGGACTGCGGCGCGACCGGCTGGTCTGCTACGATCTTTTTCTGGCGGAAAGCTTCCAGCCCATGCCCGCAGATGGTGAGGTCGAAGAGTTCCTGCTTCTGCCGATCGGCGAGGTATTCCGGCTTGTGCGCGACACGGACGAGTTCAAGTTCAACGTCAATCTGGTCCTGATCGACCTGTTCCTGCGAATTGGCCTGATCGATCCGCAATCAGAGGAAGGGGGAAGGCTGCGTCGGGGATTACAGGGCGACATCCACTGAAAGCGCGACCGCCCCGACCATCCGCCATCCTTTCCCTGCTGCTGGGACTGACGGCGGTCGGCTGTTCGTCGACGCATCCGAGCGGCCCTGCCAGTCTCTGCACTCAACTGGCGGCGCAGACCGACCTGCATGTGACCCTGATGTTTGGCCTGAGTCGCCCGGATGGCAGCCTGATTTCAGACGCTGCATGGCAGGATTTTCTGGGAAAGGAGATCACCCCCCGTTTCCCCGATGGTCTGAGCGTCCTTCCCGCTCAGGGTTTCTGGCGAGACCGGCAGACCGGAAAGACCGGCTCGGAGTCTTCCCGACTGGTCTGGATCGCCACGCCGGACAGGCCGGATCTTGCCGGACGCATCGAGGCTGTCCGTCGGGCCTACAGAGCCCGGTTCAGTCAGCAGTCCGTGGGCGTCAGCCTGCAACGTGGCTGCACCGCGTTCTGAACCGGCTTTGGTCACAATGCTGTCGTCACCGCCTGCCGGAATGCTGACGGCAGAAAAGACAGATCTCCGGAGTCTTCCGCCTCAACTGCATGATTGACCCCACACCCTCCCTCCGGCACCAGACTTCACTGCATGACACGATTTGATCCTCTTTTCAGGCAGGCCGTCGATGCGCTTCAGGCGCAGGACCGACGACGTATTCTCCGACCGCTGACAGCGACGGGTGTGGCGCGTTTCGAGCGTCCGGACGGGTCGTGTCTGCTGGATTTCTCGTCGAATGATTATCTCGGCCTGTCACAGCATCCTCTTCTGAAAGAACGGGCCGCAGACTGGGCGCTCGGATATGGCGCCGGTAGCGGGGCGTCCCGCCTGGTGACCGGCACGCGCCTGTTGCACGAGCAGGTCGAGGGGCGGGTCGCCCGCCTCAAAAAAACCGGGGCGGCCCTGCTGTTCGCCTCGGGCTGGCAGGCCAATGCCTCGCTGGTGCCGTCCCTCGCCCGCCTCTCGTCGGAGCAGATGGGAGCCGCACCGCTGATTTTTGCGGACAGGCTGAATCACGCCAGCCTGCATCAGGGATGCGCCGCGGCGGGCGTCAGGCAGATCCGGTTCCGGCATAATGATCTCGAACATCTCGGAACACTCCTCAAGGCCCGCGACAATGAACCGGGCCTGAAACTGATCCTGACCGAGAGTGTCTTCAGCATGGATGGCGATCGGGCCGATGTCCCCGGACTGGCCGCGCTGGCCGATCGGTATGGCGCCTTTCTCTGTCTCGACGAGGCGCATGCGACCGGTGTTCTCGGCCTTCATGGCGCGGGTCTGGCGAGCGAAGCGCCTGATGGGGTGCACCTTGTCATGGGCACGTTCAGCAAGGCGCTGGGCGGGATGGGCGCGTACATCGCAGGCTCACGCCTCCTGTGTGAATGGCTGATCAACAGCGCTTCAGGATTCATCTATTCCACCGCCCTGCCACCAGCCATGCTGGGCGCGGCGGACGCGGCGCTGGAGCTCCTGCCGGATCTGGAGGCGGAACGGGCACGTGTTGCGCGTCATGGGGCCGTATTGCGACAGCGCCTGCACGACGCAGGGCTGGAAACAGGCGCCTCCAGCACGCAGATTGTGCCGGTGATGCTGGGCGAGGCCGCGACTGCGCTGGCTGTCGCAGCGAAGCTGGAAGCGGACGGGATGCTGGTCGCCGCCATCCGCCCGCCGACAGTGCCGAAAGGAGAAAGCCGCCTGCGCATCACCCTGTCGGCTGCCCATACGGACGAGGATGTGATGCATCTGGCCGACGCGGTCATTCACCTGTGCGACACGATCTGATGCAGATTGTTCTTGTGCATGGATGGGGTTTCGCACCCACGATGTGGAAACCTGTGCTGGAGTTGCTGGGACGGTCGACCCTGACGCCTGATCTCGGTTTCTTCGGTCCGGCAGAGACGGCGCTCCCTTCTGATCAGCCGCTGCTGGCTGTCGGACACTCGCTGGGGCTGCTCTGGCTGTTGACCAGCGCCTGCCTGCCGGAAGGAAGCATCCTTCTGGGGATCAATGGCTTTACCCGCTTCAGCCGGGCAGACGGTTTCCCGGCGGGTGTCATGCCGCGTGTTCTGGAGCGTATGATGAGCGGTCTCGGGCGGGATGCGGCGCTGGTTCTGCATCAGTTTCAGCAGAATTGCGGCCTTCCCGCAGAGACACGTCTTTCCTGCGGCGTTCCGGAGAGTCCACGCCTCATGGACGGTCTCCGTCTTTTGCGGGATGGCGACGCCCGGACGCAGAGTTCCCGCGTGCACTCCGTCCTTGCCAGCCGGGATGATACGATTGTCGGTCCAGCCATGACGGACGCTTCTTTTCCATCTGAACGCATTCAGTGGGTGGAAACCGGCGGTCATCTTCTACCGCTCACCCATCCGGACAGATGTGCCGCTTTCATTCTTGAGGCTTGTGAGGAACTCTCTGCCGATGGTCGATAAACGCCCTCAGACGGAGCCGCAACGCAAGGCCATCGCGGCACGTTTCGGTGCGGCTGGAACGTATGATTCAGCGGCGGTCATGCAGCGTCTGGTCGCGCGCCGTCTGCTCGACAGGATCGTTCGCAGTCTCAATGGCCGGACGCCCGGACGCATTCTGGAATTTGGCTGCGGCACCGGCGCGTTTACGGCGCTGCTGAAAGAGCGTTGGCCGGAGGCGGAGCTGGTCGCCACGGATCTGGCTCCCGAAATGCTGGAACGGGCCAGAGCCCGTTGCGGAGATGACGTATCGTTCGCCATCATGGATGCGGCGGCGCCTGCTCTGGAGGGATCATTCGATCTCATCTGCGGCAATCTGGCCCTGCAATGGATCGACCCGCCGGAACTGGCTCTGTCCGCACTCTATCGTCTGCTCGCTCCCGGTGGTCTGCTGGCCGTCTCGACACTTGCCGCCGACTCTTTTGAGGAATGGCGGCGGGCTCACCTGCACGAGGACGTCCCTTCAAACATCCGCGTTTACCCCACGCGCTCGACCTTTCAGAAAGGATGGCCGGGGAATGGAGGCACCCCGATACTGCATCCGCCTTCCGGTCAATGGTCATTTGAAACATTCGTCGAACAGACGGCAGGCGGTCTGGCGTTTCTGCGCGGACTGAAACGGATTGGCGCGACGACGCCGGTTGCTGGCGGCCAGCCGCTGAATGCCGGGGCCTTGCGCAAAGTCGTGCGGCGTTTCGACGCCGAAGGGGCGGCGCTGACATGGGATATCGCCTTCGGACTTTTTCGCCGCGCGCCCCGGGCCGGGATTTTTGTGACGGGAACCGATACCGGAGTGGGCAAGACGTTCATCTCCGCCTGCCTGACAAAGGCGTGGGATGCGCTGTACTGGAAACCCCTTCAGACGGGTCTGGCGGATGAGGCGGGTGACACGCCGACTGTGACAGCGCTTGCGGGTGTGGCGACAGACCGGATCCTTCCTCCGGCTGATACCTTTCTGGCGCCTCTGTCTCCGCAGGCGGCGGCAGAAGCTGAAGGCCGAGCTGTGGACTTGAGCTGTCTGGTTCTGCCGATGATCCAGCCGGAGCGGCCTCTTGTTGTGGAAGGGGCTGGCGGAGTGGATGTGCCCGTGGCGAAAGACCAGCTTCTGATCGACCAGATCGCGGAATTTGGTCTTCCTGTGGTAGTGGTGGCGCGCAGTGGTCTGGGGACACTCAATCACACCCTGCTCACTCTTGAAGCCTTACGGCAGCGGGGCGTTGGCATTGCTGGCGTCGTGCTGAACGGACCGCTCAATCCCGGCAATCGGGCGGCGATCGAAGAGCATGGCCATACCGCAGTGCTGGCGGAAGTACCGTTCTTTGAGAACGTCTCTGCGGACAGTGTGAAGGAAGCGGCTCGTCTCATGCCCTGCTGGGATGACGTGGAGAACTGATCGCCCGGCGGAAGGCAGCGCCGGATCGTCAGCGGAGTGATGTCAGCCTCTTCCCGGAGACTGCATCAAACGCTTTGATGCACAAAATCTCCATAAGAAACGAGTAATTTTAAGTTTTCCACCACAAGAGCCCACTCACTTCGACCGGAACCAGAAGCACTTCATGAACAATCATCGATAAAAACAATAAAAGTTTTGGGTGCCTCCTTTTTTCAAAAATGAGGTGCCTTCAGAAGCTTTTTTTTAAAAAGCTTCACCAGAAACTTCCGTATAATTTACAGAAGGTTTCACGAACAGGCTCTGGAAACAGGCTCTTCCGTTCAACACGGAACACCCGGTCTCTGATGGAATTGCCTGCTGTAAAGACCAATGTCGGCTCTTGTCGGCATCCGGAAAGGACCGCAGCCTCAACTCCAGGGCAGGAAACGGATTACGAAAGCATCCCCGCGCGAGATCATGAGCGCAGTTCCGAAAAACATACTCTGCATAAGAGGCGGACCGGGTGGCATAAGGCGTTCAGCGCTGCCTGCGAGCGCGAACCGGAGCGTCCTGTGCTGGCCTGTCCTTTGCAAGAACAGGCACAGGAAGCGCTACCAGCTTGAGGCCGAGCGTGCTCTCGACTTTACGCATGGCCTTGCGTTCCTCCGCCGCGCAGAGGGTCATGGCCCATCCCATACGTCCCGCCCGCCCGGTGCGGCCAACCCGATGCAGATAAGTGTCGGGCTGTTCGGGCGGTGACATGTTGATGACCTGCCCCACCTGCTCAATGTCCAGACCACGTGCGGCGATGTCGGTCGCGACAAGGGTTGTGGCCCTGCCGGTGGAGAAAGCGTCGATGGAAGCGTTTCTTGCGGGCTGCGTGAGGCCGCCATGCAGACCTACGACTTTCAGACCCTGTTTACGCAGATGCCTTGTCAGAAGGTCGGCTTCATCGCGCGTGGATGCAAACACAATGGCGCTGCGGTCGGGGTGACGCCGGAGAAGGGCTTCCACAGCGGTCGGCTTGGCTGGTTTATCCACAAAGACCACAGCCTGCCGGATGCTGGGTTTTTCGTCTTGCGCCGGTTCGATCCGCACCGGCTTGTAGAGAAACTGCTGCGCTGCGGTCATCGTCTCCTGCGAGCCGGTGGCTGACACAAGAACCGTTTGCCGGTCACGCGGCAGAAGCGCCAGAATGCCCTGCATTTCTTCACGGAACTCTCCGGCCATCAGGCGGTCCCCCTCGTCGAGGACAAGGAAACGGCATGAAGCGGACTCAACGCGTTCCGTGCGGAGCATATCCAGCAGGCGGCCGGGCGTCGCCACGACCAGGCGAGCCGTTTCCGGCGGCGCATCATATTCCCTGTCCGGATCATCTTTTGTGCCGCCATAAACCGCAAATGGCGCAAGATCCGGACGCGGGGCGAGCAGGGCGCCCATTTCGGTGACCTGTCGCGCCAGTTCGCGGGTCGGCACAATGATCAGTCCGGTATTTTTTTTCTTGCGGAGCAGGACATCAAACAGCGGCAGCAGGTAACAGGCCGTCTTGCCGGTTCCTGTCGGCGCGAGGATTTCCGCATCGCTTCCCGAAAGCAGAGCGGGGATGGCCGCTTTCTGAATGGGAGTGGGGGCCTTCAGACCGGCCTTTCTGAGACGGGCATGCAGGGTGGCATTCAGATTCAGGGAAGAAAAACCGCTGTTTTCCGGATTTTTCTGAGCGTCAGATGTCTGAGAAGAAGCGGGAGTCGATGAAGGCATGATAGGTATCCGAAGGAGTCCGCTGAACGTAGTCGTGGAACGGACCACGACCGGTCCGGACAGCCTGCCGCAAACGGGTCAGGGCGTTAGCGCAGACATATGCCAAAATACCATCGCGGATGCCATGTTTCCATGACATCCGTTTTGCCAGAGGATATTATCCTGAGAGTGGCTGCTGTTCACGCTATCGATCTGTTCTGGATAAGCCCATCCGTTTCATTTTTCGAAACGGGTTTGTGTTGATCAGATCTCAGGCGGCGTCTGCGAGCTGAGTGAGATCTTCGTTATTGTTGTGGTTGTTATACAGGCGGGCCTGACGGGGCGTCTGAATGGCTAACCAGCTGATGGGATGCCCCGCAGCCAGCGGCTCGAGCCCCGCCTGCTCACGAACAGTACTGCAGGCACGAAAATGGATCTCATTTTGCATTCTCTGAGATCTTCTGTGAATAAAACTTCTACTAACTCCAAGTTCCTTAGCAGCGCCTCTAAGTGTCATCTTTTTCTTGTTAAGAAGAAATGAAAGTTTTTCATCCTGTTCCGAGGACCATATCAGTGCGCGAGGCATTAAATACTCTCTTTCTTTTGTGATCGAGTGAACATCTCCATTATTGCGATACCAACTGAAAAACGAAGGCAATATTTAACGATCAATTAACGGGAAGCGTGGTGTTGCGATAATAAGTGATCTAATTTTATTTTTTGTTTTTAAATTTACACATCCATATTATCGAATATTAGTTGTGTTATAGAGATACATTGTATCGAATAATATGTTTTTATTTATGATAAAAAATATCAAAAATAATAATATTCAAGAAAAAAAAGACAACGTCCGCAATAAATTGTCTGTTCTGAAAAGGGTTATGGAACCTATCTCATTGAAATATATCGATTAAATACAAAAGAATTTTCAATGAAACACTTTGCAGAAAAGTTGCATGGAAAAAGGCACAAAAAGAACGGCTTCGTCATTCTTATTGTATCGCATTATGAAGCCTGTCTGGAGAGGAACAGGCTGGTTTCATTCCTTGAAAATGCCGTTTTGTATGTCTCACCCCACGAGACCCGCCAGACAGGCGAGCGCGAATCCAAATCCGATGTCCCTGTTGGCGCGGAACTGGGCAAGACAGAGACGTGGATCCCGAGGATTGACGGTTGCGGCCTGTCTCAGCAGCAGGACGATGCAGAAAAGAGCGACAAAATAGAAGCCGGCGCCGGTGTGCGCGAGGAAACCCGCTCCCAGAAAGGCGAGGCTGGCCGCAGCGTAACAGACACCGATAAACGCTTTCGCGCGTCCTTGCCAAAGCAGCGACGTCGATTTCACGCCGATCCGGGCATCGTCATCCATGTCCTGAAAGCCGTAGATCGTGTCGAAACCGAGCTGCCACAGGATGGTCGCCGTGTACAGCAGGAGCTGTGTCGTGTCGCAACGGTCCGCCACCGCGGCGTAGCCCATGGGCGCGCCAAAGCCGAACGTGAAGCCCATGACAAGCTGCGGCCACCATGTGAACCGCTTCGCCAATGGATACAGCGCCACCAGTATAAGAGAGGAAGCGCCCAACATCTGCGCAAGCGGATTGAGCTGGAGCAGGATGCTCAGCCCTATCAGCAGCAGAAGCAGCAGAAACAGCGCCGCGTGACGCATTCTCAGGGCGCCTGACGCCAGCGGCCGTCCCGCAGTGCGTGTGACCTGACGATCGATATCCCGGTCCCACATGTCATTCACGACACATCCGGCGGACCGCATCACAAGACTGCCGATCCCGAACAGCGCCAGCAGGCGCACACGCTCAAGCGGCGGAGTTGTTCCACCAGCGTCCGGCAGCAGAATGCCCCATGCGCCCGGAAGGAAAAGAAGCCAGGTACCGATCGGCCGATCCAATCGGGCCAGAAGCGCATAAGGGCGCAAGGGCGCGGGAAGGCGGGAAATCCAGCCAGTGCTGCGAATGTCCGTGTGCGGAGTGGCTGTATCTGACACTGCAATCCCTCTTTTACTGGCTCTGTCACCGGGCTCTTCACCCAGGATCTGGGGCGGAGATGAGTCCGGCCTCTCTGAAACAACACTGAACCCGAGCCTTGCCACCCGGCATGCGGACGCACTTCGGACGCTTCGGGCTTGACCGACAGGCGAATCCCGTCGAAACCGCGCCGATTGATGCGGGGCAGGCCCGTCGGGGTCAATGGCGTCCGGGCATTCCGACGCAGGCCTGGCCCCACGTTGCTCCAAACCTGCGAGAAAGCGCCCGACATGTCAGCCCATCACACCCTGCCCCGCCTGTATCTCCCTGCGGATGCCCCGCTGACTGGTGATAGCGTCATTCCCATGCGCCCTGAACAGGCGCGGCATCTCGGGACGGTTCTGCGCCGGGCGGAGGGAGACACAGTCAGGGTCTTCAACGCCCGTGATGGAGAGTGGCTGGCCCGTATCGCGTCCATCAGAAAGGATAAGGGCGCTTTCACGATCATTGAGGCGTTGCGTCCCCCCACCGATGAATATGGCTGCACTCTCGCTTTTGCACTTTTAAAGCGTGATGCGACGGACCTCGTCATCCGGATGGGAACAGAGCTTGGCGTATCTTGTTTCAGGCCAGTGATTACGGAACGGACAGTTGGCCAGAGGGTCAATGAGGGGCGTCTCGAATCGATCGCCATCGAGGCGGCCGAACAGTGCGAACGCATGACGATTCCGCAAATTTCCACACCGGTGCGCCTCGCTGATTTTCTCGGCGAATGGTCTGCTGAAAATCGTCTCTTTATTGCCCTGGAACGACTGGAAAACCATGTAAGGACGCAGAAAACCGGACAGGAAGCCTCGACAAACCCGTTCGCCGGAGCGACCACAGGCGACGGGATTCTGACAGGGCCGGAAGGAGGTTTCGGCCGGGCGGAACTTGACGTCACGCTGACGCGCCCCTTTGTTACGCCAATCACATTGGGAAACAGAGTTCTGCGCGCCGAGACTGCCGTCGTCGCCGCGCTTTCCTTGTTCGATTCCCAGCTCCGAAATATCTGAGGCCGGATAGTCTCCCCGGTCGCCCCTGAGTGGAAGCACAGAAGCCCGATGTCGAATCCTGCCGATCAGGACACCCGTTCCATCACATCCACACGCGACCTCGTGGATGTACTGGCCGCAGGGAACAAGCCACGTGACCTCTGGCGGATCGGCACGGAGCATGAAAAATTCGGCTTTGTCCGCCCTGAAGCCGCAACGGCCGACCGGCCTGCTTTTTCGTCCCCTGACTACGAGCATCAGGGGATCGGCGCTCTCCTGAAGGGCGTGGAGCAGCAGGGCGACTGGCTCCCCATCACGGATGGCCCCGCAGTGATCGGCCTGAAGGGCACCGGGATCAACAAGGGCGGCGCGATCTCTCTTGAACCCGCCGGGCAGTTCGAACTGTCAGGCACGCCGCTGGCCAGCCTGCACGAAACACGGACGGAGCTGGAGCGTCATTTCGAGACGATCCGCGCACCTGCACGCGCCCTTGGACTCGGGTTTGCGCCACTCGGCTTCCACCCTTTCGCCACACGTGCGGCGCTGCCGTGGATGCCGAAGAGCCGCTACGCGATCATGCGGTCCTACATGCCCAGGGTCGGCGCGATGGGGCTCGACATGATGCAGCGGACCTGCACCGTGCAGGTCAATCTCGATTTCTCTTCCGAGGCGGACATGGTGCGCAAGATGCGTGTCTCGCTCGCGCTTCAGCCCGTTGCGACCGCCCTGTTCGCCAACTCGCCATTCTATGAAGGCAAGCCGAACGGCTGGCTGTCCAACCGGGCGCAGGTCTGGACCGACACCGACAATGCCCGTTCGGGCATCCCGGCCTTCTGCTTCGAGGAAGGCTTCGGTTTTGAACGTTATGTCGAGTGGGCTCTTGATGTGCCGATGTATTTCATCGTGCGCGACGGCAGGCTGATCGACGTGACCGGGCGCTCCTTCCGGGCCTGGCTCAACGGTGAGAGGCAGGATGGGCTGGAAGGTCTGACACCGACCATCGGTGATTTTGAGGACCATCTGACAACCCTGTTCCCGGATGTTCGCCTCAAGCAGTTCCTTGAAATGCGGGGCGCTGACGCAGGCTCAGCCGCGATGATGCTGGCGCAGTCTGCCCTCTGGGTTGGTCTGCTCTATGATGATGCAGCCCTTGCCGCAGCGGAAAGCCTAGTGCGCGAGCATGACTGGGAGACCTATCGCGTGCTGCGTGGAGACGTTCCCGCCCGCGCGCTCAACACACCCTTCGGCACGGGGACAGTGCGCGACGTCGCAGCGCGCATGGTGGAGATCGCTGATCAGGGGCTGCGCGCCCGTGCGCTGCGCAATGAAGCCGGGCAGGATGAAACGGTTCTGCTTGCGCCCCTGCAGGCGCTGGCCGCCGGCGCCCCGACGCAGGCCGAGCGATGGCTCGAGCGCTATAACGGGCCGTGGGCAGGCGATGTGTCCCGCATTCTTCTGGAAGGGGAAGTCTGACGTTCAGACTTTCTTTTCAGATTTGACGATACAGAATGTTGCAAAGTGACCTGTAGAAGGATGCGTTCATGGTGCGGCCCTGCCCCGATCCCGGAGCCGCGACAAAGGCAGTAACGGGCGCCCACAGGACCGTCCGGTTACGTCTGCTGGAGACATCGGATCTCCATATGTTTCTGCGTGGATGGAATTATTATCAGGCTGAAAAGGATCACGGTGTCGGCCTGGCCCATATCGCCACTCTGATCCGGACGGCGCGCGAAGAAGCGCCAAACTGCCTGCTGTTCGATAACGGCGACACCTGTCAGGGATCTCCCGTCGGGGATTTCATGGCGGGAGGCCTGGGCGGTGAAGAGGCGCATCCCATGATGCGGGCCCTGAACCTGCTCGGATACGACGCCGCGACGATCGGCAACCACGAATTCAATTACGGACTGCCTTTCCTGAAGCGTCTGATGAAAGACGCCGCCTTTCCGCTTGTCTGCAGCAATATCACTCTGTGCGACAACACGCCGCTTCTGCCTTCCTCCGTGGTGCTTGAACGCGACGTCATCGATGATCACGGCCAGACATGCCGTCTGCGCATCGGAGTGGTCGGTTTCATCCCGCCCCAGATCATGGTGTGGGACGCCGTCCATCTGCATGGGCAGATCAGGGTGGCGGATATGGTGGAGGCCGCCCGGACGATCGTTCCCGACCTGCGGGCACGCTGTGATGTCATCGTGGCGCTTTGCCACTGCGGCATTTCCACGGAGCAACGGCAGGGCGGCGATGAGAACGCGGCGCTCTACCTCGCGGAAATCGAGGGAATAGACGCGCTGCTGCTGGGCCATACCCATCATGTCTTTCCGGGGTCCGATCACGAGAATCTTCCTCATGTGGACGCTGTAGCGGGCACCCTGCATGGCACACCCGCTGTCATGCCAGGATTCTGGGGCAGCCATCTGGGGGTGATCGACCTGATGCTCCGGCAGACGGAAAAAGGCTGGCTCTGTGAGGATTTCCATGTCGAAGCCCGCCCCGTCTGTCGCCGGGAAGAAGGGCTCACCCATGCGCTCGTTCAGGAAGACCCCGCCATCATCAGGGAGGTGCAGCCGGAACATGAGGCGACCATGGCCTGGATGGAGGAGCCTGTCGGCTGGACATCCACCCCGTTGAACAGCTGGTTCACTTTTCTGGGGCCAGACCCGTGTCTGAAGCTGGTGAACGCGGCGCAACTGGCGTTCGGACACCACCTGCTGGCCGGAACGGAGTGGGAAAACCTGCCTCTCCTGTCCGCCGCAGCCCCGTTCCATGCGGGGGCCATGGCCACGGACGCCTTCGTGAATATTGCTCCGGGCAAACTGACCTTACGCGATCTGGTGAGTATTTACCCTTTCGCCAACACGCTGAGCGTCGTGCGGTGCAGCGGCGCTGAACTGAGGGAGTGGCTGGAACGCGCCGCGGTCGTCTTCAATCATATCGTGTCGGGAGAAGAAAACGCCCAGCCGCTGCTGGATCTGACGCCCCCGGTTTATACGTTCGATGTGATCATGGGAGACACCGTGAGCGGTGCGCTTACCTATACGATCGACGTGGGATCGCGTCGTCGTTATTGCGAACAGGGACGCCTTATCGATTCGTCCACCCGACGCATCCACGATCTGCGTCTCGGTGGGCAGCGCATCGCGGATGACCAGATGTTCGCTGTCATGACCAACAACTACCGCGCTTCCGGCGGCGGTCATTTTCCCGGCACGGGAACAGACCATGTGATTGTCACGACACGCGAACATAACAGGGATATTCTGGTCCGCCACGCCATCGAACGGGGGCGTCTTTTGGAACCTGATGTCGGGAATGAATGGTGCTTCCGGCCTTTCCCCTTCCCCGCGACGGTCTGGGTCGACCTCCCCGCAAACGCGGCCGCAGCCGCGGGACAACGCCATGATCTGACCTTCCTGAAGTCCGTGGAAGGAGGTGGCCGCTATCAGGTCAGACGTCACCCTTTCAGCGTAAATGGGGTGGTTGATCTTCGGAATGAAGAAGCCGCCACTCTGCCCCGCCCTCGTCCCTGAACAGGGACTCAGCGGGCGAAGTTGGCCCGAACGATCCGAACCGGCTTGACGTGCGCCGCTCCTCCGCCCATTCCTGCCCCATCATGCGTGTCGCCGCCATTCTTCTCGCGGCCGGGACCGGCAGCCGTTACGCCGCCGCAACCGGCTCCACCACCGCCAAGCAGTTCATCTCGCTTGCCGGTCGTCCTGTCATTCGCCACGCCGCCGAGGCGCTGGCCCCTCATGTCGCGCTGATCCAGCCCGTGGGTGATCCCGCGTCGCTGACCGAAGCACTGGACGGCATGTTGACCCTGCCGCCGGTCGCCGGTGGCAGGGAGCGTCAGGACAGTGTCCGCGCCGGGCTTGAGGCGCTGGCCGCTCTCCCGGAAGCCGAGCGTCCGGATGTCGTGCTGGTGCATGACGGCGCACGACCCTATGTGACCGCCTCCGTGATCGAAGGCGTGCTCAAGGGACTGGAGGACCATCCGGGCGCCATTCCGGCTGTACCGGTCGCCGATACGCTCAAGCGCGGCGAAGGGGGCGTCATCACGGACACGGTGCCCCGCAAGGATCTGTTCCGTGCCCAGACGCCGCAGGGCTTCCGTTTTACGATCCTGCTCGACCTGCATCGCGCCGCTGAAAAATCAGGCGTTTCCTCTGCCACGGACGACGCCCTGCTGCTCGAATCCGCCGGTTTCAGCGTGGCGCTCACGCCCGGTTCCGAAGACAATATCAAGCTGACCTATGAGGAGGATCTGGTGCGCCTCGAACGCCTGATTGGCCCGACACTGCTTCCCCGTACCGGTTTCGGCTACGATGTTCACGCCTTCGAGGCAGGCCGTCCGCTTATCATGTGCGGCATCACTATCCCGCATGATCGCGGCCTCGCCGGTCATTCGGACGCCGATGTCGGCATCCATGCGCTCTGCGACGCCATCTACGGCGCGCTGGCGGAGGGCGATATCGGTCGTCACTTCCCGCCCAGCCAGAACGAATGGAAGGACGCGGACAGCGCCCGCTTCCTCGTTCATGCAGGTGAACTGATCCGCAGGAAGGGCGGCATGCTGGTCAATGCCGATCTGACGCTGATCTGTGAGCGCCCAAAGATCGGCCCGCACGCACAGGCCATGCGCGAGCGTCTGGCCTCGCTGCTTCAGGTGGATGTGGGCCGGATTTCGGTGAAAGCGACCACATCCGAGCGTCTCGGTTTTACAGGGCGCGAAGAAGGGATCGCCTGCACGGCGACTGCGACTGTTCTGGTGCCCTGAAGCACCGAAAACATTCTGCATGGTGAGAGATTTCAACCTCATCCTGGTCCTCATGACCGGGTTCTGAAGACTGGAAAACGCTTTTATCTGGCCATCAGGGACGCCTCCTTTAGGCTGTCTCTGACGGCCGCAGAATGTTCATCCTGCTTGTTCAGGAAACGAGACTGCCGGGATGAGACCGATCTCTCTGATGTTCTCTTCAGTCCCATAGAGGCAAGAAAGAGGATGCGCTCCTCGCGTTTCGTTCGACAGATCGACAGAGTCGGGAGAGAGCCGCAGGCCACCACATACTGCGCAGATCCCTGCCAATCCAGCCTCAGCCTTTCTTCAGAAATGGCAATCCTCCGGTTCACTGGTATGAGGATAAACGCATGCGATCCCCTCCGAAAGGAAGCCCTGCCTTGACCTCCCCTGACTGGTACGAAGACGGTTTGCCGCATATCTGGCTTCCCTATTCCCAGATGAAGACAGCCCCCGCGCCGCTGGCGGCACGGGCGACGGAAGGGAGCCGGATCACTCTCGAAGACGGACGTTCTCTGGTGGACGGCGTGGCGGCATGGTGGACGGCATGCCACGGCTATAATCATCCCCACATCCGCGCCTGCGCCGAAGCCCAGCTTGCCCGGATGCCACATGTGATGTTCGGCGGCATGGTGCATGAACCCGCGCTACGGCTGTCTTCCCGACTGGCTGCCCTGCTGCCGGGCGATCTGGAACGGGTATTCTATACGGATTCCGGTTCCGTCGCCGTCGAGGTGGCGATGAAGATGGCGATCCAGTATCGCCTCAATCGCGGAGAGACCGGTCGCACGAAGCTGCTTGCCTTCAGGGGCGGCTATCATGGCGACACGCTGGCCACGATGGCGATCTGCGATCCTGAAGAAGGGATGCACCATCTGTTTGCCGGGGTCATGCCCGCCCAGCATGTCATCGACCTGCCGCAGGATGAGGCGACAACGACGGCTTTTGAGGCATTTCTGAACGCCCACGCCCATGAAATCACGGCCATCATTGTCGAGCCTCTGGTTCAGGGCGCGGGCGGCATGCTGTTTCACGCCCCCGCAGTGCTGCGCCACCTGCGGCACGCCGCCGACCGGCACGGGCTGTTGCTGATCCTGGACGAAATCTTTACCGGCTTTGGCCGGACCGGCAGCATGTTTGCCTGTCAGCGGGCGGGGATCGTCCCCGACATCATCACACTGTCCAAGGCCCTCACCGGCGGCACGATGGCGCTGGCTGCGACCGTTGCGCGGCGTCATGTCTATGAAGCGTTTCTCTCCGACAATCCTGAACATGCCCTGATGCATGGCCCGACTTTCATGGCCAACCCGCTGGCCTGCGCCTGCGCGAATGCGTCACTCGACCTGTTCGAACAGGAACCCCGACTTGAACAGGTCGCCGTCATCGAAACAGCTTTGCGGGAACAACTCGAGCCCTGCCGCCCATTGCCGGGTGTAAAGGACGTACGGGTCATGGGCGCTATCGGCGTGGTGGAACTGGACAGGATCGCTGATCCGGCTGCTCTGCGAACACGCTTCATCGCCGAGAATGTCTGGATCAGACCTTTCCGGAATATCGTTTACCTGACACCTGCTTTCACCATCAAACCAGAACAGTTGCAGGTTCTGACACAGGTTGTCCGGACGGTGCTCACCGTATAGTATGGAAAAGGTGCTGCGGCGATGTCCGCCGTGCGGAGCTTCGCGGAGAAGGATCTTTGTTATCCTTCGTTTGCCATACATCAAACTTCATATGGCATCTCAATGCGAAGACTCTGAACGAGACATTTCCGGCAGGCTGTTGGGCGCAAAGTTGTTTTTCCCGATATTTTCCCAAACAGTTTCAGAAAATATCGTCTTTGAAAAAGCCCTCAAAAATTCCGTTATTTTTTATATAACGGTTATCGCGCTTTACCACCCAGCGGCAGCAGCTTCATCTTCCTGTCGACTTTCAACCCAGACCCGCCGGCCATCAGAAAACTCTTCGGCTTTCCAGAACGGCGCGCCTGTTTTCAGACGGTCAATCAGAAAGCGCGTCGCATCCAGTGCCTCGCCACGATGCGCAGCTGCGGCCAGCACAAGAACGATGGGCTCTCCGACAGCAAGACGGCCAACACGATGAATGATCGTGCATCCGATCAGGCTGAAACGCAGCAACGCTTCCTCGGCCAGAACCGCCAGACTTTGCTCGCACATGCCGGGATAGTGCTCCAGCTCAAGAGCGACCAGCCCGTCGCCGCCCCGCACCACGCCCAGAAAAGAACCCAAACCGCCAATTCCGGGGCCGAGAGCCAGCAGTCGTGAGGTTTCCGCCCCCATGTCGAACAGTGAAGACTGTACCACGATACGAATTCTACTGGTGTTTTCCTGTCTGGACATAAGACGTCACCCTCCGGTCATGGGAGGGAAAAAGGCAATCTCATCGCCATTCTGGATGGGGGTCGAAAGGTCTCCAATGACCTTGTTTACAGCCACACGCACGCGGGAAGACTGAGAAAAAACTGCTTCAAAAGCGGCATCCTCCTGACGTCGCATCGTCAGGAAATCTTTTACCGTCAGAACATCCGGAGCAAGAGCCACCGCTTCGCTGCTTCGCCCGACCTGCTCACGCAAGGCGGCGAAATAGAGCACTGTCACGGTATCATTCATGCCGAATCCCTGTTCTGACTGCCTGACATATTCCGGAAACCCGGACTGACGTTCAGCCGTCAGGCAGCAACAGACGCCATCTTATCCGATCTTTACGCCAGAACGTAATGGGGCTGGCGTAAAGAACCCTGATCAGTGTCCGGATGCAGGATCAGTCGAAAGCAGAGGCGCAACGGGGACAACGATATCCTTCTCGCCCTTTGCAGGAGAGGAAGCCTCACTCTTCACGGCATCCTTCGCGCCGTGTGCGGCAGTGTCATGATGCGCAGTCTCATGATGCAGGGAAGACGTCTTCACCGTCCGGATTGAACCGTCCGGATTGATGAGTGTCGTCGTGCCGTCACCGTTTGGAATCTCGATGGTGGAACTGGCCGACTTCCCACCACCGTATTTGGACGCGACATCCGGTTCTACGCTGGGAAGAGCCGCGGACTTGCCTGCACCCGAGAAAGAATCCTGAAAGTCTTCGCCGATGGAGAGTTTGCCCCCATCCGGAAGATCGCCACCAACACCACCCGCGGTCTGGGCGTCATGGTCGGATGCGACATCCGAAAGAGAAGGCAACGGTTTCGGCGCGCCTGGCCAGATATTCCCGGCTTCCGGGAGAAGCGGCGTCTCGGTCGTGGCATAGCCACGGACACGCCGCAACGTCTCCGATTCTCCATGAGGCTCGTTAGGGTTGGCGCCCGGGAGTGTCGCCGTATCGGTAAGCCATTTGTCAAAGCCGGAACAACCGCTCAACACCAGTAATGACGCTACAAGAGCGGCTTTCCGCATAAGTACTTCCTCGTCCAGATGGTCCGCGTAGTGCGGTCTTTGATACAAGCGTGACAGCCACAGGTAAATTCCAGCTTACCTGAAACTCATGTTCTTTCACATTCTCACATCATGAGAGTGATGAAGCGTGGCGAACAGGTCACGCTCAGACCGTCGTTTTTTCCGCCCCCCCGGCTTTTTCCACATGCCGCAATCCGGCAACCAGATAATCCCATCCCGTCATCAACGTGAGGACAGCCGCAACCCACAGCATTACCGATCCCATGAGGCTCACCGGCAACCAGGGCATGTGCAGCAGGACGCCTGTGCTGTCACCGGCCAGAAGAAACCCGATAGCCGTCATCTGGAAACCGGTTTTCCACTTGGCCAGACGCGTGACGGGCAGGCTGATGCGCGTGCCGGCCAGATATTCCCGCAAACCACTGACCAGAATCTCACGACACAGAATCACTATGGCAGGCCAGAGCGCGCCATAGGTCAGTTTCCCCAGCCCCGCCAGCACCATCAGGGACGCGCCGACCAGCAGCTTGTCGGCAATCGGGTCCAGCATACGTCCGAGATCCGACTGCATCTGACGTGACCGGGCCAGATGGCCGTCAAAATAATCCGTCACCGCCGCCGCAATGAATAGCAGACACGCGCCCGCAGCCGCTTCCGCACGATTCAGCGCCACAAGCGCGACCAGAACCGGGATGGCGACGATCCGCGACAGCGTCAGAAGATTCGGCAGATCCGTTATCATGAGGACCACGTTACTCCACTTTGTCGCGAACAGGAACGGGACAGAGCTGAACATCTGCCTTTTTTATCAGGAAGAAAGCCTCCCCGGCACCAGAGTTCCCTGACTTTGAAAACCTGTATGGGCCAAGGAAACCCCTCCACTCCCGGCCCTCGCCACTCTCCCTCCATGAGACAAACCGGAGTAAGGAGCAAAAGCGCGCGTTCCCGTCAGGCCGGTGTCCAGTCGGGATGGAAATGACCATAGATGGCGCGGGCCGTCTCGCGATTCACGCCGGACACCGCCTCCAGCTCCGCCAGTCCCGCCTGGCTGACTCCCCGCGCCGACCCGAAGTGATTCAGCAAGGCCCGTTTGCGGGTCGGCCCGATACCCTGAATTTCATCCAGCTCCGACTTCACAAACGCCCTGGATCGGCCGGCACGGTGCGTGGTGATGGCGAACCTGTGCGCCTCATCACGCAGCCGCTGGAGGTAGTAGAGCACCGGATCGCGCGGTTCGAGCTGGAAAGGCGGCGCGTCAAGCGTGTGGAACCATTCCCGGCCGGCGTTGCGGTCCGGCCCCTTGGCGATCGACACCAGCTTCACATCCCGGACGCCCAGAGTATCCAGAACACCCTGCACGGCGGAAAGCTGGCCCGCACCACCATCGATCAACAGCACATCCGGCCAGTCGGCGGACTTCTCCCGCCCCTGCTCCGCTGCTTCCTTCAGTGCGCGGCCGAAGCGACGTTCCAGAACCTCGCGCATCATGCCGAAATCATCGCCCGGCGTGATGCCGCTTTTGATGCTGTATTTCCGGTAGGATCGCCGGTCGAAGCCCTCCGGGCCGCCCACGATCATCACGCCATAGGGGTTCGTCCCCATGATGTGGCTGTTATCATAAACCTCGATCCGGCTGGGCGGCTCAGCGAGGTCAAACACCTTCGCCACCCCATCCAGCAGCTTCGCCTGTCCGGCGCTCTCGGCCAGCTTGCGTTCCAGCGCCTCGCGGGCGTTGGTTTCGGCGTGTTCCACCACCTCCCGACGCTCTCCACGCTGAGGTCGCAGGATCTCGACCTTGTGGCCGCGCTTGATCCCCAGCGCCTCGCTCAGCAGCGGAGCTTCCTCCAGCTCGCGATTCACGAGCAGCAGGGCTGGCGGAGGTTTGTCGTCATAGAACTGCGTCAGGAAAGCCGCGAGGATGTCGGCGTCCGTCTCGTCCTTCGTATGGGCGGGATAGAAAGCCCGGTTGCCATTGTTCCGGCCGCCACGAATGAAGAATACCTGAATGCAGGCCTGCCCCGCCGTCTGCCAGACCGCGATGACATCGGCGTCGCGGATGCCGGACGGATTGACGACCGTCGAGTCCTGCATGCTGGCCAGCGCCCTGATGCGATCACGCAGGATCGCTGCCCGCTCGTAATCCAGCGTCTCCGCCGCCTGCTCCATTTCCTGCGCGAACTGCGCTTTCAACGCAGCGCCTTCGCCCGCAAGAAACTCCTTCGCCTGCGTGACAAGATGGCCATAATCCTCCTGGCTGATCCGGTCGACGCACGGCGCCGAGCACCGCTTGATCTGGAACAGCAGGCAGGGCCGCGTACGGGATGAAAACACGGAGTCCGAGCAGGTCCGCAGCTGAAACACCCGCTGCAGGATGTTGATCGTCTGGGTGACGGCCCATGCCGAGGCGAACGGTCCCCAGTAACTCGCACCCTTGTCCATCTTGCCGCGATGTTTGGCGAGTTGAGGAAACTCATGCTGGCCGGTCAGCATGAGCCATGGATAGCTCTTGTCGTCGCGCAGAAGGATGTTGAAGCGCGGCTTCATGCGCTTGATGTAGTTGGCCTCAAGCAGAAGCGCCTCGGCCTCCGTATGGGTCGTGACGATCTCCATGGACGCCGTCTCGGACACCATCCGGCGCAGCCGTTCAGGCAGGCGGGCAATCTGCGTATAGGAGGTCACGCGCTTCTTCAGCGCCCGCGCCTTGCCGACGTAGAGCACTTCGCCCTTCGTATTGATCATCCGGTAGACGCCGGGCGACAGCGGCATGGTCTTCAGAGCGGTCTGGATGACCTCCACACCGGTCAGTGACGGCGCAACTGCTGGTGACTCCGGTATTTTCGCAGCCGCCCCAAGGGTTTCCTCTGTCATGGGATATTCATCCACCGAACATGTGGATAACTTTGTGGAAGGAAAGATGACAGATTGATGCACCCCCCGGTCTTCCGCCTCGAACCTTGGATTGCATATTTTTTAATCAAAGCACTTAACTTGCTGTTTTTATTTATTTTTATCACCTGAACACTTTTCCCGCAGGGTCGAATCGACAAAAGTGAATAGAAATACAGGGAGTCAATCCCGGAGGTGGACAAAATCGGCGATCCCATTCTGATCGCCGTGTCACGCAGCGGTCCCGGTTTGTTCACAGAGGCGAATCCACCCCTGTCACACCCCTTTTTCAGCGGCTTCCTCACCCTTGCGAAGAAGCCGTCGGAAGTTGCCTCCCCAGAACGCCTGGATCTCGCTGCGATCGTATCCACGACGCATCAGTTCCGCTGTCAACGCGGGCGACGCCGCTGCGTTTTCCCATCCTTCAAGCTGGCCGCCACCGTCGAAATCCGACGAAATCCCGACATACTCGACCCCCAGCCGTTTCACGACGTAATCGAGATGATCCATGTAGTCCGCCACCGTCGCCCGACGACCGCCCAGCTCCGCACGGGGACGGAGAAATCCCCCGATCGCGGTGATCTGGATCAGGCCGCCGCCGGCCTTCAGCGCGTCAAGCTGCACATCGTCCAGATTGCGTGGGTGATCGCACAGGGCCTTCACGCAGGCATGGGTCGCCACCACCGGCACCGAGGACACCTCGACCGCCTGCAACATCGTCTCGCGACCAGTGTGGGAGACATCCACCAGCATGCCGAGCCGGTTCATTTCGGCAATGGCCTCCCGCCCAAGCGCGGACAGGCCGCCATGCATCGCCACCGGGTCACCCAGCGTCCGGTTCGGCTGACCGGAATCGCCCAGCGCGTTGTGCCCGTTGTGGGTCAGCGTGACATAGCGCGCCCCGAGCGCCCTGAACTTCGCCAGCATGCCGATGTCGTCGCCCATGCCGTAACCGTTTTCCACACCCGGCACGACCGCCAGCGCTCCGTCACGCCACGCGGCTTCGATTTCATCCACCGTCGGGCAGACGCGGGCAGTGATGCCGTTGCGCGCACCCTGCATCCGGTTGATCGCCTCCAGCATGGCGATGGTCTGCGCCTGTGCGGCTTTATGTCCTTCCGCGTCCAGCTTGCCCTGCGGCAGATAGGCGACGAAGCAGCCTGCCGAGAGATGCCCGCGCTGCATCTTGGGAAAATCGACAAAGCGATCCGGCGTATCGAGAAACGCGTCGTCACGGTCCGGCCACGGAATATCGATATGGCTGTCGAGCGTGAGCAGCGAGTGATGGAGGGCGAGCACCGCCTCGGTAATCGGTGCGGGAGCGGCCTGATGGCTGGAATTGGATGTCATGACTGAGAAATCGGGTCCGTATCGGGAGTTTGCAAGAGTGCGCCCGTCTGCGGGGCCGTCCCTACTGTGCCCTGCGAGACACAGCGCTGACCAGACCCGACAGAATCCCCCTTGCCTCGGCGTGTCATTTGGGCGATCCACCACGCCCCATGCGTATCGTGACCTGGAATATCAACTCGCTTCGCCTCCGTCTGCCGCTGCTTGCGGAGCTGGACAGGCAACTGCGCCCTGACGTGATCTGCCTTCAGGAAACCAAGGTTCCGGACGAACTGTTCCCGACCGAGGCGCTGACCGAACTGGGCTATACTCATCAGGTCCGTCGCGGCATGAAGAGCTATAACGGCGTGGCGATTCTCTCCCGTCATCCGCTGTCGCCGGTTCCGGATGCGCCCGACTGGTGTGAGCGCGGCGATTGCCGTCACGCGGCGGCCAGCGTTGCTGGCGAGCATGGGCCGGTCGAAATCCACAATTTCTATGTGCCAGCAGGCGGCGACATTCCGGATGTCGAGGAAAACCCGAAATTCGCCCACAAGCTGGCTTTCGTAGATCAGGTGACCGAGTGGTTCCAGACCCATCACCGCAAGCGCACGGTGATTGTCGGTGATCTGAACATCGCCCCGCTTGAGCATGACGTCTGGAGCCACAAGCAGCTTCTCAAGATCGTCAGCCATACCCCGCCGGAGACGACCCGCCTCAATGCCTGGCTCGACACAGGCTTCGTCGATGCGATGCGCCACTTCGTGCCACCGACCGAAAAACTCTACACATGGTGGTCCTATCGCAACCGCGACTGGAACGCTTCCAATCGTGGCCGACGGCTGGACCATATCTGGGTAACGCCGGATCTGAAGGATGCTCTCCACGGCATGCAGGTCATCCGGGAGGCACGGGACTGGACCTCGCCTTCAGACCATGTGCCGGTAATGCTGGATCTGGGAGCTTAACCCGCGTTCGACCGTCCCCAGGTCCGGAAAATCCGCTCCACCTGCTGGTTGAAACGCTGCATCTCTTCTGCTGGGCCGATCGTGACACGGGAGATGTTCGGCCATCCTCACCACCTTCCTGAAACGTTTTCTCCTGTCCGATCCTGAGGATGTTGTAGAGGCCATACCCTCAGCTCACGATCAATATAAGGGACTGCAAAACGACAGATCCGTTTCTTACCGCAAGGCATCTTCGAGAAGATCCTCCAGTGACAATCCTTCTCCTCGACTGGTCAACAGCGCATCCAGCAATCCGTCGATTGCCAGCACGGCAAGCCCATGCACCTTACCCCACAGGGCCGCACGGGTTCCCGCCTCTGTCTGCTGTGGCTGTCGTTCCGCAAGCTCATCAATCAACTGTGTGAACATACGGGATGTGCGGTCTGACGACGCGACCAGAGCAGGGTCGGCGCGGTCAATCACATCGCTTCGGAACATGAGGGTGAACAGCCCGGGATTGCCAATGGCAAAGCGCACATAGACAAGTCCGGTGGCATGCGTTCCTTCCGCAAGAGCCGGCTCAAGAGCGGCGGCAAGTTCTTCATACCCAACCGTTGCAAGGGCGCTCAGAAGCCCCGTCAGATTACCGAAATGCGGTGTGGCGGCGGCAGATGAAACCCCGGCCCGTCTCGTAATCGCCCGCAGTCCGAGAGCAGCAACACCCTGCTCTTCCAGAAGCTTACGGGCCGACCGCAGAAGCGCGGCGCGCAGATCTCCGTGATGATAGTTTTTCTTCACTTTCTGCGGTTCCATCTGAACCGTGCCTCCATAGCCATCCGGTCCGCCACACTCCTTGACAAAAAAACCACGGAAGAATCTTATCAATGATAAGTTAAATTTTCAATGCGTAGTCAGTGCTGTGACATTTTCAGAAAGGACACCTCATGTTTTTTCGTGGTTACCCTCGTATGGCGGCCAGCCTTTCTGGAGGCATCTGCCTTGCGGCCCTGGCATTCAATGCTTACGCAGAGGCGCCTTCTTCCCAGTCCAGACCCGGCGTTCTCTCCGCGTCTGAAACACTGCCCGCCGCCTACAGTCTGCCTGACGCGGGAAAATCCCTCCGGATCACCTATCTTTCCACCAATGGCGTGACGGGCAAAGGACTTGTTCCCGTGACAGAGGAAGTCATCCTGCCAGCCGGTCACCCTCCGGAAGGAGGGTGGCCTATCGTCGCCTGGGCACATGGAACCGTGGGAGTAGCTGACCGCTGTGCGCCCTCTGACAACCCCTACTCCGAACGCAACCGTCACTATCTCTCCGAATGGATGAAGCGGGGTTTTGCTGTGGTGGGAACCGATTATCAGGGTCTGGGGACACCCGGCACACATCCCTATCTCAATACTCGTGTCGAGGCTTACAGCGTTCTGGATGGAGTGCGTGCTGCCCTCGCAGGTGTCCCGGGTCTACAGAATAAAATCATGCTCGTGGGACAATCACAGGGTGGTGGCGCTGCTTTTGCGGCAGCCGCTTTCGCGCCGACCTACGCTCCTGATCTGAATATCCGTGGCACTGTCGCCACAGGCGCCCCCTATATTACAGCCGAACTGCTTCAGAAAATGACGACGGCTCCCGCGTCGGCGCAGGCGAACACAGGGTATGATCCGGTAATGGTCTACACCCTGTATCTCGCGCAGGGTCTGTCCGGGTACGATCCGGCCTTCCGACCTGAAAGCGCCTTCACCGCCAAAGCCATGCCAGCCTATCGCGCGGCGGCCGATCTCTGCGTCCATGAGTTGATGGACAAGGTGAAGAAAGACGGGCTCAACTTCAGCAACACCCTGAAGCCCGACTTCTCGAAGGCGCTGGCGCCCGCCCTGATCGCAATGAAATATCCGACCCTCAAGCTTTCCCGGCCCCTGTTCATGGGAACGGGGGAACTGGATCGGGATGTTCCGCCACCCCTTCAGTTTGGTCTGGTCAAGGCTGCCTGCGCTGCTGGAACAACTGTTCAGGCACATGTCTACAAGGGCCTGAATCACGATCAGACGGTCAATGCGTCACTTGCAGATTCAGCTATTTTCACGAAAGCCGTGATGGCAGACCAGCCGGTCGCCTCTGATTGCACGTTGCAACCGAAATAAAGATATTGCCTGCTCCCTCCAGAACTCAGGAGGGAGCATTGTCTTAATTTATATACATCACTTTAAGGCAGATAAATTACTTGAGTAGGAAAACAAAAGATGAGACAAATCTTGAGAGCTTAGCATTCCAAAAATACAAAAGGATTTACGAAGCATGCCAGATGCTGAATCCAATGCCGCGACCTACCTCACTTTAGACGGGAAAGTGTTTATCGCCCCCCAGTTTGCCATCGCATACGATAAAGAGCTGAAAAACGGAGGAAGTTGCCCGGACTTTGTAGCGCTCGACTTGCCTAAAAAAGAAATTATTATTGTGGAGGTATCAGAAGCCTCAAGCATTACAAGTTTAATAAAGAAAATTACAGAACGCAAAAACAGATGGTATATTCCTGCAATTGAAATATTACAAAAAAATAAAATCATAGACGAATCATGGCATCCCCCTCGTTTTCTAGGCATCATTCGAGAAGAAATTCTCGTGAAAACGCGAAATAAATTCCAGGACGATGCAGACGTAGCATTTATTTCTGTAGAAGATACTGCATTCCCTTGGAAATACTGGAATCAGCGTATGGAAAAAGGTATCGCCAACAAAGAAAATCAAGAAACTATTTTCAATCAGTAGCGATATGTACCACTATCTTATCAAGACAATCGATCCAAAATAAAACTCTCAAAAACCCTGTGCCACTTTAAAAAAAATCCGCTCTCTCCAGAGGAAAGAGCGGATTTTCATCAGACGGCTGAAATGCCGCCTTCCGGGTCAAGGCGGTAACCACCGCCTTCCGTAATCAGCAGCGTCGCGTTGGAAGGATCGGGTTCGATTTTCTGGCGCAGACGATAGATATGTGTCTCAAGCGTGTGCGTCGTCACGGCGGCATTGTAGCCCCAGACTTCATTCAGCAGAACCTGACGTGGCACGGGACGCGTACCGGCGCGATAGAGAAACTTCAGAATCGCCGCTTCTTTTTCAGTCAGACGGATACGCTTGTTGCGGATCGTCTCGACCAGCAGCTTGGCGGAGGGACGGAAGGTGTAGGGGCCGACAGTGAAGACCGCGTCTTCGCTGTTTTCAAAGATGCGGAGCTGGGCGCGCAGACGGGCCAGCAGTTCCGCGATACGGAACGGTTTCGCGACATAGTCGTTCGCACCGGCATCCAGACCACGGACGATATCGGCTTCGTCATCCGACCCGGTCAACATGATGATCGGCATCCGCAAGCCTGCCCGACGCAGCTCGACGCAGAAGTCACGACCATCGCCATCCGGAAGCGTCACATCAAGAATAATGGCGTCGAAGCGGGCATCCGGGGCTCTGAGAGCCTCCCATGCAGCCGCAACGGAATCGGCTTCCACAGCCTGAAACTCACCCTCGACCTGAAGCTGCTCAACCAGCATCTGTCGCAGCGTCTGGTCATCATCAACGATCAGGATTGGACGTGCGCCCGACATTCACTACCTCTTCTTTTTGCGGGCTCAGTAAGCGCCCTTGACCATTACAGCAAGAGGCAACCGAATCACTCCCCCCTCCGGCGGGAGAGAATGTCGAGCCTCCGCTTCACGGCGTCGTGACAGACTGGCATGAAACAGAGGATAACGCCAATTCCACTCTGCCCTCATTCCGATATAAGCACGGACCGATAGAAAATATGGGCCTTCTGTCGGAAAACCGGCCCCTCCATGACGCTGCTCCGGCTTCACCGCAACACATGGCCTTTCACAAGCCCGTCAGCTTCACCTGAAACCGGACCCATTGTCATGATACATGCGACACTCATTCCTGAAAGCGGCTGCACTGCACAACTGCATTGCGCAAACCGGATTTTCCCGGCTGTCATCGGCGCTGCGGGCGTCACCCACCACAAGGAAGAAGGCGATCACGCCACCCCCATCGGCACCTTCCCGCTGCGGAAGCTGTTCTACCGCGCCGACCGTATTTCCCGCCCGTTAGTCGGGCCGGTCCATACGGACGGCTCACGCCTGCTGCTTGAGCCGATCACCCGGCAGGACGGATGGTGTGATGACGTGTCACATGCCGATTACAACCGGCAGATCACGCTGCCTCATCCAGCTCGTCACGAAGAATTGTGGCGCGAGGATCATGTCTACGACATCATCGGCGTGCTGGGTTATAATGACGAGCCGCCCGAAGCAGGGCGTGGTTCAGCAATCTTTCTGCATCTCCAGTCGCCGGACAGAGCCCCCACGGAAGGCTGCATCGCCCTGACTGAAGCCGATCTTCGGGAAGCCCTCGCAATGGGCCTTGCCTCGATTACGGTTGAACCCCTGTCGTAACCGGCGGAACAGTGGGTGTGGGCGGAACCAGCGCGATGATCACTTCGTCGGCAGTCGGCGGGGCGGCCTGCCTCTCTTCGGCGGAATGAATCGAAATCCCGCCGCCCGGCCGGAGGGTCAGGAAATCGAGGCGATCTTTAGCATGTCGTGAGAGTTCCGCTTCGGTTTCAGGCGTGACCGGCAACGCCGCGAAACGCCATCCATCCTGATAGAGTGTATCCAGAAGCGTGAAATTCCACTCCGGCTCTCCCAGCAGCTTGCCGCGCGCATCCCGACTGAGACCACGATATTCATCAAGTTTCTTGAGGCCCGGACTCACCTGATAGACACGCGCCCGTCCGAAATGCGGTGCGAGATGGGCGCAGACCATGCCGTTATAGATGGCGTCCGGAGTGGCCGCGATCAGATAGTCCGCAGGCAGCTCCTCCAGACTCTCCGCGCCGGCGTCCGACAGCATCTCGGCGTGCAACACCGGAATGCCCGCCCGTTTCGCCGGGACCAGTCCCCGCGCCGCCGTATCGACCATGGTCACCGGCGTTCCGGCTTTGACCACGACCTCAGCCAGATTGCGCGTCCAGGGATTAGCCCCGACAATCGCCAGCGCGGGCACATTCGAGAGAGTCAGTTTCAGCTTTCGCGCCAGCGGTCGCAGCGAAAATCCATGCAGCAGCATGGTCGCCGCAATGAGCGCGAACACAGCGGGCATGACGAATTCTGAACTGGCGAAACCCGCCTCGCTCAGCCGAATTCCGGACACGCCAGCCACGGCCGCCGCGACAATACCGCGTGGTGCGATCCAGCCGACAAAAATCCGCTCGCTCCAGCTCAGGCCGCTCCGCAGCGTCGCCAGATAGATGCCCAGCGGCCTGATGACGAAGATCATCGCAAGGGTCAGCCCGAAGATGGACCAGGACAGACGGGCCAGCACGACGCGATGAAGATCGGCGGTCAGCAGAATGAACAGGAGCGAGACGATCAGGACGACCATGCTCTCCTTCATCCGCTGCAACTCGCCCAATCCCGGCACACGCATGTTGGCCAGCGCCATGCCGAAGACCGTCGCCGCCATGAGACCCGCCCCGTCCATGAACAGGGTGCCCAGCCCGTAGACTGCCAGCGCCAGTGTGAGCAGCAGCGGCATCTTGAGCGTCTCGGGCATCATATCCCGGACAAAGAGCTGCTTGACGCTCCAGCCACCACCGATACCCAGCCCGATCGCCACGACCATGCTGATCAGGAGATGCGGCATCATCTCGGTGAAATAGACCGACGTGCCTTCATTCGGCTTCATCAGCAGAATTTCCAGCACGAGCGTCGCGAGGATCGCCCCTACCGGATCGTTGACGATGGCTTCCCAACGCAGAAAGGCGGCGATACGCGGTTTCAGCTTGGCCTGACGGAGCAGCGGCAACACGACCGTCGGGCCGGTCACCACGACAATGGACCCGAAGAGGCAGGCAGGCCCCCATGCCAGACCGCCGACATAATGCGCGGCGGCGGAACCCAGAATCCAGTTGATGGGCAACGCCACCAGGGTAAGCCTGATCACCCCTTCACCGGCTACGCTGAGTTGTCGGAAATCCAGCGCAAGACCACCTTCAAACACGATCAGCGCCACGGCGAGCGAGACGACAGGGTGAAACAGCGGACCGATCAGCGTCGAGGGATGAAGGATATCGAGCCCCGGTCCCAGCACCAGTCCCAGCACAAAAAGCAGCACGATGGCGGGAAGATGGAATCGCCAGGCAATCCACTGCGCGGCCATGCCGCCGCAGAAAACAAGGAAGATCAGGAAGGCCGCATCCTGAGTCATGCAGGGAACCCTGTAAACGTATCTGCCATTTTCTCTCCCATGCCGTGGAAACCACGCCGCCGGCGCCCTGTGCCGCGTTCAATGCTGATATGAAACAGCTTATACACGACAGGACGTGATCGCCCCATAGAGGGGCGGCTCTTGGCGAACATTCTGTTTGCGTTCACACTCGGCCTCATACGCCGTCGGTCCCCGACTGGCTCTCCATGCAGCATCAGGGAATTGTTGAATGTCTCAGATCGAAGTTGTAGCCATCGTGAAGGTCAAGGCGGGCAAGGAAGCGGAAGCTGCCGAAGCCATGAAGGCCTGCGTGGCACCCTCACGGGCTGAAAGCACCAACCATGCCTACACACCGCATCGTGATCTCGATGCACCCGACACGATGATTTTCATCGAACGCTGGGACAGCCGCGAGGCGTTGCAGGCCCACATGGAAACGCCGCATTTCAAAAAAATGGCCGCCATCCTGGAACCGCTTCTGGCCGCTCCGCTGGCGGTCCATATTCTCCAGCCTCTCTGAAAGACCGCGCGGGAAAATCTGATTCCCGCGCCTGCCGTGAATCGACCGGATGATCCTGAACGCCGCCTTTCTCACAAGGGCGGCGTCCCTGAAGCTTTGTGAAAAAAGCTTCACCAGACACGTCTCCATAACTTACAGGGAGCGCCACAAGCAGCCGTTTGAAATCCTCGCCTGTCAGTTTTCCAGAGCCGCCCTTTACAGCCGTCCGCGTTGCCGCAATCGTCCGAGCAGCTTTCTTGCCGCCAGCAGCATCACAGGACCGATCCGGCCAAAACGCGCCTCCGCGAGCTGTTTTTCCAGAGCGAGCACACGACTTTCCAGCGCCCGAATATGCCGGTCATCGGCCTGACGCTTCTCCAGCAACTCCAGTAAACGCCGTTCCAGAAACGCCTGTTCCTCCGCCGGATCGACCAATGGAGCAGCAGAAATCGCTCCGGACTGACGCCTGCCTTCGCCCGTCACCACCGTTTTCTGCTCACACCCCGACCGGACGTGGACACAGAGCCCGTTCGACCAGTCCGCAGACAATATGCGCGGCGGTGATGTGAAGCTGCTGGATTACCGGCGTCCAGTTGGCTGGCACCGCGAGCGTGACGTCACAATGCGCGCCCTGCACACCGGCATGTCCCGTGAACGCCGCCGTCACCAGACCGATTTCACGCGCAGCCTCGAAAGCCCGCAGGATATTGGGAGAACGCCCTGAGGTGGTGATACCGAGAAAGACATCCCCCGCCCGTCCCAGCGCCATGACCTGACGCGAGAAAATATCCGCAAACCCGTAATCATTGCCGATGGCGGTGATGCCGGACGTGTCAGTCGTCAGCGCGACCGCGCTCAGCGGGCGGCGGTCATACATCAGCCGCGCCGTGAACTCTCCGGCGATATGCTGCGCATCGGCGGCGCTGCCACCGTTACCGGCAATCAGCAACCGACCGCCTTTTTCCAGTGCCGCGACAATCCGGGCACCCATGTCCAGCATGACAGCCTGAGACGCTTCATCCTGCGCGAAAGCCGCCATTGCATCGGCTGACTGACGCAGATAGTCGGTCATGAACCCTTTGTCGGCCCCGACTGTTTCCGCTGCGTCGTCCATGGCTACCCTCTCAAGCATCACCCGTTATCCTCAACTGACCATAGCGCGAGACTAAGACAAGGACATGTCTAAACCGTTTCCGCACCAATGCCGTCTTTTCTTCTGACGGGACAGGTCTTGGCACATTCTGCTCCAGCAGACTCATTCAACCCGATAAAGATGGCACAAAAACAAGTCTCTAAACCTCCTCCTGCCGCGACGACGGCTCACTGCCTGTTCATTGCCCCAGAAGGCCAGATCGCCCGTCATCGCATGCCCATGGCCCACACGAAAAACGCAGAAGCAGCGCATCATCCGTCACCCGCAGTGATGGATTGAGCGCCGGATCACGCGACATCCTGCCGGACCAGCGAGCGACGAGCCGCGCCGTCTCCAGCCAGTAGCTCAGGATCTGCACCGGGGTCGCATCCCGTCCCCGCGTGCCCCCATCCACATGCGTCAGGCTCGCATGGGGCGTCCATACCACCCGCCAACCCGCCGCTCCGGCACGCAGACACAGATCAATATCGTTGCAGGATACAGCGAAAGACTCGTCGACACCGCCGATCCGGTCGAAGACCTCCCTGCGAATCATCAGGCACGCCCCTGTGACAGCACTCATATCCCGCTGGCAGACCAGCGCGTTCAGGTAGCCGGACTCCTGTGCTTTCGCGCCGCGCAGCAGATGCGTAGCGCCATCCCGCGACAGCATCACCCCGGCATGCTGCACCGTTCCATCCGGATAAAGCAGTCGCGCCCCCACAACCCCCACACCCGGACGCAGGGTCTGCCGCACCATTTCGTCCAGCCAGTCCGGGTGCAGAATACGCACATCATCATTGAGCAGAAGCAGTCTATCGCCCCGACTGTGCGCCACAGCCTGATTATTCAGGCGCGCCCAGTTGAACGCCCCCTCCTGCCGGAGAATGGTCACGACCGGGTGACGGGACAGATCTTCCAGAAGCGCCCGCATGTCCGGGCGGATGCTGCCGTTATCCACCACAATGACTTCGAAATGCGGATAGTCCGTTTCCTCAAGAAGACCACGCAGACAGGTTTGCAGAAAATCAGGCCGGTCCCTTGTAGGAATGATGATCGACACAAGCGGAAGCGCTGGAGGAAGCGGATAACAGACCCGGACAGGCTGCGGACTGCCTGCTTCGACCGGCGTCAGGGCCGCTTCTGTCAGAGTGACATCCGGCCTGTGACGCGCGAGGTGTTTTTCCGCCAGACGACGAAACAGTGATTGCGGAGAAGCTTCACGAGAACAGTTCCTGAAACGATGGAACAGGACGGCTGGCAGATGAACAATCTGCTCCGCCTTTCCGCCCTCCACGACTGCAAGCTTCAGCGCATAGAGCCATCCCTCGGGGGGCGGAGACGGATCAGCCGCATCAAGTTCCTCGACAACGTCCAGCACACGTTGCCGGGAAAAGACGCAGAGCTGCCCGAGCGTATCCCCGGTCAGCAACTGGTCATCACTCCATCCCGGCTTCAGACAGGCTCCGACATGGTTACCCACCCGATCAATCCTGTCCTCATCCGTGAAAAGCAGGACAGTCTCGGGCTTCGCCTCCAGCACCGGGGCAATACGGGCAAAAGCATCTTTTGCCAGTCGATCTCCCGGCTCAACAAACGCCAGATAAGGAGCCTGTCCTTCAAGTGGCGTCATGGCGCGTCGGACGTGCTTCAGGCCTAGATGAGGAAGCAGATGTTCAAATATCTTGCGGGAGGCGGCAATATGCAGAGTCCAGACTGCCTCTTCCTGCTCGCATAACGAACGAAGGGTGAGTTGCGCCGCCTCAACATCACCTTCCCCGACAGTCATATAAACATCGAAAAAGATATCGCTTCGACAGGACTTCTTCAGTCCGCGCTCCGTCTCTCCCTGCAACACGGACACAAACCACAGCGCATAGGCCCGGTCATCATCAGGAGGAGCGCCCTGCGGATAACACAACTGAAACGGCATCATCCCGGCACGATTTTCAGGAAGCAGGGTAGCGGCCACCAGATCGGCACAGGCACGTCGCCTCAGATCGACACGACGCAAAACAGAGCCGCCTGCCCTGTCGCCATCCAGCCGACAGAACTCGCCTGATTTAACCACGATCCGCGCCAGACAGCGCAACGAGGTCATCGTCACTTCACCTGTCCTGCGATCCACCGCGCGGGGAACAAGTCGCCTGATCTCACGCTGATCGGGCAGACGTTTCAACCCGACACGAAACATGACGCCTATGGCGAGCACGGCCTCGTGGAGCTGCCGCGCCGTGAGAACTGCTGCGCGATCGCGAAATGTCTCAAAATATCGTTTTTGTATCAAATATATTTTCAATCTCCTGTCAGGTTGACGGACACCTTTCCAGTGGTGATGGATGCCTTTCGCCCCGCGATGCAACAGACCTGAGCCTTATGATACGATCCTCTCCTCAATGCACGATCCGGGTCGATGTTGAAGATCTCTTCCAGTATGCGATGGCGAATCCCAGACCAAGCGGAATCCAGCGCGTCGTCTACGAAATCCTGAGCGTTCTGGTCGTGCGCGCAGCCCGGCGCCCCCAGTCGCCCCGCATCCTGTTTGTGCGCCGTGGCCGCAACGATGAGCCTTTTGCTGAAGTCACATGGTCCGAGATCACCGCTCTGTTCAGCACGCTCTCCGGCGCCCACCAGACGACCGAAAGACATAACGTCAGCCGCCGCACCGGGCAGGCTCTTCTTCATCAAACGCGTTTCGGGGAGAGTATCCGCAGAGCGCTGATTACAAAATTTCAGTCCATGCCGGAAGATATAGGAAAACCTCTTCTGGCGTCCGGCATCGCGCAAATCCGTGTCTTCCGTTTGCTGCGACAATTCTTCAAACCCTCACGTCCGACGCAGGTCTCACCACACGCTCCACCCGTTTCCGAAATCTCCGAAAACATTACAGCCGAATGCCCTGAAAAGACGGTTATCTCCGGACAGAAAGACATCTTTCTGATTCTCGGCGCAGCATGGTGCGACCCGCTGTTCAGCGAACGTCTCCGTCATGCAAGGGAACGCTATGATGTCCAGCCCGTTCTGCTGCTCCACGACCTGATCCCGTTCCGGCGTCCCGAATGGTGCGACCCTTCTCTCGTCAGGCACTTTCAGCACTGGCTGAGGACCACACTCCCGCACTGCTCCCGACTTCTCGCTGTCAGCCGGGCCACGGCGCGAGACGTGGCGCATTACGTCACAGACCATGAACTGCAACTGTCGGCACCCGTCCAGGTGATGCCCATGGGCTCCGGTTTCCGAATCATGCAGACAGAACCAGAAGTGGCTCCGGCCGGACTCCCTGCCCCCGGCACCTATGTCCTGTTCGTTTCAACGCTGGAAGTCCGCAAGAACCATGCCTTCCTGCTGCGGGTCTGGCGGCGTCTCCTCAGTGACGGAAACCCGGCGGATGTCCCCACTCTGGTTTTCGCCGGGCGTGTCGGCTGGCTGGTGCGTGACCTGATGCAGCAGCTCGATAACAGTGACTGGCTGAACGGCAAGATCAGACTGATTGCTGATCCGACAGATACAGAACTGAAACATCTTTATCAGGGATGTCTGTTTACCGTTTTTCCATCCCTGTTCGAAGGGTGGGGACTTCCTGTATCGGAAAGTCTGATGATGGGGGTTCCCTGCCTTGCATCCAGCGCCACGTCCGTGCCGGAAGCGGGCGGACGATTCACCCGTTATTTTGATCCTGAAAACGTCAGTGACGCAGTGGAGAGCATTCGGGATATTCTCTCCGACCGGGAAAAACTCCTGAACTGGAAACACGAGATCAGAACCCATTTCACAGCCACGTCATGGAGAGACTCTGCCGATACGCTGCTGGACGCCTGCCTTGAAACGTCCACTCAGGAGGCCGGACCATAATGCCCGTGCTCTGGGTCGATGTGACCGATCTCCTGCATTATCTTGGTCAGCACAACAGGCCGAGCGGCATTCAGCGCGTGGTTTCTGAACTCGGGCGCGCACTTGTGGAATGCGCCCCTGAACACATAAGATTCGTACGTCGCTTTGCAGGTCCGTATGATTTCGAAACCGTAAGCTGGCTTGATATAAAAAGTCTTTTTTCCACAACCGCAGAAAAACCCGTTCCACGGGAACAGACCCGGACCTCGCTTCCATCACCCCACGATCCTGGGCCATTCACTCCTCCACAAGGACGACTTGCTCTCCTCAAAGCATCCGCCGACATGCAGGCCGCGACTTTCCGGCATCTGAACCGGCTGACCGGCAGTCTGGCTGGGCGAATCAGGAGAGCCGTTCGTCACAGATCCCGACACCATCATGCTTCTTTCCTGCATACGGATTCCGGCGCCCTGCTGTCAGAACTGGCCCGTCCCGGCGATATATTTCTGGTTCCCGGCTCCCCCTGGGATTTTTCAGATTACGCCCGGACAGTGCGCTGGTTACGCGACAGTCGTAGAATGACGTTCGGACTGCTCATTCATGACATGTTCCCGATTTTCAATCCGGAATGGTGTGATCGCGGCGTGATCGCGAGTTTCACGGCCTGGCACAGGACGGTGCTGCCTCTGGCGGACCATGTTTTCACAACCAGCACCGCAACAGCGCGGGATGTTCAGAACCATGCGCGGCAGGAACGGATTTCCCTGATATCGGAACCGGTGCGCATCGGCGTGGGCACGACACTGCATAACAGCGTTCCCGGATTGCGCCGTCCCGAGACTCTTCCGCCTCCCGGCACTTACGTTCTGTTCGTCTCCACGCTGGAAGCCCGCAAGAATCATATCCAGATGGTACGGGTATGGCGTCGGCTTCTGGAAGAGCGCGGGTCCGCCAATGTACCTACGCTGGTCTTCGCCGGACGCGTGGGCTGGCTTGTGTCGGATCTCATGCAGCAACTGGAGGCCATGCAATGGCTGGGCGGAAAAATACGCCATATTGCCAGCCCCACAGATACTGAACTGGCGTTTCTCCATGAAGGCTGCCTGTTCACCGTGTTTCCCTCTCTCGCCGAAGGATGGGGGCTCCCGGTCTCGGAAAGCCTTGCGTCCGGAAAACCCTGCCTTGCGTCAAACTCAACGGCCATACCGGAAGCCGGAGGGTTACTGACGCGCTATTTCGACCCGGAGAATGCCAACGATATTTTCAGGGTAGTTTCTGAAACCCTGGATCATCCGCAGGCGCTGACCGAGTGGGGAGAGCGCATTCGCAGGACATACCGTCCCCCACAATGGCGGGACTGCGCACGGCGTATTCTGGACCAGACCGGCTGTCAGCAATCCTGAGCACCGGCCGCCGGAGAATTTATCCAGAACGCGAAACCCTCCGGCAGACCGGGTTTCAGAAACCAGCGTCTTTCCATGGGTTGGAAAGCGGGCGGGCGCCATAATGGGAAATCACTTCAGAAGCCGACAGGGAAGCCAGTCGTCCACACTCTTCAAGCGAGCGGTTCGAGGTCAGGCCCGTCAGGAATCCCGCTGCATACGCATCACCCGCGCCGGTCGTATCGATAACCTGCGTCGGAACGGGTGCGACATTCACTCTCTGACCACCACGGATCACCACACTTCCCTGCTCTGAGCGTGTCAGCGCCGCAAAGCTTGTATCTTCCGCAACATGCCGGGCCGCGGTTTCAAATCTGTCTGTCTGGTAGAGAGCGCAGATTTCATTTTCGTTGGCGAAGAGAATATCGACATGGCCTTTGACCAGATCGAGAAAGGCGTCACGGTGGCGACCGACGCAGAACGGATCTGAAAGGGAAAGCGAAACCTGACGTCCGGCATTATGCGCCAGTGTCGCTGCCCGACGGAAGGCTTCCTGCGCATGCGGAGGATCGAAGAGATAGCCCTCAAGATAGACGATCGACGATGCTGCAATGACATCAAGCAACACGTCTTCCGGTGAAAACTGTGTGCAGGCTCCGAGATACGTGCACATCGTGCGCTGGCCATCCGGCGTGATCAGCACGATGCAACTGGCTGTGGCCAGATTGGCTCCGAGCCGTCCATCAAGGGGTTTGGATGGGAAAGTAACTCCGCAGCCACGCATATCTTCAGCAAACGCCTGTCCGGCCGTATCGCCTGACACCTTCCCAAGGTAGGCCACGCGGGCGCCGAGCTGGGCTGCGGTCACGCAGGTATTGGCGGCTGATCCGCCACCTGTCTCACATTCAACCTGCACCGCCGCCCGGAGAGTCTTTACCCTATCCTCATCAATGAGCGTCATGCTCCCGGCTACAAGTCCCTGAGCGCTGAGGAAATCGAAACTCACCTTTGCCAGCACATCCGTGATGGCGTTTCCTATGCCGCAAAGATCGTAAAGGATGGTCATGAACTCGTCCCGCTGACTGAAAAGCTGGCTTTCTCTAGCCTTAATGCGCGGGCGCAGTCCATGCCTCCGAAGCACCCTCTTTTCCGCTGCCTATCCAAAGATAACCATTCGATCGCCATTTTCTGGGATATTTACGCAACGAACTCCCTTGTCGCGCCGTCTCTTATGCGTATAACCGTGAAGGACCGCCGACATGGTTACAGACTTCCATCCCGAAGCTGGCGATGTTGGCAGCTATCCGGTCGCCCTGCGGCCCATACACGAGTGACGGGGTTTTTCTTGCTATTCAAGAGACACAAACCTGACGCCTCCAAGACCCAGCCAAACGGGTCGGCCGCACCTGCGACCGGTAGTAATGCCGGCGTCTCCCGGTCGCCTGTTTCTGGTTCTTCCGAAAGCAAACCTGCAAAAGCAGATGCAGCCGGACCTGGCGCCATCTTTTCGCCCACACCAGCAGACGAGCCGGACAGGGCGCCAACCAGCGCAGCTGGTTCTTCCTCACCTTCGAAGGATTCAACATCTATGGGTCGTGCTCCCTTTCCTCCCACGTCTGGAACTCCGGGCTCATCCCCAGCCGGTGGCCCTACCCCGCCGAGCGCACCCCTTGCAGGCGGACAGGGCATTGTCCCGGGCCAGCGCCCTTCAGCAGTCAATGCTCCGCGTGATGACCGCCGCACACTCGTTGTCGGCCGTGGCATCAGCGTTCAGGGTTCTGTGCAGGATGCAGAGCGCCTTGTGGTTGAAGGCACCGTCGAGTCCAGCATGATCAACGCCAAGGAGCTGTCAGTTGCTCCGGGTGGTCTGTTCCGTGGCGGCGTCGAAGTGGAAGACGCGGAAATCGCAGGCACAGTTGACGGCACCCTGACCGTCCGCGGTCATCTGACGGTTGCATCGACCGGCCGACTGCTCGGCAAGGCGACCTGCAAGCGTCTGCGCGTTGAAGATGGTGGTCAGATCACCGGTCAGCTCGAAATGCTCTCCGATAAGGACGCAGCAATCAAGACCGACAAACCCGCCTGATCAGATCGCTCAGAAAAGCACAGGTTCCGACCTGTGCTTCTGACCAGAAAAAACCCGCCATACGGCGGGTTTTTTTGTTTCCATTCCCTGGACTCCGCCTGTCGCAAAGGCAGGCTATCGGTCCATCTTCTCTTCACTGGGAGTGCAGGAGTGAGAGCACATAAACGCCCTTCCCACCCCACAGAGAAATTCCTGCACCCAGATCAGGCTACGCTGTCGCGACGATCCCGCAGCTTGACGTAAGCCAGAGCGGCATGTTCCGCACAATAGGGTTTGCCCGGCAACGGAGTCGCACCACAGAAGTGGAAACCCGGCGTTCCCGGATCACCCAGCGGCCAGCAGCAGGTAGCGCTGCGACGACGCGGTTCCATCACAGCAGCCAGACGCTGGGCAGCCGGACGTGCAGCCGAAGAGGCTTTTTTCTCGGCCGGAGCTTTTTCTACAACCGGCTCTTCCTCAACTGCTTTGACGACGGCCGGGACTGTGACTTTCGCATGCGTCTCGACCGGCTTTTCCTTGACGGCGATGTCCGCCAGCTTTGCAGCCGCATGTTCCGTTTTTGCAGCGCTGACCACTTCCGGCTTTTCGACAGGCTTCACCAGAAAGGACGCAGACGTACCGGCACTGGCATCGGCTGTCGCGATGGCGGCAGGCTCAGGAGCCGCGACACCCTCGACAGTGTTACCGGTCTTGGCAGAACGGCGAGGCGATGCGGCTCTGGCCTGCTCGCCAGCTTCTCCCGCTTTCTTTGTGGTCGTCTTTCCGTCCTGCCTTCGAATCGGGGACGGGCGTGCAGGAAGCCCCAGACGGTGAGCCTTGCCCACCACCGCGTTCTTTGTAATTCCGAGTTGCCGCCCGATCTCAGCCGTTGACAGTCCTTCCTGCCATAAAGCCTTGAGACGAGTGATTGTCTCGTCTGTCCATTCCATGACACGCCTCTCCCATTCTCGGACGACCGCACCCGGTTCCGAGTTTTGAACGAAAATATGATTTTCGCCACACATACTCAAGCAACACTCGTCAAAAGACCGCAGCGAGTCTTGATCCCTATGCGGTCTTTGTAACGCCGCTGTTCCGAAGCCTTTTCACCCGTTCAGGTATTCCATCCGAGCGGGATCAGCCCTGCTCATCCGCCCGGATCAGACGAAGCCGTCCGGCACTCACGCCCAGAGACAGATGTCCCTCACACAGCGCGAGCGCCTCCTCACCGAAAACGTCACGACGCCAGCCTGTCAGTAGCGGCCCGGTCGGGTCGGGGTCCAGAGCAAAAGCGTCAAGATCCTCGGAACTGGCGACAAGCTTGGGGGCAACATCATGTTTTTCGCATTGATACGCCAGCAATACCTTTAACAATGCCACCAGCGCCGGAGAGGGGCGCGGGCTGTCAGACCCTTTCCCGCTTCGCGCTACCTTGGGCAATTCCGCGTCCGGAAGCCTGCTGGCGTCCCTGACCACATTCAACAGTTCCTGTCCGGCCCTGCCTTCCGCAAATCCCCGGCTGACACCCCTTACACGAGCCAGATCGTCTGTATTTCCCGGCGCGGTCGCCGCGATTTCCAGAAGGCTCTCATCCTTGAGCATACGCTGCCGAGGTATATTCGCGTTCTGGGCTTCTCTTTCCCGCCAGGCCGCAATGGCCCTGAGAATGCCCAGCACTCTCCGGTTACTTGTCCTGGCGCGGAGTTTTTCCCACTGCTTTTCCGGGTCAACCCGCAATCTGTCAGGATCGGCAAGCGCGGCCTGTTCAGCACTGACCCACGCGGCCCTGCCTTCCCGGTCCAGTTGCCTGAGCAGGGATTCATAGACCACACGCAGATAGGTCACATCGGCAGCAGCGTAAGCCAGCTGAGCCGGGGACAGGGGACGGGCTGACCAGTCCGTGAAGCGGTGACTCTTGTCGATTGACGCACCTGTCACAGCCCCGACAAGATTGTCATATCCGACCTGATCCCCATAGCCCGCCACCATCGCCGCAACCTGCGTATCGAACAGGGGCTGTGGCAGGCGGTCAAACAGATGCATGAAAATTTCCAGATCCTGACGGGCTGCGTGAAGAACCTTCACAACAGACTGATCATCGAACAGGGCCGTCAGTGGAGTCAGATCAATATCCGGGGCGACAGCGTCAATCAGGACGACTTCCTTCTCCCCTGCGATCTGCAGCAGACACAGCTCAGGCCAGTACGTCTTTTCCCGCATGAATTCGGTATCGACCGTAACGAACGTCTCGTCTCTGAATCTTTCGACTGTTTCTGCAAGATCAGTCGTGCTCGTAACAAGACGGGGCACCGGAAAGCTGTATCGGAGACTTTTAGCCATGAGCGTTCCATACACAGAGCCGCTGAAAAGAGAAAGTCCGCTTGCTTGACGTCAGCACTTCGCCAGTGACACATCGCCCGAAAGATTGAATGGAGAAAGACCATGACCGCGCAGAATGATGGCCGGGAAACCCTTACCCAACTCGGTCGATCCACACCGATGCCGCAGTCCCCTGAAGAGGCCGAGCTGGAACGTGTCCCGGCGCCTCACAAGGGACGACAGTATGTCGTGCGCTTCACCGCACCCGAATTCACATCCCTCTGCCCTGTCACCGGTCAGCCGGATTTTGCCCATCTGGTAATCGACTACATTCCCCGTGACTGGATTGTCGAAAGCAAGTCCCTGAAGCTGTATCTGACGAGCTTCAGAAATCATGGCGCGTTTCATGAAGACTGTTCTGTGACGATCGCGGAAACACTGGTCAAACGTCTCGATCCGGTCTGGCTGCGGATTGGCGCTTACTGGTATCCCAGAGGTGGAATGCCGATTGATGTCTTCTGGCAGACGGGCCTGCCGCCAGAAGGTGTCTGGATCCCCGCTCAGGACGTTCCTGGCTATCGCGGACGCGGCTGATTGCCCCGTGTCTGAGGCGGTATGAGAGACAATTTCACGGATTTATCCCGGGAGGCCGCTGTCTTTTGGGTTTTGGTTCAGCAGGTCGGGGTTAAAAGGTCCGCTCCTTTGTGATGAGGACGGGATTCTGAAAACATATCTGCACAATATACACACGCCATAAAAAAACCCGGCTCAGAAAACTGAACCGGGTTTTTAGGATAAATGACGTGACGAGGGAGCTTCAGCCACCCACTCCGGCATCGATCTCGGCACGCACGGACTGAATCTTCGACATCAAACCTTCGAGACGTGAAACATCCGACTTGTCTGCGGCTTCCCACGCTTCGGTCAGGGCTTCAAGTCTCGCCGTAGCGGCGTCGACTGAAATTTCCGTCACGGGCACTGCCTGATCCGCAAGGATCGTGCAGCGCGTCTCTGTCATGTCAGCAAAACCGCCACCGACGAAATAATGGTCCGTTGGGGTTTCGCCTTGATAAAGAGTAACGGTGCCGCCACGCAGAAGCAGCATCACGGGTGCATGCTCGGGCATCGCGGCGATATCGCCTTCCTCGCCCGGCATGACGACCATGTCCACGTCGCGGGACACCAGAACCTTCTCCGGGCTGATGATTTCGACCTTGATCGGCATTCTGTTGGTCCCTTCCGACGTCGGCGACTTACGCCGCTTCCTTCATCTTCTCAGCCTTGGCGACTGCTTCCTCGATGGAGCCCACCATGTAGAAGGCGCCTTCCGGAAGGTCGTCATACTCACCGGCAACGATCGCCTTGAACGAGCGCACCGTGTCTTCCAGCGAAACCAGCTTGCCCGGCGCACCCGTGAACACTTCGGCCACGTGGAACGGCTGGGACAGGAAGCGCTGGATACGACGGGCGCGGGCTACGAGCTGCTTGTCGTCTTCCGAGAGCTCATCCATGCCGAGAATGGCGATGATGTCCTGCAGGGACTTGTAGGTCTGCAGGATACGCTGCACGTCACGCGCAACCTGATAATGCTCTTCACCAACGATTTTCGGATCAAGCGAGCGGGATGTGGAGTCCAGAGGATCCACAGCCGGATAAATGCCCATTTCAGCGATCGAACGGTTAAGAACCGTTGTTGCGTCGAGGTGAGCGAAGGTCGCGGCAGGAGCCGGATCGGTCAGATCGTCGGCAGGCACGTAAACGGCCTGAACGGAGGTGATCGAACCCTTCTTCGTGGAGGTGATACGCTCCTGCAGAGCGCCCATTTCCGTGGCCAGCGTCGGCTGATAACCCACAGCAGACGGGATACGACCCAGCAGAGCGGACACTTCCGAACCAGCCTGCGTGAAGCGGAAGATGTTATCGACGAAGAACAGAACGTCCTGCCCTTCCTCGTCACGGAAATACTCAGCCTGCGTCAGGCCGGAGAGAGCAACGCGGGCACGCGCTCCCGGCGGCTCGTTCATCTGGCCGTAAACCAGCGCCACCTTGGAGCCATCCGTGGAACCGTCTTCGTTCACCTTGATGACGCCTGCATCCTGCATTTCGAAATACAGGTCGTTACCTTCACGGGTACGCTCACCAACACCGGCGAACACGGACACGCCGCCGTGCGCCTTGGCGATGTTGTTGATCAGTTCCTGAATGATGACGGTCTTGCCGACGCCAGCCCCACCGAACAGACCGATCTTGCCGCCCTTGAGATACGGGCAGAGCAGGTCAACAACCTTGATGCCGGTCACGAGGATTTCGGACGCACCGGCCTGCTCTTCAAAGGAAGGAGCCTCGCGGTGAATCGGAGCCGTGCGCGTCGTGCGGATCGGACCCTTTTCGTCGATGGCTTCACCGATCACATTCATGATGCGGCCCAGCACTTCCGGGCCGACCGGCACGGAAATCTGCGCGCCCGTGTCCACGACTTCCTGACCCCGGATGAGGCCGTCGGTGGTGTCCATGGCGATGCAGCGCACTTCGTGTTCGCCAATTTCCTGCGCCACTTCGAGCACAAGAGTGTGGCTGCCCAGCTTCACATGCAGTGCGCCGAGAATTTTGGGCAGTTCGCCTTCAAACTGGACGTCAACGACAGCGCCACGAATCTGGGTGATACGGCCGACATTGTTTGACGAACCCGCGGCTGATGACTGGGCCGGGGTCTGTATGGTGGTGTCCGACATGGGATCAGCTCCTGCGGGCAAATTCGGTCTGAATGATACGGAATCGGATGGAGGCGGCGTCAGACCGCCTGCGCACCCGAGATGATCTCGATGAGGTCGTTGGTGATGTTGGCCTGACGTGTCCGGTTATAAGTCTGCGTCAGACGGTCGATCGCCTTGCCTGCGTTCCGGGTTGCGTTGTCCATGGCGGTCATACGCGCACCCTGTTCGCCGGCTGCCGATTCAAGCAGGGCGGCATAGATCTGCACCTGCAGATTGCGAGGCAGCAGACGTTCCAGCAGCACCTGCTCGTCCGGCTCGAACTCATACTGAGCAGCGTTCGGATCAGGCTTTGCCTCGGCCTCTTCCAGTCCCAGCGGGATGAGCTGCAGAGGCGTCGGCACCTGCGACATCACGTTTTTGAACTGGTTGTAGATAACGGTGCAGACATCGAACTGTCCGGCCTCCAGAAGCGCCGTCACTTTCGCACCGAGATCACTGGCCGCAGAGAACGGAATTTCCTTCCCGCCAACACCGATCACATGATCGACGATCAGATCGGCATATTCACGGGACAGATAGTCATATCCCTTGCGACCAACCGGCAGCAGCTTGACGACCTTGCCTTCGGACTGAAGGCGACGGATCGTGAGACGGGTCGTGCGGTTGATGTTCGAGTTGAACCCACCGGCAAGACCACGGTCACTGGTGATCGGGATCAGAAGATGGACACGGTCATTGCCTGTACCAGCGAGAAGCTGTGGGAGGCCATCCTGACCAGCCATTGATCCGGCAAGCTCACCGAGCATACGACGCATGGCAGCCGCATAAGGGCGAGCCGCCTCAGCGTGCAACTGGGCGCGGCGGAGTTTCGCCGCCGCGACCATTTTCATCGCGCTCGTGATCTTCTTCGTCGACTTGACGCTTCCGATCCGTGCGCGGAGTTCCTTCAGGGAGGCCATGAACGGTTACTCGCGATCAGGCTGCGAAACGACGGTTGAAGTCCGTAAGGAACTCGCCGATCTTCGTTTCAAGATCCTTGGTGATCTGACGCTCGGTACGCAGTCCCTGGACAATGTCCTTGGCGGGGCTACGCAGTTCGGCCAGAAGCTTCGTCTCCCAGGGCACGACCTTGTCGACAGCGATGCCGTCGATATAGCCACGCGTTCCTGCGAACAGCACCACAACCTGCTCTTCAACAGACAGAGGAGAAGACTCAGGCTGCTTCAGAAGCTCCACCAGACGGGCACCACGGGCAAGCTGCTTCTGTGTTGCCGGATCGAGATCCGATGCGAACTGCGAGAACGCAGCCATTTCACGATACTGGGCCAGCTCCAGCTTGATCTTGCCGGCAACCTGCTTCATCGACTTGATCTGCGCGGCAGAACCAACACGGGAAACCGAGCCACCGACGTTCACGGCCGGACGGATACCACGGTAGAACAGGTCGGTCTCAAGGAAGATCTGACCGTCCGTGATGGAAATCACGTTCGTCGGAATGTAGGCGGCGACGTCACCTGCCTGCGTCTCAATGACAGGCAGGGCCGTCAGGGAACCAGCGCCGTTCGCGTCGGACATCTTCGCAGCACGCTCCAGCAGACGGGAGTGCAGGTAGAAGACGTCACCCGGATAGGCTTCACGTGCTGGCGGACGACGCAACAGCAGCGACATCTGACGGTAAGCGACAGCCTGCTTCGACAGATCGTCGTAACAGATCAGGGCGTGCATGCCGTTGTCACGGAAATACTCACCCATGGCGCAGGCGGAGTAAGGCGCCAGATACTGCATGGGCGCCGGATCGGACGCCGTAGCGGCGACCACGATGGAATAAGGCATCGCACCGCGCTCTTCGAGCGTGCGGACAAGCTGGGCCACCGTGGAACGCTTCTGACCGATCGCGACGTAGATGCAGTACAGCGATTTATTGTTGTCGCCCAGCGCATTCACTTCTTTCTGCGCCAGAATGGTGTCGAGCAGGATCGCCGTTTTGCCGGTCTGACGGTCACCAATCACCAGCTCACGCTGTCCACGCCCAATCGGCACAAGAGCATCGATCGCCTTGATACCGGTCTGCATCGGCTCGCTGACCGACTGACGTGGCATGATGCCAGGCGCCTTGACTTCCGCAGGCGTCATGGTGACGTCCGTCAACGGCCCCTTGCCGTCGATCGGGTTGCCGAGACCATCGACAACACGTCCGAGCAGACCCTTGCCGACCGGAACCTCGACGACCGCACCGGAACGGTTGACGGTATCGCCTTCACGGATCTCCGTGTCGGAACCGAAGATAACGACACCAACGTTGTCATTCTCAAGGTTAAGGGCCATGCCCTTCTGACCGGCCGTCGGAAAGTCGACGAGTTCGCCGGCCATGACGTTCTGGAGGCCATAGACACGGGCGATACCATCGCCAACTGTCAGGACAGTTCCTGTTTCGGCGATTTCAGACGCCGTGTCGTATGAAGCGATCTGCTGCTTCAGGATATCCGAAATCTCGGCGGGACGGATTTCCATCACGCGGCTCCCTTCATGGCATAGTGCAGGCGTACAAGGCGGGATTGCAGGCTGGTATCAACAAGGCGCGGACCGACACGCACCACAAGACCACCCAGGATCTCGGGGTCAACGTGCTCCTGAAGCACGACACGCGAATAGCCGGCTTCAGCAAGCTTGCCCTGCAACTGGGCACGCTGCGCTGTTGTGAGGGGTTGCGCGCTGACAATCTCCGCCGAAACCTCGCCCCTGCGGGCAGCAGACACAGCAGCAAAGGCTGCCAGAATCTGGCGCAGGCGAGGGAGTCGGCGATTATCAGCGATCACACCCACGAAATTAATGATCAGGTCACTGAAGCCCTGCTGCTTGACCACGGCAAGGACTGCCTTGCGGGCATCTCTGATATCGAGACGCACATCCTGCAGGACAGCCGCAAACTGAGGACTTTCATCAATCAGTCTGGCAAGAGCTTCGGCCTGGGGCAGAACCTCGTCGAGCTTCCACTTGTCAGCGGCAAGCTCATAAAGCGCGGTCGCATACCGCCCGGCGAGGCCGCCTGTCCCTACCGGGGACTGAGCAGCGGATCGGGTACTTGTTACGGCAGTGGCCACTGTCGACTGTTTCCTTCTGCGTTCCCCAGGGGCATCGGAATGCGCCGTCCCGGTCCGGTTTTCACCCGACCTGAAAGCATACCCGGTCGCATTTGTTATCGTGGCGGCCTCTAGCATGGTGATTACCACCGCGCAACAGACCAGATGAAGAGAAGTCAATCTTCTCCTAATATTTCAACGGCGGCAACACTCTCCCCACCGCGAGCCCTGTCAGGAAAACGCTCGCGCAACCCGCTCGGCACTCTCATGCGCAAAGCGGCTAGTCGCAAGCGCCCCCACCAGCACCACACCGCAGCCGAGCCCCACCGCGATCCAGCACACGAAATAGCTAAGATGTAGAAATGATGCAGAAAATTCCGCCCTGTCACTCGCCACGCTTCCAACGGCCCGCAAGCTGCCAGCTATCGCGACCCCAAGGGCGGCGCCGATCTGACGACTCGTGGAAGCCACCGCCGCAGCCAGCCCGGCCTGCCTTCGCGGCATTCCCGAGACCGCAGCGTTCGTGATCGGCGCATTGCAGAGCCCGAATCCTCCACCCGTCAGCGCATAGGCGATCGCCAGCCAGAGTGGCGACGTATCCGCCGCAAGACCGGTCAGCATCCACGCTCCACCAGCAAGACCACAGCCGGAAAGCATCAACGGCACACGAGCGCCACGCGCCGCCACCAGCCTCCCGGAAAGGGGAGCGGCGACCATCACCGCCACGGCAAAGGGCATGAGCTTCCAGCCCGCTGCGCCGGGAGCAAACCCTCTTACGTCCTGAAGGTAGATGGTGCTCAGGAAAAGCAGTGACGCGAAAATCGCGAAACAGAGCACGGCGAGCACAGTGGCTGACGCGAAAGGCACAGAGCGAAAAAACCCGAGATCCAGCATGGGATGACTGCTCCGTTTTTCGACGACGAGAAACGACACCAGCGATAGGGCAGACAGACCCAGCAGTCCGAGAATCGAAGCACTGCGCCAACCGAGATCCGGCCCCTCGATCAGGGCACCCACCAGCGCCAAGGTCGTCAGGGCCGAAAGCCCCTGCCCGACCGGATCGAATCGCGCCGGAACCGGCGATCGCGATTCGGGCACAAAACGGAGCGTCATTGCCAGAGCGATCAGCCCGACGGGCACATTGATCCAGAACACCGCCCGCCAGCTCAGCGCATCGGCAATAAACCCACCAACGGCCGGCCCCAAAGCCAGAGCGATGCCCGACATCATTCCCCACACACCGATCGCACGGGCACGATCCGCGGGATTCAGGAACGTATTCGCGATGATGGAGAGAGCCACCGGGTTGAGCATTGCCCCTCCCACTCCCTGCAGAATCCGCGACGCGATCATCTGCGCCGGTGTCATGGCCATGCCGCAGAGTGCGGATGCCGCGCAGAAAATCACGATTCCCGTCAGAAAGACTCTTTTGCGACCGAACCGGTCCGCCAGAGTTCCCGCCGCCATGAGCAGGGCCGCGACCGTCAGCGTGTACGCGTCGACAATCCATTGCAGACCGGAGAGGCTGGCCCCGAACGCCTGCCTGATGGAAGGCAGAACGACATTGATGATAGTCACGTCCATCATGACCAGCAGCAGGCTCAGGCAGCAGGACGCCAGCACAAGCCACTGCTGTTTTCCGGCAGGCGACTGAGCGGTTTGTGAGGACATATCATTTCTTTTCCTGTCGGCGCTTCAGACACGACGAAACGCAGGCAAATTGGGTATCCCCAGCCTGACCGGCCTGTCACATCACATATCAGCGCATACAGGAAATCTGGAGCGGGCGAAGGGAATCGAACCCTCCTAAGAAGCTTGGAAGGCTACTGCATTACCACTATGCTACGCCCGCATCCGAGGCGCTTATATAACTTCCCTTTCCGACGAAGCAAGCCTCTATCCGCACCCTGCATGCGCAGGAAGATCCGGACAGCTTCTTCCCATGAAAATAATTCCTGCAAAAAACAGGCGTTTCCTCCGGATTTACGGCATTTTTTCTATTGGGAAGAACATTTTTCCAGAGCAATTCTCTCTTCCTCCTCTTGACTTTGAACGCGCAACATATTCTTTTCCGCCACCTGTGCCCGACCTGAGTGAAAGTGGCGGAAAAGACTTCGGTCTGCTCCAGGGTCACTCGGGATGGTACCGCAGGGGTGTAGCTCAATTGGCTAGAGCGCCGGTCTCCAAAACCGGAGGTTGCGGGTTCGAGACCCTCCGCCCCTGCCAAATCAGCCTGAATTCAGTCTCAACGGGATCAGTCCCGACGCTGGACAGGGCTGGCACAGGTTGCCGGCTCCGGTCGGTTTCTGGCGAGTGTTACCGGTTTGCCGGATTCGGTCTTTGTCAGGACCGATGGGCAGGCCGAAAGAGAAGGTTTTTTCGTGTCAGCCAGTCCAGTCAAATTCCTCCGGGATGTAGAAGCCGAGGCCAAAAAGGTCACCTGGCCGTCACGGAAAGCGACGCTGGTGACAACGGGAGCCGTGCTCGCGATGGCTACGCTCGCTTCCATTTTCTTTTTCGTCGTCGATCAGGCTATCGGGCTCGGCGTGCGGGAACTTTTCGGACTGGGAGGCTAGAAGACCGGTATGGCCAAGCGGTGGTACGTCGTTCACGTCTATTCGGGTTTCGAGAAGAAAATCGCCACCCAGATTATGGAAGAGGCTGCCCAGAAAGGGTTGTCCGACCATATTGAGCAGGTTCTCGTCCCTTCCGAGGAAGTGGTGGAGATCCGTCGTGGCCAGAAGGTCAACTCCGAGCGCAAGTTTTTCCCGGGATACATTCTGGTGAACATGGAGCTCACGGATGACGCCTGGCATCTGGTGAAAGACACTCCCAGAGTGACCGGCTTCCTCGGTTCCAAGACCCGTCCAAGCCCAATTCCCGCGGCGGAAGCCGAACGGATCATGAAGCAGGCTCAGGAAGGCGTCGAGCGCCCGCGCTCTTCCGTCACCTTCGAGGTCGGCGAGCAGATCCGTGTCGCGGATGGCCCCTTCACGTCGTTCAACGGCGTTGTCGAGGAAGTCGACGAAGAGAAGCAGCGCCTCAAGGTCAGCGTTTCGATCTTCGGACGCTCCACACCTGTCGATCTGGAATATGGGCAGGTCGAGAAGCTCTGACCGTCCCTTCAGTTCATATCTGACGGAAAGCCCCGGTTCAAAAGACCGGGGCTTTTTTCTGTATGGGCTTCCAGGCCGGGAACAGGAGATTGTGTCTCCCGCTTTCGTCCATCCCGATCAGCAACCATAATGTCCGGATCAAAAAGACTGCGGCGCCCAAGGCAGGGAGCGTAGCGGATCAGGGCCTCTCCCCGACCAGAACACGCCTGACAGGGCGCTCTCGTAAACCCGCTGGCCACTCACTGAAGGAGCCAGCGGGTTCACCACTCCTGTCAGAGAAGCGAGGACGCCTTGCTCATGACAGCCTTGCAGACTTTCCTGCGCACAGCGTCCTTCAGGGAAGAAAGGGAAAGCTGGTTGCCGTCAGCAAGCTGGAGCAGACCCTGCTGACCCGAAGCATAGGACGAGTCACTGGCCACGCCAGAATTGCCTGTCAGCGTGCTGAGCGTGGATTTTGCGGACGATACATTGCTGACCAGATCATTCTGCACACAGTAGCTCAGAAGGCCGGTCACGTTGCCGGAGCTTGCGGAAGAAAGCGAAGGAACGCCAAGGTTACCGAGCAGCCCGGATGTGGTGGGTGTACCGGCAGAGCCCGTCACGCTTTGCAGCGCACCCTGCTCCGCACCCTGGACAATGCCTCCAAAGGACTGTGCGTGCGCGGCGGATACACCTGCAAGTGACAGCCCAGCGATGAGCGCCAGAACGCCAGAACGACGAAAGATCATGAGTTTTCCTTCTTAGTGATGGCCCCGGCAAGCCAGTTATCACCGAAGCGCTTTCAGACTGTTGGACCTTAATGAGGCGGAAACGCGGCACAACCGCAAAGTTACCCGTGAATTGCAGGACTGTTCCGCCTGCAACTCTCTCATCCTGCTCCTCACAAGCCAGACGCCACATGTGAACCCGGCTCAAAAGCCTTGATCTCACACGCAGGCACCCTTGAGCCTTGCGATAAGTCTTCCACGCACCACGTTCCTGCTATAGGTGTCGACTCGCAATTTTACAGTGGCACTTCCACAGTGAGCGTGGATCAGGAGAGGAACTGAGATGGGTTATCGCGTGGCGGTCGTGGGCGCGACAGGCGCTGTCGGACGCGAAATACTGAAAACCTTGCACGAGCGGGAATTCCCCGTCGACGAGATCGTGGCTCTGGCGTCACCTCGTTCGGCCGGCCGTGAAGTCTCCTTCGGGGACCGCACGCTGAAAGTGCAGAATCTCGAGACATTCGATTTCACGGGCTGGGACGTCGCCCTGTTCTCGCCGGGAGCGAGCGTATCCGCCATTCACGGCCCCCGCGCCGCGAAGGCCGGGTGTATCGTGATCGACAACACCTCCCACTTCCGCATGGAGCCTGATGTCCCGCTGGTTGTGCCGGAAGTGAATCCGAACGACCTGAAAAAGGCCAAACGCGGAATCGTCGCGAATCCGAACTGCTCCACCATCCAGATGGTCGTGGCGCTGAAGCCGCTCCATGACCTTTTCACGGCCAAACGTGTCGTCGTCGCGACCTATCAGGCTGTCGCAGGCGCAGGCAAGGACGGCATGGACGAGCTGTTCGCCCAGACCAAGGGCACGTTCGTCAACGATCCGCCAAAGATCGAGCAGTTCCAGAAGCAGATCGCGTTCAACTGCATTCCTCAGATCGACCGTTTCATGGATGACGGCGCGACCAAGGAAGAGTGGAAGATGACTGTCGAGACGAAAAAGATTCTCGACCCGGAGATTCAGGTTCTCGCCACCTGCGTGCGCGTGCCGGTGTTCATCGGTCACTCGGAAGCCGTTGTCGTCGAGTTCGAGGAGCCGGTCGATCTCAGGAAAGCGCGTGAAGCGCTGCGCGAGGCGGAAGGAGTCGTTCTTCTCGATGAGCGCGAGGATGGTGGTTACGTGACGCCGATCGAATGCGTGGGCGAAGACGCAACCTACGTCTCCCGTCTGCGAATCGACCCGACCGTGCCGAATGGCCTGGCCTTCTGGTGCGTGTCAGACAATCTGCGCAAGGGCGCTGCCCTGAACGCCGTGCAGATCGCCGAGACGATGATTGCTCTCGATCTGTTGCCTCATCGCAACTAAGACACCGACTGGTCACGTGTGATTGATGTGACCAGTCAATCAAACGACTGTTTGATGCGATTTATGCCTGCTGAAACAGTTCAGGCGTCATCTGCCACGGAGCAGTCATGCTGCTGGCGGACGTTTCTTCTCCCAAAACAGGAGCCTCCCTCTCGGTCTCGTGTTTCCGCGTTGAATTGACCCCGAAAATCCTGCGGCGTAGGACCGGTTGTGGAATAGCGCCGCCTTTCGTGCGGCGTTTTACGTGGACAAGATGACGAGGCGACGATGCAGGATGTCCGGGAAGCGCTCTATGTCGGGAGCCGAAGTGACGGCGCTCTAATCCGACGACCGATGTCACCGCATCTTCAGGTCTATAAAATGCGCCTGTCGATGTTTCTTTCCATTTCGAACCGAATTACGGGTGTGGTGGCAACCGGCGGTTCAGCACTGGGCGTCTTCTGGCTGGCGGCTCTGGCGAAAGGACCGAAGTCCTTTGCAAGCGCCCGCAAGGTGACAGGCAATCCGCTGGGACAGTTCGTGCTGTTCGGATGGATCTTCTCGCTGGTGTGGCACACGGTCGGTGGTCTTCGCCACTTCATCTGGGATGCCGGTCATCGCTACGACAAGAAGGAACTGAACGAGGACGGTCCGGTGGCGCTGGGCGTCATCGCCGGCGTGGGCGTCACGCTCGCAACCTCCCTTCTCGGCATTTCCTGCTGTCGTGCACGTCGTCGCGCCAAGCTGCTGAAAAAGGCTTCCTGAGATGAATGCAACGTCTCCCACGCATCATACCGTGATGCGCTCACAGCTCGGTCGCGCCCGCGGCCTCGGCTCGGGTCATTCCGGCACCGATCACTGGATTGTGGAACGCGTTTCAGCAGCAAGCCTGCTGCCGCTCACCGGCTGGTTTGTCATCCAGATGTTTCGCCTCGGCGGCGAAGACTATGAAAAAGTCGCCAAATGGGGTGGCAAGCCGGTCAATGCCACGCTTCTCGCCGCTCTCGTCGCCACCAGCTTCTATCACGCGGAAGTCGGCTTGCAGGTGATTGTGGACGATTACGTGCATGGCAAGGCTCACGCCCCCACCAAACTGCTCGTCAAGATCGGCACAGGACTTCTTGGTCTGCTCGGCATTGTCTCGGTGCTGAAACTGGCCCTTGGTCGCCCTGCCTCCAAAGGCTGATCGCCGCTGACCGACGAGGCCAGCAGGCTCCGCCGGTTCTTATGTTGAAATGACTGGTCGCAAGACAACGGGAGCGCCGTCACCATGAACGCTAATTCCTCTCCTTCCCGGGGGGCCTACCGCATTGTCGATCACGCCTATGACGTGGTCGTGGTCGGCGCCGGCGGGTCGGGTCTCCGTGCAACGCTGGGTATGGGCGCCGCTGGCCTGTCCACTGCCTGCGTCACGAAAGTTTTCCCCACACGCAGCCATACGGTCGCAGCACAGGGCGGCATTGGCGCCTCCCTTGGCAACATGGCCGAGGATAACTGGCGCTGGCACATGTACGACACCGTGAAGGGGTCGGACTGGCTGGGCGATCAGGACGCGATCGAGTTCATGTGCCGCGAGGCGGTCCCCGCCGTGCATGAACTCGAACATTTCGGCGTGCCGTTCTCCCGCACCGAACAGGGCAAGATCTATCAGCGCCCCTTCGGTGGTCACATGAGCGACTTCGGCAAGGCTCCGGTGCCCCGCGCCTGCGCCGCCGCCGACCGCACGGGCCATGCGATCCTGCACACGCTGTATCAGCAGTGCCTGAAGCATAACGTCGAGTTCTTCGTCGAATATTTCGCCATCGACCTCATCATGGATGAGGAAGGCGCGTGTCGCGGCGTGATGGCATGGTGTCAGGACGACGGCACAATCCATCGCTTCAACGCGAAGATGGTCGTTCTGGCGACCGGCGGCTACGGTCGCGCCTGGCAGTCCTGCACCTCGGCCCACACCTGCACGGGTGACGGCGGCGGCATGGTCATGCGCGCTGGTCTCCCGACACAGGATATGGAGTTCGTGCAGTTCCATCCTACCGGCATCTATCCGGCGGGCTGCCTGCTGACCGAAGGCTGCCGTGGTGAAGGCGCCTATCTGACCAACTCCGAAGGTGAGCGCTTCATGGAGCGTTATGCGCCGACGGCGAAGGATCTGGCGTCCCGTGACGTGGTCTCCCGCGCCATGACGGTCGAGATCAAGGAAGGGCGTGGTTGCGGCACGAAAAAAGACCACATCATGATGCATCTGGAGCATCTCGGCTCCGATCTGCTGCATGAGCGTCTGCCGGGCATCATCGAAACGTCACGCATCTTTGCCGGTGTGGACGTGACGAAGGAGCCGGTACCGGTTCTGCCGACCGTTCACTACAACATGGGCGGTATCCCGACGAACATTCACGGTGAAGTGGTCCGTCCGACGGACGACAACCCGGATGCCGTCGTTCCCGGCCTGATGGCCGTGGGTGAAGCGGCGTGCGTGTCCGTGCATGGCGCGAACCGTCTTGGCACCAACTCGCTGCTCGATCTGATCGTCTTTGGTCGCGCCGCCGCCAAGCGCGCCGCCGAGATCGTCAAGCCGGCTGATTTCGTGAAGCCGCTGCCTGCCGGCGCCGGCGAGTATGCGCTGGATCGTCTCGATCGCATCCGTTACGCGAAAGGCGACACACGCGTCTCCGAGCTGCGTGACCGTCTCCAGCGCGACATGCAGACCCATGCCGCCGTGTTCCGCACGGAAGAGAGCATGAAGGAAGGCTGTGACAAGATTCAGGAAATCTGGAAGGCCAAGGACGACATGTCCGTCGCCGACCGTTCCCTGATCTGGAACAGTGACCTGATGGAAGCCCTCGAGTTCGAGAACCTTCTTGGCAACGCGACGGCGACGCTGGAAAGCGGACTGGTCCGTCACGAAAGCCGTGGCGCCCATGCCCGTGACGATTATCCGGACCGTGACGACAAGGAATGGATGAAGCACAGCGTATCGTGGCTGGACGACAAGGGCGGCACGAAGATGACCTATCGCCCCGTGCACATGAAGACCCTCACCGACGAGGTTCAGGTCTTCCCGCCCAAGAAGCGCGTCTACTAACCCGCCGTCAGAAAAGGGAGACTGAAGATGGTCGAACTGAGACTTCCGCGTAACAGCACGGTGGGCAAGGGGCAGCTCTTTCCTGCCCCCGCCGGCTCCAAGAATGTGCGGACTTTCAAGATCTATCGCTGGACGCCGGATGACGACAGCAATCCGGTGATGGACACCTATGAGATCGACATCGACACCATCGGCCCGATGGTTCTCGATGCGCTGATCCACATCAAGAACGACGTCGATCCGACGCTGACGTTCCGCCGCTCCTGCCGTGAAGGCATCTGTGGTTCCTGCGCGATGAATATCGACGGCGAGAATACGCTCGCGTGCCTCAAACCGATCAAGGACATGCAGGGGGATATCATTATCAATCCCCTCCCCCACATGCCCATCGTGAAGGATCTGGTGTCCAACCTCGACGGTGCGTATGCCCAGTTGCGCTCCATTGAGCCGTGGATGAAGGCCGACAGCGCGCCACCGCCGGATGGCGAGCGTCTCCAGTCACCCGAAGAGCGCGCCAAGCTGGACGGCATGTGGGAGTGCATCCTGTGCTTCTGCTGCACGACCTCCTGCCCGTCCTACTGGTGGAACGGCGACCGTTACCTTGGTCCGGCCACGCTGCTCGCGGCCTATCGCTGGATCGCGGACAGCCGTGACGAGCATCAGGGCGACCGTCTCGACTCGCTGGAAGACACCTTCAAGCTCTATGCGTGCCGCACGATCATGAACTGCACGCAGACCTGCCCGAAAGGTCTCAATCCCGCCAAAGCCATTGGCCGGATCAAGGAGCTACAGGTCGAGCGCAAGCTCTGATCTGCTGATCGAACGCTGCATCAAGAACGCCGGGAGGGGAACCTTCCGGCGTTTTTTGTTGGGCTGAAGGTATTTTATGAACAGACCCGCGCCTGTGAATGCCTGCGCCTCAGAACTTCTGCTCCGCATCAGTTCACAGATGCGGAGCAGAAGGCGTTCGGAACTGGCTGGCATCACGCTGGTCATCGCAGCGGGCTCCGGGATTATCGCCTGCGATGCCGGGGGCGATCCGGCATCCAGCGGGTGATCTGGTTTTCTTCCATGCCATCACGCCGGAGACGGATCACAGCACCCATTATTTTTCCGGGATCATGCGGAATTTTTCGCTCGACAGTGAACTCGTTTCCAACAGCCACACAGAACGCAATGATCAGGTTGTGAATGAGGACATCAGGATTCTGGAAGCGATAGAACCCTGTCTGGCAGGCGCGGATGCAACCGGTGAACCAAATTTCGTGACTGATGCCGCCGCAGCGCGTGTGCGACGGCGCATTGAAGCCCTTATGGAAAACAGGTCCGTCGCAGCATGTCATCCAGACGAGTAACGCGACCGGACAGACAAGGTGATTTTATAAGACCGTGAATAAATCTGAAAGAAATCGATTACACAAAATCTTCGAAAAGACGATGTGATTTGAATTTTTTGAAAAAAATATTTGTCAAAATGTTTGTATTATTGCTCAGATAGTCGTTAGGAAATCTTTTCCAGAAGTCACGATCGCTCTGCCTGCTCCTGATTGACCCGGGAAACTTTAACCACAGGCCAATTCCTGCCATTGAAAAACATGTTTATACCTGTTTTGCTGGCCTGAAGATGTCTCTTCATCCAACGAACAGGGCGCGAAAACAGAAATGCAGCTTTCATCATCACGATTTTCACCTCACACGCAGCGATGAAAAACGTGCGCTTTGACGCCCTTCAGTCCGTCCGTGGACTGGCGGCGCTTGTCGTGGTGCTGAGGCACGTTATGGCCTGCTACCCTCTGTCGAGCCATTCCGCCACGGTCATCATCTTTTTTCTTTTCAACTCCCCGGCTGCTGTCACGCTTTTTTTCGTTCTCAGCGGATTTGTCCTGACACATTCCCTCGTGGGGCAGAGTTTTTCGTTACCAACCGTTCTGACATTCTGGACACGTCGCGTCTTTCGCATTCTGCCTGCTCTGATGGCCATCACGCTGCTTTCAGCGCTTTTCACGCGGACACCTTTTGCCGCCTGGCCTCTGGCAGGAAACGATCCGTCGATGGAAGGACTTCTCCCCCATGACATACCCCTGTCGCCCGCGCTGCTGACCAAATGTCTTTTCTCGATTTCCGGCGCATTGGTGCCCCAGAACTGGACCGTCGCGGTTGAACTGATTGCTGCTGTCTTTTTCCCTTTTCTGTGGGTGGCCAGCCGAAATGAAAGCCGGATTTTCCTTCCCGTCGTGCTGTTGACTCTGGCCCTGTCCATCTGTGCGCCGTCAGGAGGCAAGGGTCTTCCCTTCATTTATGGCTTCAGTTTCGTGGTGGGAGTCATCGCGTATCGAGGATGGCAGAACACAACCATCATACTCACTTCATTCGGGATACTGCTCGCTGCCGTGGGCGCGTCGCTTCCCACGACGCTTCTCACCGAACCCGAGACGCTGGGGGCTGTTTTCAACGACCCTAAACTGACGATTCCGGAAGCAATCTGCGCGGGTTTTGTGCTGTTCGGACTGGCGCGCAATGGCAGGATAGCGAACCTGCTTACACACAGGGCGCTCCTCTGGCTGGGTGATATCTCATTCAGCCTGTATCTCGTGCATTTTCTGATCATCGCCATTGCAGGACGACTGCTTGCCCCCATCCTTCCCGCGTTTTCGATGCCTGTGCGGGAAGCTATGGTTTTCTGCCTGACCCTGCTGATCGCGCTGCCGCTAAGTCATTTTCTGTACGAAAAAGTGGAAAGACCGGCCAACCGGCTGGGATACCGTCTTTCCTCGCTTTTCCAGCCCTCGCGAAAGGCTCTCTAAACCGGCCCGTTTCGTCAATTCATCAGATGGACACGCGCCTTCTGGAAATCAGACTTTCTTCACAAACTCGGATTTCAGGTTCATCGCGCCAAAACCGGGGATCTTGCAGGCAATGTCGTGGCCGTCCGCGCCATCGACAAGGCGGATTCCCTTGACCTTGGTGCCGCCTTTTACAACCTGCGAGGAACCCTTGATCTTGAGGTCCTTGATGACGCTGACCGTATCGCCATCCGCCAGCACATTACCGTTGGCGTCGTGGATCACACGCTCACCTGCCTCACCGGCCTCCGGGGCGCTGCCGGTCCACTCATGAGCGCATTCCGGGCAGATCCAGAGAGGACCGTCCTGATACACATGCTCCGATCCGCATTCCGGGCATTTCAGGGCTTCACTCATCTCGCACACTCTCCGTTGCTGTCAGACGCAGGGTGCGCCGTCGTGAAGGCAGGCATGGCAAACACGCGCCTTTCGCACAAGTCCGGGCCATGCTCCCGATAGTAGAAAGGCTTCAAAAAAGGTCGCTCAGGGAAGCGGGGCCGTGTGAAACAGCGTCACACGCAGTCCACCATGAGGGACAGGTGCGGTTGTCGGCAGAAACGGCAGTCCGGCGGCGTGAGCCAGCGCTGTTTCCGTCGTGACGATCCCCACGCGCCAGCCCGAAAACCGGCTCATCAGGGTCTGGCCAAAGGCGCGATAAAGAGGGATCAACGCTTTCCTGTCACCGATGCGTGTTCCATAGGGCGGGTTGGCGATCACCAGACCGGGCGGTCCCTCCGGTGGCTGGAGTTCACTGATCGTCGCCTGCTGAAGCGTCACATACTCACTGACGCCTGCCCGCTCCAGATTGGCGAGGCTCATGGTGATAGCGCCGGCATCCCGATCACTGCCGTAAAACCGGACAGAAGGCGTGCGTCCGCTCTTTACCGAACGCATCTGTTCCCATGCCTCGGGATCAAACGTCGCGAGTTCCTCAAAAGCGAAGTGACGGGAGCGTCCCGGATTGAGGCGGGCAGCGATTTCAGCCGCTTCCAGCAGAAACGTGCCTGAGCCGCACATGGGGTCCACAACGGGCTCGTTACCTGAGTAGCCGCATTGCCGCAGGAAAAGGGAGGCCATGGTCTCGCGCATGGGAGCCCGGTTGACGGCCTCCTTGTGACCGCGCCTATGAAGAAGAACGCCGGACGTATCGATACTGATGGTGCAGACATCCCGTTCAATGCGCGCCCGCACCAGAACACCGCCCTCCTCCGCCTCCGGCGCTCCCAGTGTTTCACGGATGGCGCGGGTGATACGTTCGGAGACGGCTCCCTCGTGATAGATTTTCGATGTCGTGCAGGCCGCCTCGACACGAAACGGAATGTCCGGACGCAGCACATCGGCCCAGGGCGCGCGGCGGATACGCTGATCGAGATGCGCCAGATGCGTCACGTGAAAACTGTCGATCCGCGCCAGAACCCGGCTTGCTCCACGGATCCAGAGATTGGCCCGCCAGACCTCCGGCCACCCCCCCATAATCGTGACGCCCCCGGGAACGGCGGCGGGGCGTTTGAAACCTTTAAGGCGCACTTCATCGCACAGGACGGTTTCCAGTCCGGGAATGGTTGCCAGAAATATCTCGAAGGGGCGCGTTCCAGTCATCGGGCCTCCATGACAGGAAGCGCGCCGCTCAGCAAACAGGTATTTCCAGAGAGCCGATCTGAAAACGCTCCCGATCCCTGATGACTGCATGCTGCATGCCGGTTTTGATCACCATTTTCTGTATCGGGTTTTTCCATATTTTGACAAAAAAAGCTCGCCCGGTGTTTCATGAAGTGTATATTTTATGAGAAATCCAGTCTTTGTCCGGCACTGAGACAGCACGTGCAGATTTTTCTGACCATCCGGGACCGCAATGGACATCGCCTCAGCTGTCATTCCGCCCTCAGCGCATGTCACTCTCGACCTTCTTCCCGATCTGATCAGTGTGATCAGCCCGGAAGGGCGGAATGATTATTTCAACAAGGCATGGCGCGACCACGCGAATGGACCGGAGCCTAATTTTGCATCCGCCTCCTGGATTGACTGGGTAATTGTCGAAGACCGGGGAAAGATCGCACAGGCTATCCGTCTCTCCCTGGACACCAGTCATCAGCAGATGACTGAATGCCGCCTGAGCGGCAGCGCAGCCCCTAGCCCGCAGCACGCCGGTCGGTGGTTCCTGTTTCGCGCCGTCCCGCACAAGGATGGCAACAACAGGGTTCTGTTCTGGTTTCACATATTGACCGATGTTCATGAGCAGAAGCTGCGTGAGCAGAAAACCAGCCATAATGCCCGCATGCGCATGGCCATGCTCAATGTCAGTTCAGACTGCATCAAGGTGATCAATACCGACGGCTCGCTGGCTCATATGAATGAAGCGGGTTGTGTCGCGCTGAATGTCGATCCGAATTCGGGTTTCGGCATGAAGTGGATTGCCCTTCTCCCTCAGGAAGCATGGGAGGCCGGTGAAAAAGCACTGGAAGAAGCCAGAAGCGGAGAGAGTGCGAGATTTGGCGGTCTCAGCCAGATACCGGGCCAGCCACCGCGTTACTGGGATAATGTCCTGACCCCGCTACTCAACCTGAATGGCACTGTGGAAGCAATCCTCTGTGTCTCTCGTGATGTGACGGAAGTAAAGGAGAACGAAGCTCGGATCGGCATGCTTCTGCGTGAGGTCACGCACCGCTCCCGCAATATGCTGACGGTGGTGCGGGCCATGCTCAGACGCACTGTTCCGGACCCGCGCGCGCAGTTTGTGACTGCGCTCGATCAGCGCATTACAGCCATTGCCCGCAGTCTGGACCTGCTGGTGAGGGAACAATGGACCGGCGCCCCAATTGAGGATGTCGTGACGACGCAGACAGCGTCAACTGGCGAGACATGGCTCAACCGGCTCCGCATCAACGGCGCGCCTCATCTCCGTTTACGCTCGGAAGCCGTGGAAAAAATAGGATTGGCCATCCATGAACTGGCGACAAATGCAACGCATTACGGCGCGTTTTCCAATGCGACCGGCACAGTCACCGTCACATGGGGCGTTGACGAGACTGGCGATGACGCACTGTTCCGGCTGCAATGGAAGGAGCATGGCGGCCCCCCGGTTACAGAACCTTTGTCAAAAGGCTTCGGTGCTGCGGTGATCGAGCGCAATCCACGCGGAATAGAGGGCGCCAATGTCACCTTTCGCTATGAAGAGGATGGCGTGTTCTGGGAGTTCACAGCACCGGCAGGCAGGGTACTGACCGGTTTCAAGACATCCTGAACCTTCCTGTATTGCCTCCTCAATCGCTTCACAGCGCCCGGAATCCCTTTCTCTCGCGCCGTCAGGTAGACATTCGATCCTCGATGCGATCGTCACGGAACCATATCGGGGTTTGCCACAGAGCCTGTAATTATGAACCTTTTTCGCATTAGCCGGAATTCCGGCAACCGTTGATGGAATGTCATCAGCGACCGCTCAGCAGACCAGTTTGGAGAGAGGCAGCACTCTGCCTATACTCCGACCCCCAACAAACAGGAGCACCCTTGTGTTCGAAGGAAGTCTGGCCTCGCCGAGCGGCCGTCGCAAAGCCTGGATGGACAGCCTGTTCGTGGATCATGCTGTTTTCAGGCTCATCTGGACCAATTTCCACACGGTCGTTCCCGGCAAGGTCTATCGCTGCAACCATCCGACCCCTGCCCGTCTCGCCGCCGCCAAACGTCGCTTCCACCTGAAAACGCTGGTCAATCTGCGTGGCCACCGGAAATGCGGCTCCGATGCGCTGTCACGTAACGCGGCGAAACAGCAGGGACTGATCCATGTGGATATGGCGTTTGAGAGCCGGGGCGCGCCACACCGCGATCGCATCCTGCGGTTTGCGTCGCTCTATCGCTCGCTTGAGTTCCCGATGCTGATGCACTGCAAGTCCGGCGCGGATCGTGCGGGGCTTGCCTCTGGTCTTGTGGTGATGTTCGAGGGCGGCACGACTGATGACGCGCTTCGCCAGCTGTCATGGCGCTTCGGGCATTTCAACAGTTCCCGAACCGGCATTCTGGATGCCTTCTTCTGGCGTTATCGCACGGAAGCCGAAGGTCGCATTCCGTTTCTGGAGTGGGTCGAACATCACTATGACGAAGTCGCCCTCAAGCGTGATTTCGTTGCGGGTAAGCTGGCGTCGTTCGTCACGGACAAGGTGTTGCGGCGGGAGTAATATCAACAACGCTATGGATTGATCGTTTGCGGGCTCTGTCCGCACCCGCAAGGAGGCACAGCCCCCTGATCTCAATTGATGAACAACAAAACCGGTTTCCAAAGACACCGCCTTTGGCGGGATTCGGGGCCGTGCCCCCGAAACCTCTCCAGAATCAGGGGCAGTCCATAAAACCGTTGGTATAATTCATCCTTATGCGTGCAGACCGGGCGCTTCCCGGCCTGTGCGGGCGACATATTCCGAATAGCCACCATCATAGGGATGGAGACCTTCCGGCGTCAGTTCCAGCACCCTGTTGGAAAGCGCCGCGAGGAAGTGCCGGTCATGCGAGACGAACAGCATGGTGCCTTCATATTTCGACAGGGCATTGATGAGCATTTCCTTTGTGCCGATATCAAGATGGTTGGTCGGCTCATCGAGGACAAGGAAATTCGGTGGATCGAACAGCATCAGCGCCAGCACAAGGCGCGCCTTCTCGCCGCCTGACAGAACACGGCAGGGCTTGTCGATATCGTCGCCGGAAAAACCGAAGCCACCAGCCAGTGCCCGAAGCGCGCCCTGATTGGCGAGCGGGAAACTGTCCTCCAGCGTCTCGAAGATCGTGCGGTCGCCATCGAGCAGATCCATGGCGTGCTGGGCGAAGTACCCCATCTTCACACTGCCGCCGATCGTGACCGTGCCGGCGTCCGGTTCCGTCGTGCCAGTGACGAGTTTCAGCAGTGTGGACTTACCCGCGCCGTTCACACCAAGAACGCAGCACCGCTCCTGACGACGGATCATCAGGTCGAGACCTTCATAGATCACCTTGCTGCCGTATTTCTTGTCCACGCCTTTCAGGGTCGCAACGACATCGCCTGAACGGGGTGCGGGTGGAAATTCGAAAGATAGGGTCTGGCGGCGCTTCGGTGGCTCGACACGGTCGATCTTGTCCAGTTTCTTCACACGACTCTGGACCTGCGCCGCATGGGAGGCGCGGGCCTTGAAGCGGTCGATAAAGGCGATTTCCTTGGCGAGCATGGCCTGCTGACGCTCGAACTGGGCCTGCTGCTGCTTTTCGTTCTGGGCGCGCTGCTGTTCGTAAAATTCGTAGTCGCCCGAGAAGCTGGTCAGGTTGCCGCCGTCAATCTCGATGACCTTGTTGATGATGCGGTTCATAAAGGCGCGGTCATGCGAAGTCATGAGCAAGGCGCCATCGTAGTTCGCAAGGAACTGTTCGAGCCAGATCAGACTTTCGAGGTCGAGATGGTTGCTCGGTTCGTCAAGAAGCATGGCGTCGGGGCGCATGAGCAGGATGCGCGCCAGAGCGACGCGCATCTTCCACCCGCCGGACAGCTTGCCGACATCGCCGTCCATCATTTCCTGACTGAATCCGAGGCCGTCCAGCACCTCGCGCGCCTTTCCGTCCAGCGCGTAGCCACCCAGTTCCTCAAAACGCGCCTGCACTTCCCCGAAGCGCTCCAGAATGGCGTCCATCTGATCCATCTGCTCGGGATCAGCCAGAGCCAGTTCCAGTCTGGCCAGTTCCGCCGCCACGGTGGAAACTTCGCCCACGCCGTCCATGACTTCGGCGACGGCGCTTCGGCCTTCCATTTCGCCGACGTCCTGACTGAAGAACCCGATGGTCAGCCCCTTGTCCGTGACGACAGTTCCCTCGTCAGGCTCTTCCTGTTTGGTGATGAGGCGGAACAGGGTTGTCTTGCCCGCGCCATTGGGGCCGACGAGGCCGATCTTTTCACCTTTCTGGAGTGAAGCAGACGCCTCGATGAAGATGACACGCTTGCCGTTGTGCTTGCTGATATTGTCGAGACGGATCATGGGGGTTCAGGAGTCCTCGGGCGGGCTGACGGAAGCCGCCGGGTTACTATCAACCGCAGTCCGGTGCAAACCGGGATCGGCACTTCGGAAAATCCGGGACGATCAGGAGTGGACCGCTTTCACGGAGAGACCGCGAGAGATCCCTGCGGCATTCATCATGCGGGTTCGAATGCTATTTGCCTGCACCATCACAGGCTGCGCCTTTAATGCGCATGAGACTGGCTTGAATTTCGAAATACAGTGAATCTGCATTATGAAATTATAAACTTTACTCCCACAAAACAGGGCGTGTAGAGACTTTGATAAAATATGCGACAGAGTCTTTGGCGCATATGACCCGAAACAGAAATTTGAGTTGTGATATATGAAAGTCTGCATCGTCGGAGCGGGTTTCAGTGGCGCCATTGTCGCCCGTCATCTGGCCCGGAAAGGCCACGAGGTGATTCTGCTGGATGAACGCCCTCATGCTGGCGGCAACTGCCACACGGAGCGCGACGCCGCGACCGGCATCATGGTGCACCGTTATGGCCCGCACATCTTCCACACAGCCGATCAGCGGGCATGGGACTACATCAACCAGTTCGGAAAATTCCGTCCGTATGTGAACCGGGTCAAGGCGATTTCACAGGGCAAGGTCTATACGCTTCCTGTCAATCTCCTGACGATCAACCAGTTTTTCGGTACGACCCTCAGCCCGAAAGAAGCACGGGCTTTCATTGAGGCAAAAGCGGACAAATCCATCACTGATCCGCAGAATTTTGAAGAACAGGCGCTGTCCATGATCGGGCCGGACCTGTATCGGGCCTTTTTTCACGGCTATACCTGCAAGCAGTGGGGCATGGAGCCGACGGAACTGCCGGCGTCCATTCTGAAGCGCCTGCCTCTCCGCTTCAACTATGACGACAATTACTTCAACCATCCGTATCAGGGCATGCCCGAGGATGGTTATACGGCTATTATCGAAAATATTCTGAAAAATGACCGTATTGAAGTCCGGCTTGGCGCCTCCTTTGAGGCGGTCGCTGAAGAATTCGACCATGTTTTCTATACCGGTCCGATTGACCGTTATTTTGGATTCAAGCTTGGACGACTGGGCTATCGGACGCTGGATTTCGAGCGGATCGAGGATGAAGGCGACTATCAGGGCACAGCCGTCATCAATTACTGCGACCAGTCAGTCCCCTTTACGCGCATCTCGGAACACAAGCATTTCGCGCCGTGGGAAGCCGACAGGTTCTCACACACGGTCTGCTTCAAGGAATACAGCCGACTGGCCGGGGAGAAGGACATTCCCTACTATCCCATCCGTCAGGTCCATGAAAAACGCATGCTGGAAAGCTATATCGAGCTGGCCAGAACGGAAAAGAACATCTCTTTCATGGGGCGTCTCGGAACCTACAGATATCTCGATATGGATGTGACCATCTCCGAAGCTCTGGCTGCCTGCGACCGTATCGACCAGTTGATTGCAGCCGGAGAAGCTCTGCCCGCTTTCTTCGTCGATCCCACGTAAGCCGGCGTTCCGGGATCGTTTATCGGTCGTCAGAACCAGCGCTTCGGGGTGTGGCCTTCCAGAAGAGGACCGTCCCGGAGCGTATCGAAAACAACAGAAACGCTGACCCCTCAGGGCTTCTCGTCCTGACAAAAACTCCGCTGATGCTTCGTCTTATGAGCTGACGCGGGCTCCGGGATGCCGTTCAGCGCCTGCGTGATGAAGGTCATGATCATGTCTGTCGGGCATGGCGCCCGGTCCGCCGATCATGTGGCCAATGGGTGTCAGATAATCGACGTGATCGCAGATGATCTTGAACACGGCCAGCATCGGCACGGACAGAAACGCGCCTGCAATGCCCCACATCCAGTCCCAGAACAGCAGGGACGCCATCACCAGCACCGGATTCAGCGTAAAACGCCGGGCCAGCAACATTGGGGTAATGGTCTCGCCTTCGAGCAGGTGAATGCAAAGGTAAACTGCTGGAGGCAGCAGCGCCTGCACAGCGGTCGGGAAGGTCAGAAGACCCACACAGAAATAGATGATCATGCCGGTGAACGGCCCGATGATGGGGATGTAGTTCAGCGCGAACGCCACCACCCCCCACAACAGGGGCGTCGGCATGCCCAGCATCCAGCACTGGAGTGTGTTGGCGATTCCCACGAACACATTCATCATGGTGATGGTCGCCAGATAGAGCGAAATGTTCCGCTCGATGTGCGACGAAATCTGAACGGCGCGACGCTTGTCGTTGAAGGTCGGCATGATCTCGACAAAACGCCGCAACAGGCTGTCTCCCTGCGCGAGCAGAAAGAACAGCATGATGAAGAAGGTGAAAAGCTGCCCCATGAACGCCTGGGTACCGAGCAGAAGCGACGAACCAAGCGGCATGATGCCGGACGCGACACCCGGCGCATGTGGATCGGTCGGCACGCCCAGCAGCTTCTGTATTCTCTGGCCGGTGCTTTCCAGAAAATGGAGAGGATCATTCAGAATGGCCAGGTGCGACTGAACGAGGGTGATCTCCTGCGGCAACTGTGAGAGCCACCCGGCGGCAGGCACCGAAACAGCCATTCCAACCGCTGCGAACCCTCCGAATACGCTGCCGATCAGCAGGAATGCGATGATTGGCCGGGGCAGCTTCACCCAGTGCGAGATGACGCGCATCGGTGTCACCAGCATCAGGTTCGTCACCACGGCCATCACCATCGGCAGCACGATCGAGGCGGCGAGTTTCAGGGTGTAGAGCATGGCCAGAACGGTCAGGATGATCAGGCAGACCTGATTGACGCTCAGCCGCGCGCGTCGCACCGCTTCATGCATACGGGCCTGCTGGGCGCGTTCCGCCGCAGCTTCCTCATCGGGTTCACTCACCAGAACGGATGGAGGAAGGGTTGCGCGTGTTGCTCCATTCTCAGGGTCGGCTGAAGGCTGTGGCCCTGCTTTCGGCAACGCCTCTGGAGAAACGGCCTCATCCATGTCGTGCGGCATGCCCCGGACTCCCTTTGCCCTCAGCGGCGTGTCTTTTACCGCTGCGTATCCGGAACGGTGGGAGACAGGTCTTGAATTCTGACATTGCTACAGACTGTGGAAGACAAGTCTCTGTCAATTCCTTATTGTCAGAGTACTGCTTTGCCGACAGTCCAGCCATACGGACACGTCCCCGTATGGCCCGGCGTCTGTTCAGACCAGTCCGTGAGAGCGGACCATGGCGAATGCGGCGAGCGTCACCATGCAGGTGATTTCATTATCCCGGACCATCCGCTCGAATTCGGCCAGCGGAAGCGTGTGGCAGGTAATATCCTGCTCCGTTTCCTCAAGCGCGCTTTCCCCCGCCGTCAGGTCGGTCGCGAGGTAGACATGGCCGCGCTGGGTTGAATAGCCCGCGCCCTGGTAGACAACGCCGACATGCTGCATCCGTGCGGCGGACAGGCCGGTTTCTTCCCGAAGCTCTCCGGCGGCGACGGCGTCCGGATCGGCGTCGGGCTTCGTCTCCCACATCCCCATGGGAAACTCCCACATCCGGCGCTGCACCGGATAGCGAAACTGCTGGATGAGCGTCACGGTCCTCCCGCTGCCCTCGCCGCCCACAGGCATGATGACGACGAAGTCTCCGCGCTCGACAACCCCGTAAAGACCATCCTTCCCGTTCGGTCGACGAATGATGTCCTCACGCACTCGTGTCCACGGATTCTCATAGGCGATGCGGGAGGAAAGCGTGACATATCCTCCATCATCGGGTGTATCTGTAAACTGATTGATATTCTCTGCTGACGGCATGGTCGTCATGACGGATTACCTCCCTTCTGGGGTGGAAATTCATGTCGAGGCGTCTGAAACGTCCCTGTTTCCCAGACGTTGCAGGCTAGACCGCCTGCTCTCACGCAGAAACCCCTGCCCCTGCATTGACTGCCCTGACCACTGTCACCGGATGCTGCATGATCTCCTCTTCTCCTCATTCTTCATCCGTAATCGCACGCACCTATCCCGTCCTGCTGTTCACACTGGCCTGCTACACGGTGATCGGCCTTCAGATGGCGGTCGTGCCGCTTTTCGTGCATCTCACACTGGGATACAGCGCGGCTCTCGCGGGATTTGCGGTCTCCGCGCAGTATCTGGCGACGCTGGCGACCAGAACCTGGGCAGGAAACCGGCTCGACACCAACGGCGCCCGCCCCGTGGTCACCACCGGTCTGGCTGTCGGTGCTTTTTCCGGCGTCATGCTTGCCGCATCGGCGCTGTGCGCGTCGGAAACACCGCTGTCCCTTGGTCTGCTCCTCTTCGGACGTGTCCTTCTCGGCTTTAGCGAAAGCTGGGTGGCGGTCGGCGTCATCATCTGGAACATGCAAAGGGCGGGCCCAGAGAATGCGGCGGCTGTCATTTCATGGAACGGCGTGTGCTCCTATGGCGGCATTGCTCTTGGTGCGCCGATCGCGGCCATGATCTTTTCGTCGCACGCAATGTTTGGCGGTCTTGCGGGCGTGGGGCTTCTGTCAACGCTCCTGTTTGCAGTCTGCATTCCACACGCCCTCCGACAGGAAACCACCCGTCCGGCTCCACAGACTGGCCCGAAACCCGGTTTCGCCACCATTTTCCGCGCCATCATGCCATATGGCTTTGCGCTTGGAGCAGGCTCGGTCGGGTTTGGTGCGATCGTTTCCTGCCTGACGCTCTATTTCAATAATCAGAACTGGAGCGGTGCGGCGATTGCGCTTGCCGTCTTCGGAGGTTTCTTCGTCCTGACGCGATTTGTTTTCTCATCCATGATCAGGAAAATCGGCGGAGAAAGAGTGGCGTTAATCTCCATGGCGGTGGAAACGCTCGGTCTGCTGATCATCGCAGGCGGTCCATCTCCCATTCTGGCCAATGTGGGGGCAGCCCTGACAGGCGTGGGGTTTTCACTGGTTTTCCCGGCTTTGGGAGTGCTGGCCATCGAGCGGCTGGGCGCGGAAAATCGTGGCGTGGCGCTGGGTGGGTTTTCCGTGTTTCTGGATCTCGCCATCGGGGCGTCCGGTCCGGGGCTGGGGATGATCATTCCCGTCTGGGGCTTCCCGACACTGTTTGTGGTGGCGGCAGCGTTCTGCGCGGCTGGTTTTTTCCTGACCATGACCCTGCCCAAAAACAGCCGTCCCGCTTCTGTCCGATGAGGGAGCGTCGTTGTTCACCGCCTGTGCCGTTTAAATGAATTGACTGACACTTCCTGCGGCAGGATTCTGTTGTAGCAGGAGACGCACAGGCAAATAGCCTCAACAAAACGGTGCAGACAGGACGAAGCGTTATATCACCATGCCCGGTGTCGCTGCTGCTCTGCGTGGAACTCTGGAAGAGCCTATTTCCGGATGACAATCAGGCGAATGAAACGTCAGCCGGACCTCTGGCAACCGGGTTTGGTCTATCTGGGACCGAATGCGATCTGTCCGCCGCTGCATTTTCCCTTCTATCACGCGCCAACCGCCCGGTGACCGGTCGCCAGCATCGGCAGGAGACCGTCCTCGACTCACGTCTTTAACAACGATAGCCAAACGTCATGTCCATCGCCCCCGTCATCGTCTGGTTTCGTGAAGACTTCCGCCTCTCCGACAATGCTGCGCTTTCCGCCGCAGCCAGAGACGGCGCGCCGATCCTGTGCATCACCATTCTCGAGCCAGAACCCCGGCAGGGAGCCGCCCATGACTGGTGGCGCGATGGGGCCATCCGTGCTCTGGAGGCTGCCCTGCAGGAAAAAGGGGGACGGCTGCATGTCCTGCGCGGCAAGGCGGAAGACATTGTTCCGGCGCTCGCGAAAGCCTGCAAAGCCGCCAGCGTGCACTGGAACCGTCGCTACGATCCGGCAGGCCGCGCCATAGACACGACCATCAAAACCCAACTGAAATCCACAGGAACAGAAGCGCACAGTTTCCCCGGCGCACTCCTTCATGAACCGTGGACCATCAGGACACAGGCGGACAAACCATTTCAGGTCTTCACTCCGTTCTGGCGAGCTGCCCGCAAATATGGAGACCCGCGTCCTTCCCTCCCTGCTCCAGACACACTGACATTCGCTCCTCTTCCGAAAACAGACCAGTTTCACTGCCTGAATCAGGATGAGTTTGGCCTTCTGCCAGTAGCGCCGGACTGGGCCACTGGTTTTCGGGAAACATGGAAACCGGGCGAGAAAGCCGCGCACGAGCATCTCTCGCTTTTTGTCGAAGATACTCTTCGCGGCTACAGCGAGGAGCGTGACTATCCAGCCGCCGAAGCCTGTTCCCGACTTTCGCCTTACCTGCGCTTTGGTCATGTCACGCCCGCCCAACTCTGGCACGCCGCCATGCAGGCGGATGCACCCGCCCAGAACAGGGACAAATTCCTCGCCGAGCTGGGATGGCGGGAGTTTGCCTGGTCGATCCTGTTCGAGCAGGCAAACGTCGCAACCCGGTCACTCCGACCGGAATTCGATGCGCTGCCGTGGCGCACCGACCCCAAAGGTCTGAAAGCCTGGCAGAGTGGCCGCACCGGCTATCCGCTTGTTGATGCCGGAATGCGTGAACTCTGGCATACCGGCTGGACGCACAACCGCGTTCGCATGGTCGTGGCGTCCTTTCTGGTGAAACATCTGTTACTTGACTGGCGGGAAGGCGAACGCTGGTTCGCGGACACGCTGGTGGACCATGACCCGGCCAGCAACCCGATGAACTGGCAGTGGAACGCCGGCACCGGCGTCGATGCCGCGCCGTTCTTCCGCATCATGAACCCTGTTCTGCAGTCCGAGAAATTCGACGCGGACGGCGAGTATATCCGTCGCTGGGTGCCGGAACTTCATCGCGTCCCGGCGGGTATGATCCATGCGCCATGGGCTGCGGATCAGGAAACACTGAAAGGGTGCGGCGTGGTTCTGGGACGCAACTATCCTCACCCCATCATTGAGCATAAACTCGCGCGGGAGCGTGCCCTGTCCGTGTGGAAAACCTTTCGCGGCGCCTGACGACCTGACGCCTCACTTTCGGAAACGATCTCTTTCCATCCCTTCTCTTTGAGAAAGCGCCATAAAGCGCCATGTCCTGTTGCAGACAGGCGCACCAACCGGTGACGCCTCCCACTCCTCGGAAAGGGAGAGTTGACCATGATCGAAGTCAGACCATTCGCCGGACTGGGCGCCGCCAACCATGGGTGGCTGGATGCTCACCATCACTTCTCTTTCGCCAGCTATCATGACCCCGAGCGCGTTCACTGGGGTGCGCTGCGGGTCTGGAACGATGACGTCATCGCCGGAAATACCGGCTTCCCGCCTCATCCGCACCGTGACATGGAAATCATCACCTATGTCCGGACAGGGGCCATCACGCACGAGGACAGCCTCGGCAACAAGGGACGGACGGAAGCCGGCGACGTGCAGGTCATGTCCGCAGGCACCGGCATCACCCACGCGGAATATAACCGTGAGGATGAACCGACCACCCTGTTCCAGATCTGGATCATGCCGACGGCGCGTGGTCACAAGCCGCGCTGGGGTTCCCGTCCCTTCCCGAAGGACGATCGCGCCGGTCAGTTCATCACGCTGGCGTCTGGCAAGGAAGGCGATGGTGAGGCGCTCTGGATCGGCGCCGATGCCCGCGTGCTGGGCGCGACCCTGAAGAGGGGCGAAAGCGTCACTTATGAGACCAGTAAGGAGCGTTATCTTTATCTGGTCTCGGCAAAGGGCGCGATCACGGTAAACGGTGTGGCCGCTGCTGCCCGCGACGGTGTGGCGATCCATGATGAGGACCGCATCACTGTCCACGCAGTAGAGGACGCGGAACTGGTGCTGGTAGACAGCGCAGCCTGATTATTTCTTTGCTGATGGTCTCCAAAGATCATCAGCATTTCACACGCTTCATGAGACAAGACACTATTTAACACATTTCCCGCTTTACTACAGGCTTAATTGCAAATGAACCATTGCCGTTCAATAATAAAAAAAATACCTGCACATTACCATTGTGAAGATAGCATTCTCCTCAAGGAGCTTACCTCCTTGCCCACAAAGAGTTCTTCAGAAATTCCAGAGAACACAGTTCATAATCTTTAAATCGAATAAATAATTTCATGAAAGGTCCGACAAGCCATAAACTTCAATCTGATCAAGATTGAGATAACTTGGCTCTCCATTTACAACTACACGCATAAAGCGTGCTTCCAACCCGGAGTCAGAAAGCCAGATGAAAGGCGTTCCATCAATTCCACCAAATATTTCATTGGAATTTTGATAATAAAACTCATTCCAGTTCTCTCCATCAAGAGATGAAAAAAGACTGAAGTGACACATACGGTCCAGAGCCACATCAAGGCGATTAAAAATCCTGATTTCCTGTATACGATTTAAAGACCCAAAATCAATTTGCCACCATGGATTCTGTTCTTTTTCAGTGTGAGCCTGCGATCGACTATTGGGCCGCCGGTTAATAAGATTTTGGGAATCCGCATCAGCTCCCCATGGATGAGCTGATGAACTTTGTGAGGTCTGGCAGTTCGTTGAGATCAGTGGCCATTTTGGAGCTGGAAAAGGAGAAGTTTTCCATGCTCTCTCGGAGAGGTATGTATGCCAGTAATCATGAAGACCCCTGTCCTCTACAGCATTTGTTAAAAGATGAAAATCTTCTTTTTCACTTTCAGACTTGTCTCCCCACATTTTTTCTGCGGCAAAATCTCCATGCAAGCCACGCTTTACACGGAGATCGAAATCCTCATCGGATTTAATATTGAAATGCGCAATAAACGCCACATCAAGAATACGAGTTTTCCTGCCGCCTTCATTCAGAAACCCCCATGCGTTCCAAGGAAAATTATCATAATAACCTGACATCCGCTCCCCTAAGGCATTATAAGAAATCAGTTCTCTTTTTATACTATCGTAATCATGATGCACCGGATGGCCATTATTTTCAAAAAACTCTTTATATGGAAATTTATTTGATTTTATAAAAACTTTTGTAAAAGGAGTGGCGGTCTCCTCTCTCCTTGTGTAGTTAAGAAGGACACTTCCAATTGGCCTCGTTTTGTGTCCATTACTACCAAAACTACACCAATTAAAATAAAGAGCATCCATATCAGATGGAAACCCCTGAACAAATCGATTTATATATTCCTTTGATCGTATGAATAAAAACTCGTCTACATCAAGAAACATCATCCATTCCGTTTCGTGGATATAGTTTCGTGCAAAATGAAAATACATCTGAAACTGAAGACCGGGAAACGGATAATGAACAAATGTCACAAAAGGCTCATTCCCATTTAAAAAAGGCAAAACTGCCTGATATAATTCAGAGGGGTCATCATCATTGCAATAAAGATAAACATGATCGATCCCGATGGATCGATGATAGGAAAGCCATTCGCTTATATAGCGGGCTTCCCATCGTGCGCATGCCGCCAATGAAAAGCGATATTTGGGTGCAGGCCATTGGCCATGATTTTCCGCCACGGCGCGAGGAAGAAAAGGATATGAACCAAGATTGTTTTTATCTATAAATGCATTCATGATGACCTCTTAACCTTAACCCTCAAACCAATCTCAACACTATACAAGATAGAAACAAGGAAAATATTTTCCTATACATCTCGAAAAGATATTACTTTTATTTCCATTCCATCCATAGAAAAATTGTTCATTTTTTAATGATTGATTTAATGTTTTCTTTTCATACCAACATCCCGAGATAAATTTTTCGGCTAGCAAAGCCTTTCACTGATAACTCTATTTCTCCAAAGAGCGCTACAGGTATCGCCAAAGACTTGCGACCTGCGACCAACCACGATACCGCAGGACACCGTTATCCGTGGAGACTCCATGTTCCTTTCCCGCTTTCGCGCCCTCACTGCCTGTGCGGTTCTCATCGCCCTGACCGGAACCGCCGAAGCCGTACCGCAGGTCGAATTGCAACGCCTGACATGGACAGAAATCCGCGATGCGCTGAATGCAGGCTACAACACCATCATCGTGCCGGTTGGGGGCACGGAACAGAGCGGTCCCTACATTGCGGTCGGCAAGCATAACGTCCGGGCGCAGGCTCTTGCGGACCGGATTGCGCACCAGCTCGGAAACACGCTGGTCGCGCCGGTCATCGCGTATGTTCCGGAGGGCAGCACCTCGCCCCGCACCTCGCATATGCGCTTTCCCGGCACAATCAGCGTCACACCCGCTGTATTTGACGGTCTGCTGAAATCGGCTGCCGAGAGCTTTCGGGTTCAGGGTTTCCGGATTGTCGCGTTTATCGGCGATCATGGGGGATACCGCGCTGAAATGTGCAAGACCGCGGCGCAGATCAACCAGAGCTGGTCCGGCACCGGAGCGCATGCGGCCTGCATCAACAGCTATTACACCGTCATAGCCGGAGCCTATGACGATGCTCTCCGTCAGAAGGGACTGGAAGCGGCGGTCGGCACTCATGCCGATCTGAGCGACACATCCCTCATGCTGGCCATTGATCCGTCAATGGTCCGGACCACTGCTCTGCGAAACGCGCCCAAGCCCACCACAACAGACGGCGTCTATGGCGGCGACCCGCGTGGCGCGACGGCAGAACTGGGAGAGATCGGCGTTGACATGCAGGTCAAGGCGGCTGTGGAGGAGATCAGGGCGCTCCAGCATCCCTGAGACCACAGGCTGGCGGTCAGGCGCCATCCATATTTTCGAGATCGTCGGCCGGTAGATCGGGGTCATTCTCCACCGGCTTGCGCAGCAGAAAAAATGCACCTGCTATACACACGATACCGATGAGCAGGGGTAGACGGCGTGACAGCCAGACGGGCCATGAATCAGCGTCTCCGGGATCAATGATCAAAGTCCATCCATCCACAATGATCAGCGTAAAGCCACCGAGAAAACCCGCGCCGATCAGCATGAGGCGTCTGAGATAGTTGGGTTGACCTGCCATCGGTGCATGACCTCCGTAGTGTCCTGTCTCTCTCAGAACGCCGAAGCGCGTCCTGGGAGGACATGCGTTGAACAACTGTTCCTTCTGCTGCAACAGCACACCAGAAGATTACAGCTTACTGCTGGAACGCTCGCGCCCAGATATTCTGTTTCTCCAGAGAAACCGGCAGCGTCGAGTTGGTCAGAGCGTTTCCGCGCCAACCGGCGCCAATGGCCGTGTAGAGATTGACAGCATCCCTCAGCCGTTCAAGCCGCGAAAGCGCCTCGGCGTTCTGCGCGTTCAGCGTCGCTCTTTCTTCCGTCAGCACGTCAAGGAAGCCGATCAGACCAGCACCATACAGCTTGCGGGCACGGTCACGAGCCAGTGCACTGTCCTGAGCCGCCTTTTCCAGTTTTTCCTGATATTCGACGTCGTCATGCCAGGCGGCCATGGCGTCCTCGACTTCCTGAAAGCCCTTGAGCACCGTCTGACGATAATGTAGACGCGACGCTTCCGCCGCAGCCTGCGCCGCACGGATGGTGGACGTATATTTTCCACCATGCATCAGCGGCAGACTGGCCATCATCAGGAACTGCCAGCTCATGCCATTGACCTGAAAAGCCTGATACATCGCCGACGCATTCGGATTGAAGGTCAGCGGCACGACAAAATGCGGGTACAGGTCAGCCACAGCCACACCGACCTCCGCCGTCGCCACCGCATATTCCTTTTCCGCCATGCGGATATCAGGACGATTGGCAATGACAATAGACGGCAGCGTCGCCGGGAAAGAAGGCACAACCGGCAGGGGCCTGACGACCTTCAGCTCTTCTTCCAGTTCGCCCGGCATCTTGCCCGTCAGAACGGAGATGGCGTGCGACACCTGTGACACGCGTGTCTTGAGCGGTTCGCGGGCAGCGATCTGGGAATCCAGTTCCGCCTGCGCCTGCGCCGTCTGAAGCGTGTTGCCCACACCTTCCAGATACAGACGATTGGTCAGATCAAGGTTTTCCCTGGCCACCTTGATATTGTCCGTCGCGATCTGAATCTGGAGCTGAGTCACACGCAGCAGCATGTAGTCGTTGGCCAGTTCGGAGAGCAGCACCATAAGCAGCGCGCGGCGCCCTTCCACGGAAGCCTCGACCGCATGCTCATGCGCTTCCACCCCACGCCGGATACGTCCGAACACATCGAACTCCCATGTCGCGGAAGCGCCATAGGTCAGCATTGACGCCTGCGGCTGATTCGCCGGATTCCCCGGACGGATCGGCCAGTTATCGATGTTGATCGAATACCGGACGTCGCCGCCACCCATATTGGCGTCCATCTGGGGATACCACGCAGCCGCAGCTTTATCGCGCAGGGCCCGCTCGGCCAGAATCCGCTGACCGGCTTCCTGCAGGTCATAGTTTCCCTTGATCGTATCCTCGACGAGCTTCGTCAGGATGGGATCATTGAACTTCGCCCACCACTCGGTCATCTCCCGGTTGGTGCGCTCGATCTCTTCCGGCGACGCAGGCTTTTCTTCCGCCGTCTCAGCAAAACCGGCAGGCAGTTTCATCCGGTCCGGCTGGAAATTCGGACCGACCGTGCAGCCCGCCAGCATGGACCCGCTGACCAGAACTGTCAGCAACCGCCGCCAGGTGCTCCGCCTGCCGCCATTTTTCGCGCAACCGGATGAAACCGGTACGGTTTCAGAAGCCATCATTGTCCCCATGATCCCGTCTTACGCCTTACAGGTGGTCTTGCAGCCAGGTGGTCAGCTTGCCGCGACGGCTCTGCGATTCAGGCCCGACGCTGATTGTCGCCGTCATGCCCGCCGCCAGCGTCACGCCTTCAGGCACATAGTCGAGATGCACACGAACCGGGATACGCTGCGCCAGCCGCACCCATGTGAAGATCGGATTGACATCCTGCAGGCCGAGCTTGTCCGGGTTGCCGTTGGTGTCGTTGATACCGCGGGCGATCGACACGACATGGCCGGGGATGATCTGCTTGTAGCCCATCAGCTTGACGCGGGCGACATCGCCGACATGCACGCCCCACATCTTCGTTTCCTCGAAATAGCCATAGACCCAGTAGGAGTCGGAATCGATCACGGCCAGACGGGCCTGACCGGCTGTGGCGTAATCACCCACCCGCAGGTTCAGGTTGGTGATGAAACCGTTCACAGGCGAGTAGAGCACTGAACGCTGAAGATTCAGTTTCGCCACATCAAGCGCCGCACGGGCCGCATCCACCGCCGCGACCTGCGTCGCCACATTGGAGTTGAAGACCTCCTGCTCTTCCGCCGAGACGATGCCACCAAGACCCATACGACGCTTCGCATCGTTCTGCTTGAGCTTCAGGTCTTCGAGAGTACCGTCCAGACGGGCCTGCGCCTCGCGGATGGCAAGACGGAAACGCACGGGATCGAGCACATAGAGCGGATCACCCTTGTGGACATACTGGTTATCCACCACGGGAACCTGCACCACCGTTCCGGAAACTTCAGGCGCCACATCCACAACGTAAACACGCACGCGGCCGTCACGGGTCCATGGAGCGATCATGTAGGTGTTCCACAAGGTCACCCCGAGCACTATGGCCAGCGAGACGACTGCCAGGGTCAGGATCACTCGGATCAGTGTGCGAAGCAGTGGCATGGCTGTGACCTGAAAACCTTATATTCGTGGAAGTGAGGCGAGTGGATCAGACGTAGAGGATGAGCAGGCAGAGTACACAGGTGTACAGGGCGACCTCGAAAAGGGCGAAGTGCCAGAACCAGCGCATGATTCCGGTCCACCAGAGAAGGAACCGGATAAACATTGTGACAGGCAGGGCCACCAGTGCGTAAACCACGATCGGCGCCATAAAAACACCGAACAGATTAAACTCGGTCAGCATCAGGCAGTTCTCGAAGCAGGTCGTTTTACACGAGGCGTGGTCAAGTGGCGCAAATCCGCGTGAGCGTACGGATGGTCCGCCGCTTGTTGCATTGGGCCACCCTTATGAAAGAAACCGGGCGCGGCGTCGATAAGCTGGGCAGCCTGTACAAGACAGGCAGCCATGCGTCTGAGAGTGCTCAGCCCCTCTCCGGCAGGCCGCGTTTCCCGGTTTTCAGCGGAAACAGCGCTTTCCCCGACAACGGGCAGCTCCGGCAGAAGCTGAGTGGCGGCGGCTCGGAGTGCGGCGGCTGTGGCCAATGGGTCACGCCTCAGCCCCTTTAACGACGCCAGAGCATTTTCCACGATTCGCTCCTGTGGTGCCGTGACGCTCCCTTCCTCACGCAGCAACCAGCGCAACCGCATCACCGTTCTGCCCAGCGCCACAGCCGCCAGCGCCGCATCCGTCACCTGAAACACCCGCGCGCTTCCCTCTACGAAAGACAGTCTCTGAGTCATGCGCAACACACGCTGCATCTGCCGGTATTCCCAACTGGGCCAACTGACCTTGTAGCGTAGGGGGAGTGCTGCGAATCTCTGCACGGAACGGCAGAGCGCCGAGATCAGACGGCCGACATCCAGCCGCTGGTCCGCCGGCAGCACGACGCGAAAAACCAGCACCAGCCCGACACAGCCGATCAACGTGGCGAACCAGGCGTTCATCATGGGAACATCATGATACGGCACAGGGTTATCAACCTGAACGATCACGTTGAAAAACACCGCGTAGCCGAATCCGAGCACGGCATAGCGCGGGTGAAACTGGATCCAGATCCCCGGCAGCAGGCACAGGAACAGGGAGAGCCAGAGCATTGGAAACCCATCCGTCTGCGGCAGCATGAAGGTGCGAAAGATATAGCAGGCCGGAATCGCCATTGCTGTTCCGGAGGCCAGAAGCCAGGACGCCTTTGTCGCTGACGGCGCTGTTGAAATCAGGCAGGACGCGCAGATCAGATAGACCAGCGCGCTCGGTCCCGCAGACCAGCGCAGGATGTACCACGTCAGGCACCCCATCATCGTGACCAGCGCGCCTCGTGCGAGGTTCCTGAGTGCGGCGGGCCACTCGACAGGCGGCAGCAGACGGACCCCTTTCTCGTGCCAGGCCACATCGGAAAGATTGTCCACGGCCTGTCCAAGCTGGACGACGATATCGCGCTCCGTATCAACCGCCGCCAGACCAGCCAGATCAGGCGCTTCCCGCGCCAGAGCCTCCAGTTGCCCGATCGCCTGCCTGATCCGATTACGAATCAGAGCCGCATCACCATGAAGCAGGTCTTCCATCGGCATGTCGGCCAGTTCACCGATCAGGCGTCCGGAGATATGACGGGAAGCCCGCACAGGCCCGGCATCATCGGGTGGAATGGCGCGCAGGGCGGTGTGATGGGCGCTGAGCAGCCCCATCAGGCGACCGACCCCTTCATGCAGCGCCGCCGCGCGACGGTTTACCTGATAATCGACCGAGGAAGCGTAATCGATCGCCTCGATGACAGCGCCTGCCTGCGCCAGCAGCCGCGCTCGCTCGCTATACGGCGACATGTCCATCTCGCGGAACGCGCCGACCTGCCCTGCGTCGTCGGGTCGCGGTTCATTGCTCTGCAATTCCGTCCTGGACAGCCGGACAAACTGCCCGAGTACGTCGCGCAGAAACTGTTCGATGCGGTCTGTCGCGGTATTCTGGCTTCTCAGCGTGGTGATCTGAAACACGAAGGCTGTGCTGACAATGCCGATGACCACAACCGATAACCGCGACATCGCGCTTTCAAAAATACGATCCGGATCGACAAATGCGCTCGTCGAGATGATGATGATCGTATAGCCGGTCAGAACGGCGGCGTAGGCCCGATAGAAGCGAAGGAGTGTGGCTACGCAGCACGCCATGCCGATCAGCAGGGAGAGACCGCCGAAGAACAGCATCGGCTGCTGCGGGAAAGAGGCCATCAACGCTATGCCTAACGTCGTCCCCGCCAGAGTCCCGGCGATACGCCAGATACTTTTGGAAATCAGGGCGCCCGGCGTCGGGTTGGCCACGATCAGCACCGTGGTCACGGCGGAAATCGGATTTTCCAGCATGAGAAAACCAGCCAGCCACAAGGCCAGTCCGATCGCAAAGAAAACCCGTGTCGCATACAGGACTGTCGGGCTGAGGCGGCTCCATTCCTGACGCCATTCGCGCAGCAGATCGCTTCGCAAGCTCCTCACGTCCCTACGGGCGGAAGCTGCCACGCTCACGGTTTACCTGCCACCAGACCCTGAGATTGTGAGGTTTCCTCTGTCGGAGCGCGATCATGCCCCCTGCCCGACCAGACCTGATCGAAGACGGCTTCACACTCTTTCAGGGCCTCATCCGAGACGCCGTCCAGAAAACGGACCGCAACATCGTCCGCCACACCCAGAACCGTCTCTCCCATTGCGACGCCCGCATCGGTCAGCGACACAAGCTTGGAGCGCCGGTCATCCGGATCCGTATCACGATGGATCAGACCTTGACGCTCAAGAACGTCCAGCAGCCTGACAAGCGACTGGGCCTCGACCAGCATGGCGCGCGCCAGATCTGTCTGATGGACAGGCGCGGGCAGAATCCGCAGATAATAGAGAGGCCGCCAGGTTGCGTCAGTCAGATCGAACTGACGCAGATCCAGATCGATCTCCCGTCTCCACTGCGTCGCCAGCCGGACCAGCCGGTAACTGAACCGGCGACGGAGAAGCCGAGTGGTCTCATCGGTATCATTGCCCTTCTGCGCTTGTTCCGACACCGGTGGCTTTTCCGATCAGCTAATTTGAACACACACACTGATTAGTTCGCATGCTTACTATCCAATGACGAAAACAGGAACCCACCACCAATGCCCAGGCAGCATAGGAGGGTTGCATATGACGCCAGCGAAGGCATCATCTGAAAAGAGGCGACATTTTCGATAAGCTCCTTCATCTGCCTGAATTCTGCTTGGATTCAATTTTTCGGAATCGGGAGACTTTACAAACATACCGTCTGGACAGTCTGTTTTTTTGAGCAGGACGGGCCAGACGCCATGCCTTCAGTGGGCATTATCGACAGCCGGTCGTTTGAAACCGCTGGAAATGGCGGCCCACGCGGTTATGACGCGAGGAAGAAGATCTGGGGCCGCAAGCGGCATATCGCGACCGACACGCTGGGTCATATCGTGGTGGCTGCCGGTTACATCCCGCCGACGTTCAGGTTTGTGATGGCGCGCCGGCTGAACCTGGCCGATGGATGATCGAGATCGTCAAACGTAGCGATCGGGCCGAAGGCTTCGTCGTCCTGCCCAAAGACTGGATCATGGAGCGTAGCCTTGCATGGCTCGGACGCTGCCGTCGCCTCACAAAGGATGTCGAGGCAACAATCCCGTCATTCCACGCGTGCTTGATGATCGCCCATATCCGCAGGGTTCTGCAAAAAATCAACCAAACCGATTTCTGAGCCATATTCTGAAAATATGATATTTCAGAAGAAGATTTTTATATATGAATTTCAAAAGGCGATATCAAAGACCTTGTACCATTACCAATGAATTTTTCATCCTCGATTTCTCGACCTGCTTATCTACAGGCAAAAAACAAAGACAAATTCTCAATATTCCTTTTGCTGTCCGGGCAACGGCACCGAGGTGGGCTGCCCTTTGATCCCGGCGTAAACGAGTAACACCACCGTTTTTTCGTCTCCGGCAACCCCACGATGCGCATCGTCAACAGATTCGGTGAAGGCTTCTCCTGCATGGAAAGTCTTGTGAACACCGCTCTCCTTATCCTGAATGGTCAGAGATCCTTCCAGCACATACCCGGCATTTGGATAGGGGTGTCTGTGCCAGGGAAGTGCTGTTTTGGGCGCAATCGTCAATTTCAGAACTGTCAGCTCCGGTGTGCCGTTTGCATAAGGCGTATAGGGTTTTCCATTCCAGGAAGCGGTCGATTTGACAAGAATATCCGCTGATCCGCTTTTTGCTGCCTGAGCATGCAGCGGTACAGCAGCTGTTACTGAAGCGCCGACCAGAATGAACAGAGACACCAGAAAACGCTTCATCAGATCTTCACCCTTCGGAATATTTTCCAGACCCGCGAGACTGCACAAAAAGAAACGACACAGTCATACAGCTTTCATAACACCGACAGCCAAGAAACAGTCGGGCACGAATGCGTTCCCGTTCTTCACGTTTTCTCGACGCGATAAGGTGACAGTTCACCGAGAGACGCCACCTCGTGCAGCACACCCGCACGTTCCATCTCCAGAAACTCGGAAACAGCATGCCTCAGGCCCGTGTGTTGTATATGGTGGGCGGAATAGGTCAGGCTCGGCACATAACCGCGCTGGATCTTGTGCTCGCCCTGCGCGCCGGCCTCCACGCGTGAAAGACCATGCTCAATAGCAAAATCAATTGCTCTGTAATAACAGAGTTCAAAATGCAGAAATGGCCACTCTCCGACACATCCCCAGTTGCGGCCATAGAGCGTGTCAGCACCCAGCAGATTGAGCGCTCCCGCGACGGGTTGACCTTCCTCCTCGGCAAGCATCAGCACAACCCGATCGCCCAGACGCTCTGACAGAAGAGAGAAAAACTTCCGTGTCAGATAGGCGCTGCCCCATTTTTTATCGACCGTAGACTGATAAAAAACGAAAAAGGCATCCCACACCGTCTCAGTTATCTCGCTGCCGCGCACTGTGCGGAACACGAGACCACTGGCGTTGGCATCCCGCCTTTCCCGCCGGATCACCTTGCGCTTGCGTGATGAGAGCGCCTCAAGAAAGTTCTCAAAATCCTGATAGCCACGATTATGCCAGTGATACTGCATACCAAGCCGCCGCAACCAGCCGTCCCTGCCCAGCGTTTCGTATTCCTGCTCCGTACAGAAGGTAACATGGGCAGACGACAGATCCATCTCACCACAGACCTGAGCAATCGCCTGAGCCAGCACGGAACGTGTCTGTTCCGGCGCATCCGGTTTTACGAGAAGCCGCGCTCCCGGAACCGGAGAAAACGGAACGGCCACCTGTAATTTCGGATAGTAGCGGCCCCCGGCCGCCTCAAAAGCTCTCGCCCAGCCATGGTCGAAGACATACTCACCATAGGAGTGCGCCTTCAGATAGGCCGGCGCCACGGCGAGCAGACGTCCGGTTTCGTCATTCAGCGCGACATGCCGCGGCAGCCAGCCGGTAGAGGGCGTGGCCGAACCACTATCCTCCACGGCTGACAGAAAGGCATGGCTGATAAACGGATTCCCCTCGCCTGCGCAGGCATCCCATTCTTCAGCCGGGATGGATGCGATCCGGTCATGCAGGGAAACCGTCCATCCAGACATCAGACAACCTCGAACAATCCTTCGACTTCGACCGGCGCATCCAGCGGCAGGGATGGTACGCCGACTGTTGAACGCGCATGACGCCCAGCGTCCCCAAACACGGCGACCGCCAGATCTGACGCCCCGTTCATGACGCCAGCGTGGGCCGTAAATTCAGGCGCACAGGAGATGAAGCCACCCAGACGCACCACGCGCTTCACTTTCGACAGATCGCCGATTTCCGCCCTGAGCTGCGCAAGGACATTAATCAGACAGTATTTCGCCGCTTCCGTGCCGACATCCAGCGAAACAGCTGCGCCGAGCTTCCCCGTGGCGAGCAGCTTGCCATCCTTCAGTGGCAACTGACCGGATACGACGACCAGCGAACCCGTGCGGACCGTGGCTACATAATTCGCAACAGGCGCGGCAGGCGTGGGAAGCTCGATGCCAAGCGCGGCAAGACGGGATTCCGGAGTGTCACTCATGGTATGGTCCTTTATTTTACGAATGATCCTTGCAAAACGCAGGGTGCCGTTCATGGGAACGCAGGGCAAGAGGGGTACAACACTCAACGCACTCTTCAAAAATTATTGCGATGGATTCACCCTGTCCTCAAATAAGCAAAACTGAAGTTCGTTTATTTTTAAGTCAGCATATCGCAGGCAGCGAGCGACCTCCTCCTTCCGGACCAAGCCGCGCCCCCTGTAGCTGCTCCACTCATCACAGTGCTCAGATCACAATGCTCAGCGCGACATCACTGGCGATGAAGCGCGCCGAAATCTGAAGATTTCAGGCCACCGGACCAAAAGCTCCATCCAGCGCAGCCTCATCCTCAACCGACAACTGAACGTCCGCGGGGACAAAACCAAACACGCGTCCATAAAACGCCAGCTCAATCTGGAAAGCCCGCTGCAATGTCTCCTCACCACGGAAACCATGCCCCTCACCCTCAAATTCCACCAGCGGACACACGACGCCGTTCCGCTTCAGCGCGGCGACCATCGAACGCGCCTGTTCCGGCGGAACCACCGCGTCATCCAGACCTTGCAGGAAGAGCACAGGCACATGAATCCTGTCCGCCATGAAAAGCGGCGAACGCGCCCGGTAGACAGCTTCGGCCTCCGGCCATGGGCCGACAAGACTATCGAGATAACGCGCCTCGAACTTGTGCGTCTCTTCCGCCAGAGTGCGCAGGTCCGTCACACCGTAAAGACTTGTACCCGCTGCAAAAATATCCGAACTGGCGAGCGCCGACAGTACGGTCAGTCCACCCGCGCTGGAACCACGGATGACAATCCGCTTCGGGTCAACACGACCGCTGGCCGCCATGTGGGAGGCCGCAGCAATGCAGTCCTCCACATCCCGCACACCCCATTGACCATCCAGCCGCTCGCGATAGGCGCGCCCGAAACCGGTTGAGCCGCTGTAGTTCACATCCAGAACGGCAAAGCCGCGACTGGTCCACCACTGCACCTTGAACGAGAACCCTTCTGACGCACGCGCGGTCGGACCCCCATGAGCCGTCACGATCATCGGCGGCAGTTCTCCCTCCGGCACGCAACACTGTGCGCTGGCGGGCGGGTAGAAGAACGCCTGCCCCTCTGCGCCATCGGCAAGCGGAAACCGCACGCTCTCCGGCTGGGCGATATCGTCCTGTCCGAATGGCAGCACCGTGGCGGCGCGCAGCACGTGAGGCGACTGTCCCGGCGCACCCACAACGACCGCAGAGGCCCGATCCGGCGAACCATCCAGCCAGGCGAACTGATCCCCAAACGCAAGCGGGCATTGTTCAGGCAGCCCCAGACTGACGGGCGTGACCTCGTAACCAGCCCCGGCGCACGGTGTCAGCAGAAGCATCTGCGTCTGACCGGCTTTCACCGCCAGCGCGAGGATGCGGCCATCCGCCAACAGGCTGTAGCTGCGTTGACCGAAAACCCAGTGAGGCTGGCCGATTTCAGCCTCGACCTTACAGACTGGCTCAGCCTCGCCGCTGGAAAGAGCGAAACGCCACACTGTCCACCAGCCTCCACGATCCGAGATGGCGAAAAGCGTATGATCGTCGGCCCACTGCGGTTCCGTCAGAGACTCAGGCTTCCCGCTTGCAGAGCCATTCCCGCCAGCAAGCACGGTTCTGGAATTCGGATCATCCAGCCGCATGACGCACAGTCGCGAACTGGTCCAGGGCATGGCGGGATGGTCCCACTCGATCCATGCAAGCTGCTTGCCGTCGGGGGACGGCGTCGGAGTGGAATAGAAATCCGCTCCCTGCGCGATGATGGCCTCAGATGCGCCCTCCAGAGAACCGTGCAGAGAAATGGCGACCAGGGTGTTTACAGGCTCGCCCTCTCCACGATGATCTTCCCGGACAGCGTAAACGCGCTGACCATCCGGAGCGAAGGCGAAGCTAGCGTATCGCAGCCCCCCGGAAAGAGCGAGGCAGCGCGGCTCCGCAGTATCGTCATCAAGGTCGAATGCATACACACCCCCGTCGCGCCGATTGCTGACAACGACGACACGGCCAGCCACAGCAAAGGCTCCGCCACCATATTCATGAACTCTGGTCGCCACATCGAGACCGGGAGGCGTCACATCGCATGACTCAGTTCCCTGCCGCCACGCAACCAGCGCTGTACGCCCCTTCTCTGAAGGTCGTCTTTCAAGCCACAGCACCGTCTCATCGCTCACGGCGACACCGGAAAGGGTCACGGTCCTGCCTGCGGTGAGCGATGCCGTCACAGGAGAGGGCCATGTTCCGCACGGGACAGGTTGATGGGGCACGAAAACCTCCATGAAGCAAAGACGTATTCAACGATACTGATGTGCAGGGTTGACAGGAGCCTGTCCAGACGGTTCCTGATGCGTTTCTGCAAGCTCTCGGGATATTTCGCCCTGTTACATTATCTTGATACGCTGCTGTCCCATTACGGTTATGGCGTCATCGGCGTGGTCGTCATGCTGGAAAGCATGGGATTGCCCCTGCCAGCGGAAAGCCTGCTCATCACGGCGTCTCTGCTCAGTGCGACCACACACAAGCTCAGTATCTGGGGGATCGTGATCGCGGGGGTCAGCGGTGCGATCATGGGGGATAATCTCGGCTATCTGATCGGCAGGGAACTCGGCTTTCGTGTCCTGCATCGTTATGGGAAATATGTCGGTCTTTCTTCGGACCGTATCCTGCTGGGCCGATATATTTTTCGCCAGCATGGTGGAACGGTCGTGTTTTTCGGGCGGTTCATCGCCCTTCTGCGAGTTTTCATCGCCTTGCTGGCCGGAGCGAACCGGATGCACTGGCGCACGTTTCTTTTCCATAATGCCCTTGGGGGTCTGTGTTGGGCGGGCGGCTACTCGCTGGGAGCATACTATCTCGGACATGAAGCCATGAAGATTTCCGGGCCTGTGGCCTGGGTCATTGCGGGAGTGACCGTGCTCGTTGGCCTGAGTATGTTTCTTTTTCTCAAGAAAAATGAACACCGTCTGATCGCGCAGGCCATGGAAGCCGCGAAGCATGACCGGGAACTCACCTTCGGCATGGAAAAGGAACTGGAACATGACGGTGAGCGCCACAATGACACATGACAGGATCGAGCAGCACACGGCCTTTCTCAACACGCTGAACCGTCTGGACGGACGGACGGCGGTGGTGACGGGCGCCAACAGCGGCCTTGGACTGGAAACGGCCTGCGGTCTGGCGAGCCTCGGCGCCAAAATCATTCTCGCGTCCCGGTCCGAGGACCGCAATCTCGCGGCTCTGGCGCTCCTGCAGGAACGGGTGCCAGAGGCCACCACCGCCGAGGCCATGCAGCTTGATCTGGCTTCTCTTGCCTCCATCGAGAGGTTTGCCAACGACCTGCGCGGCCGGCTCTCGACACTCGATCTTCTGGTCAACAATGCCGGCGTCATGGCCCCTCCTGTCAGAGGAGAGACGGCGGATGGGTTCGAGATGCAGTTTGGCGTGAACCATCTCGGCCATTTTGCCCTGACAGGTCGCCTGAAGCCTTTACTGGAGGCTTCCGCCACAGGTGGCGTGGTGGTGGCCGTCGCCAGTCTGGCGGCATGGAAAGCCCGCATCCGTTTTGACGATCTCCAGTCCCGCTATCGTTATTCTCCTTTTGACGCCTATCGTCAGAGCAAACTGTCGAACCTGCTGTTCGGGCAGGAACTGGCCCGTCGTTCCAGAGCCGCACGATGGAACCTGCATGGCCGCATCGCTCACCCCGGATGGGCACGGACACAGCTCGTCGTGAACGGTCCGGGCGGTGGAAAGAAAACTCCGGCGTCATGGATCGTGGAGACGGGCGCCAATCTGGCCTTCCGCTGGTTCGGACAATCCGCCGCCTGTGGAGCGGAACCCTTTCTCTACGCCTCAGCGTCACAGCTGGCTCATGACGGATGCTATTATGGTCCGGGCGGCTCAGGAGAGCGCACAGGGAAAACCGAGCTCGCCATCGTGCCGCAGTCCGCACAGGATCCCCAGATTGCCCGTCGTTTATGGGAGGTTTCCGAACGTCTGACGGGTGTGACATTCGAGTAGGCCCCGTCGAGCAGGACTGGTTGAACAGGGTTGGCCGCCCGTCATGGCCCTCCGCGGTCATTCACCGGCAATGCCGGAGATACGCGGGCAGAGCCTGAGCCGGCCTTCACAGGCCGTTTCAAGGCAGCTTTGATCGCAGAGAGAATACTGGGTCATCTTGATGAAAGAGATTAAGTTTCCAAAGGTTTTTCGAAAAAGCTTCACTGGACATTTCTTTGTGCCCTGCAGAACATTTGATGGGCACCTCCCGCTTTCGCGTCGCGCAAACGTAAATCCGAACAGTCAGGAGAAATCATGATTCCCTTCTCAGTGCTTGATCTGTCCCTCATCACGCAAGGGGCGACGCCGGCGGATGCCTACCGCAACACCATGGACCTTGCCCGACTGGCGGACGAACTCCGGTTCAAACGCTACTGGCTGGCCGAGCATCACTCCATGCCGGGGATCGCCTCCGCCGCGACAGCCATTCTTATCGGGCAGGTCGCCGGAGTCACCCGCCATATCCGGGTCGGTTCCGGGGGCATCATGCTGCCCAACCACTCTCCACTCGTGGTGGCGGAACAGTTCGGCACGCTTGAAACGCTGTTTCCCGGACGGATTGATCTTGGCCTCGGGCGCGCGCCCGGCGCGGACCAGCGCACAGCCATGGCGTTGCGCCGTGATCCGCACGCACCGGATCGTTTTCCCGAAGATGTTGTCGAGCTTCTGCATTATTTCGAACCGGCAGACAGCGCCGCCCCGCATGACGTGCGCGCCATCCCCGGACACGGCCTGCGCGTGCCGGTCTGGATTCTTGGCTCGTCCCTGTTTTCAGCGGTTCTCGCCGCCCGGCTGGGTCTGCCCTACGCCTTCGCTTCCCACTTCGCTCCCGGTCAGATGGAGGAAGCCATTGCGCTCTACAGGCAGCGTTTCGAACCATCACAACGCTGCGCCAGTCCTCATGTCATGCTGACGGTCAACATGGTTCTGGCGGATGAGGACGCGAAAGCGGAAGTTCTGGCGACATCACTGTATCAGTATTTTCTGGCGTTACGGCGAGGCCATCCTACGACTTTTCCACCGCCGGACGCCGGGATGGGAGCCCGCCTGCTCCCACAGGAACAGGCGATGCTTCAGCATACCCTGTCCTGCACTTTTGCCGGCTCGCAGAGCACAATCCTGCCAAGGCTGACAGAATTTCTCCAGCGGCACCGCCCCGATGAACTGATGATGGCTTTTCCGCTTTATGACCATGCGGCCCGTCGACGTTCGATGGAACTGGCGGCGGGGCTGTCGCCTCCTGTCTCTGCTGGATCGGAGTAAAGCAGCCGAGATTTTTCACGCCTGTTTTCTGAGGGGTTTTGAAAAATGCCTCAGAAAACACTTTATCATTTGAAGGCGGGTGTCATGAGAAAGGGGAACAGTTCCCCCTCCCAGAACCTGTCGGGAAAGAACATACCCCGAATGGAAGCTGATTACTCGACCAGCATGGCTCCAAGGGGACGCCCACCCAACAGATGCACATGGTAATGCGGCACTTCCTGGCCGGCATTCTCACCGACATTCCCGATCAGGCGATAGCCCGGCGCGTCAAGGTCAAACGTCCGGGCGATATCACCGATCGCCCGATTGAAAGCGACAATTTCCCTGTCACTGGCGCGCTGACTGAAATCGGCGAAGGAAATATAAGGGCCTTTTGGAATCACCAGCACATGCACCGGTGCTTTCGGAGCGATGTCGTGAAAAGCCAGCACCATATCGTTCTCGAACACCTTCCTGCAGGGAATGTCCCCACGCAGGATCTTCGCGAAGATATTGTCGGGGTCATAGTGCCCGATACCGCTTACTGCCATGTGCGCCTCCACAATTCTTTCACGATTTCACCCGTGTCACTGACGCGGACGGGATGCCTTTTCCGCAATGCCGCTCGTGCCTTCGCGGCGCTGCAGTTCCGCCCAGACCTGAGCAGGCGTTACACCCGCGTCAACCCACAGGACAATCAGGTGATAAAGCACATCCGCGCTCTCTCCGATAAGCTCCTGCGTACGTCCTGCGACAGCTTCAATCAGACATTCGACCGCTTCTTCGCCGAATTTCTGCGCCACCTTGCTTGTGCCACGTGACATCAGACGAGCAGAGTGACTTGTCGAGGGATCCATACCGCGACGACTGAGCACCACATCAAAAAGTCTGTCGAGTACGGACGCGTCAATCTGTCCGATTTCCGGCATCGGAAAATCCGTCTTCGTCGCAGTCTGCCTTCTTGACGACTTTTTCGCCTGACCATCCTTGAGGGCCGTAGCGATGATACTGTTCTTCGGAACCGCGCCTGATTTGTTCGCCGCCCGCTGTTTCTTTGCGGTCGTATCTTTGGTCACGTTTTTCTTGGTCGGTGTCTTTGCCATGGTCTTCCCGGTCAGTAGCCGAAGTCGAGTGTTTCAAGGGGTGGGCGCACAGGCAGCCCGGCGTCAGCCAGAGCCTGCTTCACCTGCGGAACGGTGAACTGCCCGAAATGAAAGACACTGGCCGCCAGCAACCCTGTCGCACCGGCCCGCGCACCCTCCACGAAATGTTCAAGCGCCCCAACGCCGCCGGACGCCACAACCGGCAGTCGGACAGCCGCATTCACCGCCCGCAGCAGGTCGAGATCAAAGCCCGAGCGTGTGCCGTCGCGATCCATTGACGTCAAAAGGATTTCGCCCGCACCACGAGCCGCCACGTCCCTGCACCAGTCCACCACATCAAGGCCGGTCGGAGTGCGACCGCCATGGGTATAGACCTCCCAGCCGCCCTTGCCGTCCGAACGCGCGTCAACGCCAACGACCACACACTGGCTGCCAAACTTGTTGGCGGCCTCATTGACCAGTTCAGGACGCTTCACCGCCGCCGAGTTCATGGCGCATTTGTCAGCGCCCGCCAGCAGCAGCCGTCGCATATCGCCCGTCGTGCGCACACCGCCGCCGACTGTCAGCGGCAGAAAGATACGCTCCGCCGTGCGGCTCACCACGTCCAGAATGGTGTCACGGTCCTCGTGGCTGGCCGTGATGTCGAGAAACGTCAGTTCATCCGCGCCCGCCGCGTCATAGACGGCAGCCTGCTCGACAGGATCGCCGGCATCGCGCAGCGAGACGAAGTTGACGCCCTTCACCACACGCCCGTTCTTCACGTCCAGACAGGGGATGACACGCAGTTTCAGCATCAGGACAGAACTCTCAGCGCATCCGCAGGAGAAATCCGTCCATCATAAAGCGCGCGCCCGACGATCACGCCCTCGATCCCCGGCACGTCAGCCGCCACACGGCGCAGCGCCGCAAGATCATCAAGAGAGCCGACGCCGCCGCTGGCGATCACGGGGACCGAGACTGTCCGCGCCAGACCAGCCGTCTGCTCAAGATCCAGCCCCTGCAACATGCCGTCACGGGTAATCTCGGTGAAAATGATCGCCGCCACCCCGGCATCCTGCATGCGCAGACCAAGATCCGTCGCCTGCATGTCAGACACTTCGGCCCAGCCCTCTGTCGCGACCAGCCCCATACGCGCATCAATCCCGGCAACGATCCGTCCTGGGAACAGGCGACAGGCTTCCTTGACCAGATCAGGGTTTTTCACTGCCACCGAACCCAGGATCACACGGGAAATTCCGGCTTCCAGCCAGCTTTCGATGCCAGCCAGATCACGGAGACCGCCACCAAGCTGCACCGGCACCTTCGCATTCGCCACAATCTGCTTCACGGCGTCGTTGTTGGCTGAACGACCTGCGAACGCACCGTTCAGATCCACGACATGCAGCCAGTTGAAGCCCGCGGCACACCAGGCCCGTGCCTGCGCCCCCGGATCGTCCGAATAGACCGTTGCATCATCCATCTCGCCCCGGCGCAGACGCACGCAGGCGCCGTCCTTGAGATCAATCGCGGGATAGAGGGTAAGAGCGCGGGCGGTCATGTCGGCAGACTTTCCATGATCGGTTTCAGAGGACGCTCCGTTTTGCAGGAGGCGGCTGTTTTCCTGAAGGCGTTTTACGAAATAATGGCCACGCAGCATCTGGCCGTCACCCAGCGCGTAATAGGGGTTGGTCCCCCATTTCTCGAAACCAAGGGTCTGGAACAGCGCGATCGCTCTCCCCTGGGACTCCCGCACGTCCAGATTGAGGAACTGATAGCCCATCGCCCGGGCGCCCTTGATGATTTCCTCGATCAGGAGGCGGCCAAGACCAATGCCGCGGGCATAAGGCGCAATATGGAACTGCGTGACGCTGGCGGTCATCGCCTGCGCCTCGTTGCTGCGGGACGGCCTGACCAGCTGCGCCGATCCCACGATGATTCCATCCTGCCGCGCCACGAACAGCAGGCGTTCCGGCACCAGCAGAATACCCCGGAAATAGCGCTCGAGAACGGACCGCCCCTGCGGCCTGACCCAGGCGAAACCGCCGCCTTCAAGAATGGACGCATCGACGCATTCACACAGCGCCTGCAGATCATCCTCGCTCAGCGTCTGGACGCGCTCGGCGATCAGACCCGGTGTGCCAGTCTCACCGCTCATCAGAGCGATCCCTCCGGTGTCCAGTGCAGAAAATTGGCCAGAATACGCAATCCGACTGTCTGGCTTTTCTCTACATGGAACTGCGTGCCGGCCCTGTTGCCCTGCGCCACAATCGCCGGAACCGCGCCGCCGTAATCGGTAGTCGCCAGCAGTTCTTCCTGCCGGGTCCCCGTCAGAGCATAGGAATGCACAAAGTAACCGTGTGGCCGGTCACCCAGCCCCTCCGTCAGCGGATGCGACCGGGACAGGATCAGTTCGTTCCAGCCCATCTGGGGCAGCCGCAGATCCGGCGCCTCCATGGGGGCGATCTCTCCTCCAATCCAGCCAAGCCCGTCCGTCACGCCATGTTCGAGGCCACGCTCCGCCATCAACTGCATGCCCACGCAGATTCCAAGGAATGGCGCACCTCTGCCTACAGCCGTGTCCAGAGCATCCCTGAGGCCATCGACAGCCGCCAGCCCACGAGCGCAATCCGCGAAAGCGCCCTGTCCAGGCAACACGATCCGATCGGCGTCCAGCACTTTTACGGGATCATTCGTGATCACGACGGTTGCCGCCAGCCCCGACAGGCGCGCGGCTTCTTCCAGAGCACGCGCAGCCGAGGCCAGATTACCGCCGTCATAATCAATGACGACAACAGACTGAGCGCTCTGCGGTGACATCGCCACGATCAGACTCTCCTCGTGAAGGCGACGGCGAACGGATCTGGGATACGCTCATCAGACCCAGCGGGCGATCCAACGCGATCCACCGCACGATCCATATACCGCAGCAGCGCCGTCTCCCGGTTTGGTCCGACGACGAGGCCGTCCGCGCCATACCCTTTCAGCCGCAGTTCCCATTCCATCACTTCCGCGCTGAACGCCGCCAGAGCGAAACGGGCGGCCAGCATCAGGGCAGGCGCGATCCACAGCTTCGCCAGCAGGGTCGCCGCGATAATGGACGCAGCGAGAAAAAGGCTGCCAGAGATCCAGGCTCCCGACCATATCAGGGCGACGCCCCCGAACAGCAGCGCACTCCATCGAAACGTCTGAGGCACCAGCACCGGCAACTGATCCTTTTTCCGTTTCGCTGAAATGTCCTCTTCAGGCAACCAGACTGAAAAAGCCTTCACAGGACCCCCTTGGTGGACGGAATGACGCCTGCCGCCCGCTCATCGTATTCGACTGCCATCCGCAGCGCCCGCGCTGTCGCCTTGTAGGCGCTCTCGGCGATGTGGTGGCTGTTACGGCCCGTTTTCTGCGTCACATGTAATGTAATCATGGAAGCCATGGCGAACGCCCGGAAAAATTCCTCGAACAGTTCGGTGTCCATGACCCCGATCTTTTCGGTTGGGAACACGACCGACCAAGCCAGGAACGGGCGTCCGGACAGATCCACCACCACCTCCGACAGCGCCTCATCCAGAGGCACCAGCGCATGACCGAACCGGCGCACGCCACGCTTGTCTCCAAGCGCCTGCCGCACAGCCTGCCCCAGTGCGATGCCGACATCTTCCACGGTATGGTGGAAATCCACTTCCAGATCGCCCTTTGCGACAATCTCGATATCCAGCATCCCGTGCCGCGCCAGAGCCGTCAGCATATGGTCAAAAAAACCAATGCCGGTGCTGATCGAGGCTTCACCCTTACCGTCCAGATTGACGGCGACACGGATATCAGTCTCGGTTGTTACGCGGTGGAGGGCGGCGGTACGGATTTCGTTCATGGGCGCTACTGATACAGGAGGAAGGCGAGAAACGCTATTGGTTCCCACCTGTTTCATGGGCGCCGTGCGACGCTCCATTCCGCACATCCGGACATGATCCGCGAACCTATGAAGCTTTCAGCTGACGGAATGCAGGTTCTTGAGAGATTCAATCAGGCTGGACGCCTGACTTTCCGGCATCGGACGTCCGAGAAGAAAGCCCTGCATCTCGTCACATCCATGCTCTGCCAGCAGGGAAAGCTGCGCGCCTGTCTCGATGCCCTCTGCGGTCACCCGCAGCTTGAGCTTGTGACTCATCACGATGATGGACTCAACAATCGTCCAGGCATTCGGGTCATTGGTGATCTTGTTGATGAACGACCTGTCTACCTTCACCTTGTCGAACGGAAAATTGTGCAGATAGGCAAGACTTGAATAGCCGGTCCCAAAATCGTCAAGCGCCACGCGAACCCCGAGCGCCCGCAGGTCACGGACCAGAGCCAATGCCTTGGGCACGTCTTCCATCAGCAGGGTTTCCGTCACCTCAAGCTCAAGACGGGAAGGCTGCAACCCTGTTTCTTCAAGAGTCTTCATGACGGTATTCACCAGATCCACACGCCGGAACTGGGTTGGGGACAGATTGACGGCAATACTCACATCAGACTGCCATCCGGCCGCTACCCCGCAGGCGGTTTTCAGGACCCACTCTCCCAGCGGCACGATGAGACCGGTTTCCTCGGCCAGTGGAATGAAACGATCCGGAGGAATCATCCCACGTGTAGGGTGCGGCCAACGCGCCAGCGCTTCGAATCCCGTGATGACCCCGGAAACATCGAACAGCGGCTGATAATAGATCCGCAATTCACTCCGCCCCAGCGCGGCACGCAGATCAAGCTCCAGATCATGCCGCTCCTGCACAGCCGTCTCCATACCGGCCTGAAACTCGTAGACCTGCCCCTTGCCTTTGATTTTCGCCTGATACATGGCGATATCGGCGTTTTTCAGAACCATCTGGGTGTTGTCGCCATCACGTGGACAAAGGGCGACACCAATACTGACCCCCACATAGACGTCATGCCCGCCCAGCGCGAAGGGCTGCCACAGACAGGCAATCAGTCTTTTCGCCAGATGAATGGCGTCATCTATGTCTGCTACCGAACGCAGGACGATCACAAACTCATCACCCCCCAGACGAGCGATGTAGTCGGTGTCTCGAAGCTGCGCCTGAAAACGAACGGCGACTTCCTTGAGAAGCTTGTCGCCGGCGTGATGTCCGAGAGAGTCGTTGACGGCCTTGAATCCATCCAGATCCAGGCCGAGCACGGCGGCCATTGTTCCATGCTGGAGCGCGTGCTCGATAACCTGACCAAGAACACTCTCCAGCCCCCGACGGTTGGGAAGCGCCGTCAATGTGTCATGCATCGCAAGATAACGAATATAATCTTCTGCGGCCTTACGTTCCGTCACGTCACGAATGGCGACCACAGTGGCCTGCCCATCAACGTAAGGCACTTCGCGCGACAGAACCTCAACAGGGATTCGTCGGCCGCCCGGCCCCAGCAATTCAAGCTGTTCAGGCGCGCCAATCCGGCCGGTCAGAACGGACGCCATGTCTTTCTGCGCGCCAAAACCACCAGAAAACAGATCAGGCACCCTCAGCAGCTTGATGTCATTCAGCTCCAGTCCCGTCATCTCGAGAATGCTCAGGTTGGCGTCCATCACCACGTCATCGCGACTGATCAGAATGCCCTCGAACGTGCCATCGGCGAGATGGCGCATCCTGTCTCCTTCCCGCTGCTGGGATGTCGCAACACGGATATCGAGCAGAGATGCAACACAAAGAAGAAACACCATCGCCAGCCCGCCCGACAGACACAGGACGGACAGGGGAGAGAACAGGGCGCTATCGGGTGTCTGGATAACCGTCAGCCACTGATCAAATGGCAGGATGGACCCCATCGATCCAAGCGGCAGCAGAGCCAGGGCGAACGCCAGAAGAATGCTTGCGACCAGCCGGGGGCGGGCCGCCAGGGCGCTTCCAAGCTCCCAGAAGGCAAAAGCGCACAGGGTGGCACCTATGACGAGTACAATCAGGACGGCGGAAAGATCATACGCAAGTGTGGCGGGACTGACAGTCGCGACAAGAATGTCAAAAGCCGAAAAGGCCATACCGAACGACAGCAGGGCTCCAGACATAATGGCCGTTTTGATGGAGCGTCTGACATTCAGATAAAAATAGGCCGCACCCACGGCGAAGCAGAAGGTCAGCAGACCCGTGATTTCGGTCGTGGGCTGAGGGAAATTCCAGAGCAGATTGGGATAGGTCGACCAGAATGTATCGAAAAAGATTGTCAGGTCGGCGATGGAAACAAGCAGGGCAAACAGCACGATCCGAAGCGGGATCGACCATTTGTTTCTGGACAGGAAAAAGATGGCCAGCGCCGCGAAAAGAAACGCCTGCAGAACCACTGTCACATGCGAACGGAGATGCTGTTCACTGAGAAGAAATGTAAACAGCCGTTCCATACAAGAATCATTCCGTTCAGGGACACATCAACTTTCTCCTGACTCTCGCACGTACTTCTTAATGATCGTATAAAGTCAATAGATGCTCGAGTTAAAAAAGAGACAGCCACTCGAAAAAGATTTCCAGGCGGACATGCGGTCCCTCGGCCGTACACCTGCTCCGGCATGATCCCGCCCATCAACACAAGATTCCCCCGGACCTGAACAGTGCAGCCAGCGGCTCCTGAAGGACACGTCTGACACCAGCCCTGAGGCTGGCGTCACCACAGGAGGCGTATCGACACTTGCCGAAACCACGTGATCTTACGGCACTTCAGATTATGCCTCCCCACCTGAGCCTGTCAGATGAGGAGAAATCTTCTATCCAGAGCGACGGCATCCGCCGACGGCGCATCGCCATCCTGCTGCCCGGCTATCGCGCGGCGGCTATGCGGGCAGATGGAGTTTTCGAAAGGGGAGCACAGGCGCTGCGACTTCAGGAGAGGCTGGAACTCCAGGATTTCACGGGGCGCAGGATATCTTCCGAGCCGTCCGGATACGATGCCGCGATCTGCGCTTTGGGTTCAACACCCCTCCCCTGCGCTGCTCTGCCTCTCAGGGCCTGCAAATCCCACGGAACACACAACTCGCCGGATGAAAGCATCTCGTGAAAGTATTTATACTACCATTTTTCATGGATAGAAATAAGATTTTCAGAAAGCTGACACCCAGACATTGACAGAAAACGGTATCGTTTTTTCTGACACCATTCCCTGTCGCATTTGAAAAAACAAAAGATACACAGATATCAATGGCAACCCGCCACTCGTCATATGTGCATCACGACTTTCATGCAGGCTCTGACCACGGAATTTTCTCTTGGCTGCAAAGATGATTTTTCTTTCCTGCATGGAATGTCATACTGAATTCCGGATTCATTTTCAGATCTCTGGATTTATTTATTTTCACTGAAATCTTATGATATAATCATAAATAATTATCATTACTGTAGAAACTCACCCAATATCACCAATAACATACTGCATATCGGGCGCGAACGGGACTTCCTTTGTCTGGACGCACTTACGCATTTCGCCCGCACAAACAACGGATTCCGCATGCCCTCCGCACCTCAGGGGACGGCTGAGATGCCAGTCGGACGTTGTCTCTGCAAACCTGACATCATGGAGGCCAACAAATGCTGCTCGGATATAATGCTGATTGCGTCATGATATATACCGACGACACCTCACAGTCCGATCACCACACGATCAAAGATGATTCGTAGCTGTATTATTCTGGCAACACTACCTCACAATCGTCCGCCATTTGGATGTCTAGATACCGCCGTATATAGACATCCTCACGCCTGAAGGGGAATAAAGGGCTTGCACCATATCCCTGCTCATATTCCGGACGCACCCGCCCCATGTCTTGCCGCTTCCCTACTGTTTTTATTGCCGGAACGTTTTCATCAGTTCTGCTGACAACTTCGGCGCTGGCCACCACGGCCGAGCCGTTGCAGGAAGGCAAGGCCAGCAGACAGACACCAGCAAAAACCCGGACAGCCAGAGCGCCTGTTACCGGAATCCCCGTCAAAAAAGCAGCAACCCGCACCACACTTTCCAGAGCCGCTCCCATTGCCGGAATACTGGATGGTTCCAATGGCGAAACAGTCACCGTACATGGTCATCACGCCGCTGACGGTACTGGCGCCAAATACATGAACAAGACTGTCTATCTCGGACCGCTGGGCAATCGGGATACGCTGGACACGCCTTATTCCATCATGGGCGTTCCGCATGATGTCATCGTCAATCAGCAGATCCGCAACCTCAACGATCTGGCGCAGTATCTGCCTTCCGTACAGCTGGAAGTTCGCGGCGACCCCAACACGTCCCGCCCACAGTCACGCGGTTTCGAGGCGGATGTGATTTCCAACTCTCGTCTGGACGGCCTGAACGTGGTCTCCACCACGCCTTATCCGGCGGAATGGGTGGACAATCTCCAGGTTCTGAATGGTCTGGCTGGCGCGATGTACGGGCCACAGAACCCGGCAGGTGTCTTTGAATATACCCTCAAGCGCCCGACTGACCGACGTACGGAACGATTGTCTGTCGGTGTGGATTCCGTCGGCACACCGACCGTAAACGGCGATATTTCCGGTCGTCTTGGTCATAATGGCTGGTTCGGCTATCGTCTGAATATGCTGCACGCCGACGGTACGGCCTACACGCAGGGCAGTTCGGTACGTCGCGAGATGGTCAGCGGTGACTTCGACATCCATCTGGATGACAAAACAGTCATCGAACTTGACGCCAGCCATTACACGTACGATCAGCGCGGCACAGCGCCCGGTTTCGGTATTCTGGCGACCGGTGTTGGCGGCGACAAGCTGCCCGAAGCGCCGGACCTGAGCAAGCGTCTGGCTCCCCAGTGGAGCGGCTACAACATGGAAACCAACACTTTTCTTGCCAAGATCAGGCACCAGATCAACGAAGACTGGAGCTTTACTCTCGGCGGCCTGTATCAGGATGCTGCGCGGCAGGCTTTCGGTGTGACTGATACGCTCTGCGACGGCGGCAAGTCCTGCGGTGGAAAGACCGGCAGTGACGGCTGGTACAGCTCGAAGGCGACAGCCACGACCACGGCTGACGATTTTCGTGTCGGCAGCAACATGGCCTATTTCAACGGGCGTGTTTACACCGGCCCGATCCGGCATGATCTGGTCATCGGCACCAACGGCTACATGATGGGTAACTACAACCCTGTCGCTGCCGTGACGAGCGCCCAGAATCTCGGCGTCATGAATATGTATGGCCCTTCCCCCGATGGCGGCACGCAGCCCTATTACCGCGGCCGCTACAAATCCAGCAGTGTGACCAGTCAGGCCTTCATCATTGGTGATACGCTGAAAATCAACGAGCACTGGTCGATCATGGGAACACTGGCCTGGAGCTGGATCAATCAGGAAGGCGCGCTGAACGCCACCAGTCCGCTTGTGAAAAGATTCAGCAAATCGGCGGCTTTCAGCCCGACGACAAGCATCATGTACAAGCCAACCGAAAATCAGACGATCTACTTCACATATGGCCGGTCGGTTGAAGCAGGCCCTGTCACCCCCAACAGCGCCAGCTATACCAATACAAATATCGCACTCCCGATCGCGCATTCCGAGGAATATGAAGTCGGCTACAAGCTGCGCTTTCTCCAGAAAATGCAGTTCAACGTGGCCGGTTTCAGAATCACCTCGCCTTACGCCCTGTATGTCGCCGCTGCGAATCCCTCACAGGGCTGTTCGGCCGGAACCAACTGCCAGACCTATCAGTATGGCGGAACGCAGCGGAATTACGGTGTTGAAGCGCAGATTTCTGGTGAAGTCCTGCCCAACCTGTCCGTTCTTGCTGGTATGACCTGGCTTGATGCGGAACTGGTCCACGCGGCCTCTCCCACACTCAACAAGAAGGAAATCGTCGGCGCGGCGCCTCTTCAGGCCAGCCTCCTGCTTGATTATCGCCTGTCGGCGTCGCTTGGGTCCTTCGCCTCGGGCTTCGCCTTCAATGCCGGCGTGCATTACATGGGCAACCGTGCGGCCAATGTCACCAACACGCTGCATACCGGTTCCTACACCACTCTTGAACTCGGCACGCGCTACGCCTTCCATGTCGCCAGATTTCCATGGGTTGCGCGGTTCGGCGTCAGCAATGTGACAAACGAACGCTACTGGGCGTCCGTTTATACCGGTTCGCCCAGCGGCACATCAGGCGCGGCGTCCAGCCTGTATGCCGGACTGCCCCGCGTCTATCACTTCACCCTGTCGGCAGAGTTCTGATCCGCTTTCACGAAAATCCGCTTGTTTGCAGCGCCTCGGGCCAAAGCGACAAGCGGATCAATTCCAACGAGCTGAATGAAAGACGGTAATTTTTCCGATATTTTTCCTGATGTTCATTGAACATCTTTTGAATAGAAAAATGTTCCGGGGCGTGTCGTCAGTTAGGCAGGATGATGATTGAGGCGAACTGAACGGCTGCGAGAAAGGTAGATTTGAGTTTATCGTATCGGGTTGCGAGAGCGCGGAACTGTTTGAGTTTATTGAGGAGCCGCTCGATAAGGTTTCTCTCCCTGTAGAGGGCGAAGTCTGTTTTTCGTTGTGTCGTTCTGTTCCGTTTTGGTGGAATGATCGAGATAATCCGGCGCTCTGTCAGCCGATCGATCAACCTGTCCGCATCATACGCCCTGTCGGCAAGGAGAACCTCCGGGTCGATGTTTTCCAGAAGTGGTTTTGCCTGAGCAATATCGGCATCCTGACCCGGCGTCATGTCGAGTTCCACCAAATTACCCAGCATATCGCAGATGGCATGGATATTCGTGGTCAGTCCGCCTCGTGAGCGTCCGATGGCCTGATCCGCGCCTCTTTTTGAGGGCTCCGGCACTGTGCTGGTGCGCCCGGACAATCGTGCTGTCGATCATCAGATACGCGTTGTCGCGATCGGCGATCGTCGACAAAATTTTCATAATCTCATGAAAATGGCGTCACAACCGCCCTCTCCTGCCTCGCCACCTGAAGACGCCTGCATTTTTCAACATCCGCCAGCATGTTCGCCGCCATTCTCTCCCAAAGAATATCGGTCTGTCTTGCCGGTCTTGCCGGCAGTGCCGGTCCCGCAGCAATCAGGGTTTCCAGCGCGCCCGCCAGAGCCGACACATTCACATCGCACAGAACAACACCGGGAAGTCCGGAAAACTGCTCCTCCAGACCACCCACACACGTGGCCAGCACCTGTTTTCCGGCGGCAATGGCAACAGCCCCGACACCGCTCTGACTGGCCTCCCGATAGGGCAGCACCATCACATCCGCCCAGCCGATAACACTGGCGATCCCATCTTCCTCCACCCAGCGATTTTCCACCGAAACATGCGGGAGAGCCGACAGTTTTCGCAATTCGTCCGAGTCCGGGCCGCTGCCGACAATGCGGAATTCAAACTCGAGAACCGGCGGCAGACGTTTCAGGGCTTCAAGAAGCAGATCCAGCCCCTTATAGGCCAGAAGCCGTCCGAACATGAGCAGTCGCACAGGACCAGGCTGTCGTTCGACGGGCTGCATTCCGCTGCCATTCCGCTGCACGGTCGGATAATCGAATGGCGGCAGGCTCGCGACCATGATCTCGCGTTCCCGCAGTCCCACCTGCTCCCGCAACTGAGTGGCGACATGGTGCGTCAGGGCCACGATCCCCTGCGCCTGCCGGATCAGGAGAGCCTGCAATGTATGCTGGAGAGGAAAACCATCACCCGGATGCGGCACGGCATCGTGCACGACCACGATCAACGGGACACCGGCGCACCGCAGGGCACACGCCATCAGCAGATCCAGAGGGCCAGTCATGGCGCAGATTGCCAGGTCAGGCTTCCAGAGTCGTATTCTTTTCAGCAGGCGCAGGATAATGACAGGAGCACCGAGCAGCCGGACCAGCAGTCCCCCCAGGCTCCCGTAAGTTTCCACCTGCCACACCGTCATCCTGTCACGAGGAAAGCCGGGCGCCGTAAGAATTTCGGCACGGCGGGAAAGACACAGCATGACCTCACGTCCCGGGAGACGGTCGACCGCCTGAGCGAGGTTGAGCCCGAAACGTGGCCCACCACCGCGCCGCCCCCATTGCCAGACAAGAACGCGCTTTATCATGCCGGCACTCGCCGCATGTCTTCGCGTGACGCTTCGGAACGTGTCATCGCCCAATGAGCCGCCAACAATTCACTGCCCGAAAACCGCTCGCGTGCGACACGCGCTGCCCGCGCGCCCAGTCTCTGACGCAGCACCACATCATCAGCAGCGCGGGACAAGTTTGCGACCGCTGATCCGATGTCCGCCTCGGCCCAGACAGCTCCTTCAGCTTCAAAAACTCCCCGTGGATCGCGAGCAGGCACCAGACGGCAAGAAACAGGCACGCCACACTCATCATTCAGGAATTCCGACGTCGCCGACCAGTCGGTCGCCACCACTGTGCGTCCCAGAAGCATGGCTTCTGCCGGAACGAGTCCGAAACCCTCACTGCGATGCAGCGAGAGCACGATATCGGCGCACTGGATCAGAGCCTGAGAATCCTCCTCCGGAAACAGTCGCTCCTCGATGCGGATATTTCCGGCTCCGGCAATGGCAGCCCTCAGGCGCTCCATGTCTTCCCGGTAGCGCCCGGCGTGTGACACTTTCAGCAGCAGGAACCGGTCGCGGCGCTCACCGAACGCCATGCGAAAAGCCTGAATCGCCGCCAGCGGATTCTTGCGCTCAAAACTGGAAGCCAGACTGAAAGAGACCAGCACGACCACCGCGTCTTCCGGCAGGCCAAAGGCACCCCGCCCCAGATGAGAGGGACGGAGCGGGCCAGCCGCCAGAGCATGGGGCACAACCCTCACGCGGCCCGGCATGATCGTTTCAAGCGCCCGGGCGGAAAACAGCGACGGCGTCCAGACCTCGTGAACGCAGTCCACAGCCATCTTCCAGAGTGGGGGAAGAACCGGCAGTTCCCATGCCCAGTATCCGATGATCCGGCGGTGACGCAGAAATCCGCGCCCCAGCTTCAACAGCACCGCAGGGAGAGAGGGAGCGTTGACGTGCAGCACCAGAGGAGACCGGGTCAGCCCGTCTTCTTCCGGCGGCGATGATGTTCCTTCGAACAGGCTGGCCTGAAAACCGCTGGCCGGAATACCCAGCGCCCGGCAAGCCCGCAGCATGATGCGTGCGCCCTCGCCCAGACCAGAGGCTCTGCTGATTTCGCCCCGACGAGCATCTGGCCACCAGCGGAAGGTGCCGGGTGATGCGCTTTCGGCGCCAGCCACGCCGTCAGCCCTGCCGCGCCACGCCTGCGCGGCTCGGCGGGCAGTTTGCGCCAGAGGCTGTGTAAAGGATGAAACTCTTTATCAGAGAGGGGATTCAAATCCAGAAAATCCGCATAATCTAAAAAATTATTCAAATCTTTCAAAGACTTGAACAGTTCATTACCCGTGCCGTAAAAGCGGCGGCACGTCCAGTAAACATATACGGTCAACAGTGGATGATCCGGGATTGCAGCCAGCGCCCAGACGTGAATACTCTCTCCCCATGGATGACGTCCGCGCCCCTTCCCCGGCACCACACCCCGGCTCGACCGACAGCGTCGCCATGCTGGCCCACATCATCGCTTTCAATACGACCAGCAACCTCACCGATCTCCCGCTCATCAGATGGATAGGCGAGTGGATGGATGCGCACGATGTCTCCTGGTCACTCAGCTACAATCCGGAAGAAACCAAGGCCAACCTTCACGCCATCATCGGTCCGCACCGGACGGGCGGCCTCGCTTTTGCCGGGCATGTCGACACCGTGCCTGTGGATGGACAGACCTGGTCATCCGATCCGTTTCAGCTCCACGAAAACGGCAGCCGGCTGACGGCGCGCGGGACCGCCGACATGAAGGGCTTTGTGGCCTGCATGCTGGCAGCCGTGCCCGATCTGGCGGCCATGGATCTGAAGCGTCCCGTCCACATGCTCTTTACCCACGATGAAGAGGTCACCTGCAACGGCGCGCGGATCGCCATGCAGCACGCTCAGGCCAACAATATCCTGCCATCATGGTGTGTCGTCGGAGAGCCGACTCTCATGCTACCGGTCATCGGGCACAAGGGACGTCTGTCCGTCCGGCTGACCGCACGTGGCAAGGCGGGTCACTCGGCCTATCCGGCGGACGGCGTGAATGCTCTTCATGCGCTTGGAGAAGCCATGGCGTGGGTTGCCGGGGAAGCTCGCCGTTTTGCGTTCGAAGGCAGGCAGGTTGAGGGATTTCATCCGCCGCATTCCACGATCCAGATCGGGCTGGCCAGCGGTGGTGTAGCGCTCAACATCATCCCCGAACATGCGGAAGCGGAAATCGAATGGCGCACGGTTCCCGGTGATGACGCGCATGAGCTGCTCGACCGCATGAAGCAGGCGCTGGCCGGAACTGACCGCTGGATGAAAGACACGTCGCCGGACTGCGGGCTGACCTTCGAGGTCATCAACGAACTGCCACCCCTGGCCCTTCCGAATAACGACCCTCTGGCCACGGTAGTGCGCCAAAGCGTCGGGACGAACGCCGAGGGGTTTATCTCTTACGGAACGGAAGCCGGGATCTATCAGCAGGCGGGAATGACCAGCATCGTGTGTGGTCCCGGCAGCATCGAACAGGCTCATCGTCCCGATGAATGGATCGAACGTAGCCAGCTTACGGCATGTGACCACTTCCTGCGTGACATGACCCGCCGTGTCTGCGGTGCTGACACACCGCCTCTCCTCACCCACAAGACGTAAAGGCGGCCAGCCACACGTCATGGATACTCCCACCCCCTCCGGCGAAGATTATTCTGTCCGCACGACACCCACACGCCGACTGTCCGATCAGTTGCCGCCTTCCTTACCCAACCTTCCCTCGTTGCCGCTTGAACTGACCCAGCCGGATCTCTCGCCCTGGCGGGAGGGGAATGTCGGCATTCCCGGCGTGCATCGTCTTTCCGGTCCATTGCCGGGTCCCCATGTCGCCGTCACCGCCCTCATGCACGGGAACGAATATGCAGGCGCCATCGTTCTGGCTGATCTGCTCAGGCAAGGCTTTGTTCCCCGACGCGGCACGCTGTCGCTGATTTTTCTGAATCTGTCGGCTTTCGCGCGCTTCTCTCCACAAAACCCGATCATGTCCCGGTTTGTGGATGAAGACATGAACCGGTTATGGGACACCGATTCCGCAACGTCAGTCCCGCGCTCCAGCGAACGGGCCCGTGTCCGTCAGCTGCTGCCCTATATCAGCACGGTCGACAGACTTCTCGATCTGCATTCCATGCTATGGCCAGCCGATCCACTCATACTGGCAGGACCATCAGAAAAAGGCGTTTCACTGGCGGAATCTATCGGCACTCCTTCTCTGATTGTCGTGGATGACGGACATCGCGCCGGCCCCAGACTGATCGACCTGCAACACTTCAGCCATCCGGAGTCTGCTGCACAGGCCTGCCTTCTGGAGGCAGGTCAGCACTGGACATGGGCCTCTCTGAGAACCACTCAACAGAGTGTCCGGCGGTTTCTGTCGATTTCAGAAACGGAAAAAGAAATCCAAAAGTCGGACGCTCTCCTGAAAGTTGCAGACGTCACGCACCGGATCACCGCGCACACAGGGCATTTCACGTTTACAGAACTTTTTCCAAGCGGTGCTCTCATCCCCCATCGGGGAACGCTGATTGCTCGTGATGGGCATGACGAAATCCGGACGCCTTACGATAACTGCCTTCTGGTGATGCCGAATTTTAGAGCCGCACGACACCATACAGCAGTGCGTCTTGCCCGCATCAGGCCGGCAAAGGCGGTCTGAACGACAGACTGCTGTCATTCAGACCAACCAGTTACCTGAAGCGTTTTGCAAAAAGCCTCATAGGCGGAATTATGCAACGGTCTCGGGGACTAAGGCGCTCCAGGCTGAACAGCATGACCTGTCACGAGATTTTCGAACTGCTCGGGCGTCTGCGCTGCAATGCCACCTGCTGGCTTGGGATAATGCAGTTTATCATACTGCAAGACATCAAAGGTCATTGTCTGGTCAGGGGTCGGCAGCAACCTGTCAGTCCAGCCTCCTCCTGTGGACCGGATCAGACCAACGAGCGCCTGCTCAGCCCTGACCGCCACCTGCACTTCCGCGATACTCGCATCCAGAGCCGCTTCCTGCGCCACGATCGCATCGAGGTAATTCGACAATCCTCCTTTATACAGCGTCATCGTCATGCTCTGCATGTCCATCGCTGTGTTGACCGCCCCTTTGAGGCGCGTATCTTCCTGACGCAGCAGCCTGACCCGTGACTGCTCATCCTCCACTTCCCTGAATGCGCTGAGTATTGTGGAACGATAGGAATCACGTGTCTCACGGTAGACAGACCAGGAGTACTGAAGCGCCGCACGACGCAGGCCGCCTTCAAAAATCGGCATCGAAGCGGACGCGCCATAACTCCACATGCTGTTCGCCAGCTTTGCAAGATCGAAACCGTTGGCGTTGAAACCACCATTGGCCCGCAAGGAGATGTGCGGATAAAAGGCCGCTCTTGCAACTCCGATGGAGCGATTGGCCTGAGCCATCACCCGTTCTGCCGCTGCAATATCAGGCCGTCGCTGCAGAAGCTCTGAGGGAACACCAACGGAGACATCAACTTTTCGGAACGAGAAGACATTCCGTGGCGCGATGTGAAAACTTTCAGGAGCGGTGTTCGTCAGAATGGCGATCGCATGCTCCGTGACCTCCCGCTGCGCCTGAACATCGAGTTCGGCCGCCTGCGCCACGTAAAGCCTGTTCTGCGCCCTTGCGAGATCAAGCCGAGGCGCCGCCTGATTATCAAGCTGCGTGCGGGTCATATCGACGGCTTTGGCATAATAGGCAATGGACTGACGATAGATGGCGTCCTGCGCGTCATACCCCCTGAGAGCAATATAATCCGACGCCAGATCCGCTTCCATACTCAAGCGAACCGCCGCAAAATCAGCGGCTTTTTCCTGAGCCGCAAATTTCTGCATCCTGACCTGATTACGGATCTCTGACCAGAAATCCGGCTCCCATGAGGCCAGTCCCCCATAAAATTCATCAGTCGCCGTTGTGGCTCCCTTGTAGCGGAACAATTCATCTGCTGACTGTTTATTGTCAGAAGCTCCAAAGGCCAGTCCGAAATGAGGCAGAAGATCCGCACGCGCTTTCATGACAAGGGAACGCGCCTGCACAAATCGTTCGGCGGCCGCCTGCAGGTCCGCGTTTTGTTCAAGAGTGCGCTGCTCAAGATCATCCAGAACCGGATCACCAAGCAATGTCCACCAGTTGGAGGGAATCTGCAATTCTGCGGGTGTCGCCTTCGCAAAGGGTACTTGTCCGGTCCAGCTATCCGGAACGACAAAGTGTGGCGCCTCATAGCGGGGTGCGAGATCGCACCCGGACAAGGCCACGACAGAGAGACAGGCGAACGTCCCGGTCAGAAAGCGTTTCAGACAGTATGACGATGCCATCGAAAGCTGTGTCATCCTTCGATCTCCGCATCTTCACGCTCGTATCCCTTCGCAGGCGTGACCACCCGTACTTCCTGATTTTCCAGAAGGTCAGCAGGCGGGTTACGGATGATCCGGTCTCCCGGCTGCAAGCCTGAAATCACGTCTGTGCGTGTATCCGCCATCCGCCCCACCACAATGGAACGGAAATGCGCATGGTTGTCGCTACCCACAACAGCGACCTGCATCCCGGCTTCCTGAAAAACCAGCGTTGACGTCGGGATCTGCCAGATCCCGCCTTCTGCGGGCGCTTTCAGGTGAACGGAGGCAAATGTTCCCGGCCAGAGCAGGTGATCCGGATTTTCAATCGTAAATTCCGTGACAGCCGTTCGTGTGTTGGGATCATAGCCTTTGGCGACAGTCAGGAACTGCGCCTCAAAGACCTTGTTGGGAAACTGGGGAACCGACACCGTAGCCGTGAGACCCGGTTTAAGCATGTAGGAAAAGACTTCAGGAACGGAAACAAACAGCCGCATCCGGTGCATATCGGAAACGACGAACATCTGGTTGGCGTCACCGCTGGCAGAGTGCTCGCCGCCACCGGCGCTGACGTAATCTCCCACGTTGATATCACGGGAAGTCACGACCCCATCGAACGGAGACACGACTGTCTTGAATTTTTCCAGAGCAGCAAAGCGATCCAGATTATGCTCGGATGCCTGCATTTCCGCATAGCCGGACTTACGGTTTGCATCCGCCACTGACACGGACTGGCCTGACACAGCCTGTGACTGCGCCATCGCATGCCAGCGGTTCGCGCTGACAACCGTCAGGTTATATTTCGCTGACTGGGCCTCCAGATCTGCTTTGGCCTGCGCATACTGGGCATCCAGGCCAGGCGCATTGATTTCCGCGAGGACATCGCCCGCTTTCACATCGGATCCGAAATCCTTATACCACATTTTCACATAACCGGACGCCTGCGGATAGATCGGCGCCTGATACCAAGCGTCGATCGTGCCCGGCAGTGTCAGCGCCAGCATTTTCGCCCCGGGCTCAGGTGTGACAACTTCCACATCAGGAACAGCACTGTGTTCGGTGACAAGCTTCACCTCGTGAGCAGAGTGCATCCTTTCGACAATCACATACCCTGAGGCCAGCACAAGCACGCCGGCAACCAGAAACAATCCGGAATATTGACGGATCGAGCGCGCCATCACACGGCCTCCTTACGAGAAGATTTTCGGCTGTAGAAAATTGCATAGACACATGGAACAAAAAGGAGAGTCGAAACCGTCGCCACCAGAAGACCGCCGATGACAGCCTTGCCCAGCGGCGCATTCTGGGAGTTGCTGATCGACATGGGCACCATACCGACAATCATCGCGCTCGCGGTCATGATTACCGGACGGATACGACCGTAACCCGCTTCCAGCGCCGCCCTGAGCGGCTCTCCATGTAAGCTGAGCCGTTCTCTTGCGTAATCAACGACGAGAATGGAGTTGGCGGTGGCTGTTCCCATGCACATGATCGCACCCGTCAATGCCGGGACAGAAAGATGCGTCCTGGTCAGGAACAGGCTCCATGCAATACCTGCCAGCGCCCCCGGCAGGGCCGAGATGATGATGAAAGGATCAAGCCAGGACTGAAAGTTCACGACAATCAGAAGATAGATCAGCACAATGGAGACCATCAGACCCGCAACCAGCTCCACATAAGCAGTGCTCATGGTCGTGGCCTGACCTTCAATATCGACAGCAGCACCACGCGGTACATCCTTGCTTGTCGCAGCCACTTCACGCTTCACGCCCTTCAGAACCGATCCAAGATCCGTTCCTTCTGCCGACACATAGATGTCGAAGGCAGGCATGGAGTTGTAGTGAGAAACTTCGCCAGGCGTACCGATAGCATTGATTTTGCTCATTGCTCCGAGAAGCTGCATGGATTTTCCTGAAGGATCACCGTCACCTTTGTCCACCGGAATGGTCAGAAGATCATTGTAGTGCGCCAGCTGATCTTGCGAGACGTAGGTATTCAGAGTGAATGTCACACCCATTTTCGGATCAAACCAGTATTGCGGGTCGACCTGAGAGCTTCCGGACAATGTCATCAGTTCGTTGTCGGCAAGATTGCCTTCATCGATTCCGGTTGCCTGTTCGAACGTACGATCACCCTGCACGAAAAGAGTCGGCGTGCGCATGGTCTGCTGCAACGATACATCCGCAGCACCCGATACTTTCCGAATTCTGTTAGCCAGCGCGACAGCATATTTATAGCTTGCCTGCAGATCCGGACCGGTCACTTTCACATCGATTGGCGAAGGTGAACCAAAGTTCAGAATTTTTGCTGTCAGGTCAGCCGGCTGGAATGTAAAGACTGTTCCCGGGAAGCTCGCAGAAAGGCCGCGACGCAGGATGGCGCGGTAGTCCCAAACAGGTGACGCTTCATCCTTCAGTGTGATCGTCAGATCGCAATCCTGCGAACCAAGCGTCGGTGTCGGAATAAAGGCCTGGTTATGCGGTCCTTCCGGCAGACCACAGTTACTGACTACATCCTCAACCTTTCCATCCAGAAGCTCGTGAATACGATCACTGACCAGAGTGGCGGTGCGGCTGGCGACTTCAATACGTGACCCAAGCGGCGCACGCATGTGCATCTGCAACTGATCAGATTTGATTTCCGGAAAGAAGTCCTGCCCGGCGACCGCGTAGAGACCACAGGAGAGAACGGACGCGCCAAGAAACACCGTGACGAATGAGCGCCGATTGGCAATCAGACGCTCAAGCAGTGATCCATATCCTTCACGGAAAGCCGTGAATTTCCGCTCAAATCCTTTCTGGAAACGAGTGAATGCATTGTGCCCATGCGGCAGAGCTTCATGTTCCTGACCGTGAGCGCCAACATGTACATGACCTGCCAGAAGAAACTTCGCCATGGTCGGAACAAGCGTACGCGAGAGGATGAAAGACGCGATCATCGCGAAGATGATGGCTTCAGCCATCGGCATGAACAGCCAGCCGGCGACGCCATCCAACTCGAAAAGAGGCAGCCAGACAATGCAGATACAGGTCGTGGACACGAAGGTCGGGATCACGATCTGATTGGCTGCATCGATAATCGCTTCTTCCAGCTCCTTACCCATCTCCAGATGTGTATCGATGTTCTCGATCATCACTGTGGCGTCATCCACGAGGATACCCACTGCGAGAGCAAGGCCACCAAGTGTCATGACATTGATGGTTTGTCCGGCCCAGCCGAGTCCGATGATGGAGCAGAGAATGGCAAGAGGAATGGAGGTGGCGATAATGACAGTCGGACGCCATGACCCGAGGAAAAGCAGCACGACAAGTCCGGTCAAGGCAGCAGCTGTTGCCATTTCCCTGAGCACGTCCGTGATGGAGTCCTTCACGAAACCGGAAGCATCATTCAGGATGCTGAGTTTTACCGCAGAAGGCAGGACAGCCTGAAGGCGCGGCATCATTTTCCGGACGCCATCCACAACGCTGAGAGTCGATGCCTCACCGCTCTTCATGACGACCATGATAACAGCCTGCCGTCCCTTGACGATCACACTGTTTGTCTGTGGATGTCCGCCGCGATAGACTTCACCAACATCATGAATATAGACCACGGCGTTCCCAACACGCTTGATCGGAATATCGGCGATATCCTCCAGCGTTCGCGGCGTCGCATTGGTCTGCACCATCCAGTCGGTCGCACCAATCTTCTGGTCACCAGCCGGACGCACGACGTTCTGTCGGTCAAGGGCGTTCTGCACATCCATCGCGGAAAGGTGGTGTGCCTGCAACTCCTTCTGATTGAGCGCAATCATCACGAAACTGTCCATGCCGCCATAAGGATGCGGCACGACGGCTCCAGGCACCGTAACAAGCAGGGATCGCACACGGATAAAGGCCAGCTTGAACAGATCCGATGGTGTCATCGTATCGGATGTCAGCTTCAGCGTGATGACCGGCACCGATGATGCTTCAAGCCGCATGATCATCGGCGCAGCGATATGTTCCGGCAACTGCTGGAGGACCGTCTGCGAGATGGCGGTCACGTCCGCTTCGGCGGCCCCGATATCAGTTCCGGGCTGGAAGTAGATCTTGACGATTCCTCGCCCATAGAAGGAATCGGCTTCCATATGCTCGATTCCCTCCACAGTGGAGGTCACACCTTGCTCGAAGTTGTACATGATACGGCCAGCGAACTCTTCGGGGAGCATCCCCGAATAGGACCAGACGACTGCGATGGCCGGGATTCTGATGTTCGGAAAAACGTCAGTCGGGGTCTTTTTGATAGAAAGAAACCCGAACATGACAATCAGAATCGAGAGAACAACAAAGGTGTAAGGCCGCCGCAGAGCGGTGACGACGATTGCATTCATCGAACTGCCTTGCGTTAAGTGAGCAGGGTCCTGCCACCGCTCCGGAAAAGAAGCAGCGCACATGACGGGCTATCCGGTCGCAGCAGCACTGCATCCAGACATTTTTTGACATATCCATCTTTGCGGAATGACTGATATAAAATTCTTTTTTAAATAGAATCCTGCTTCTTCCCCTTGCCGAGGAGCTGTCGTTCATCCTGATCACACCCGATCAGGACATTTTCTGTTTTTTTCAGATCTGAATGAGCATTTTTCCGACCAGAAGCCTGATCCGTCCCTCAACATCCTCGTGACTGCCGCCAAGCCTGCGATCAAGACCCAGAACGACGATGCCATGGACGGCTTCGTACATCGTACGGGCGAGTACGGACCGTTCCGGCACCGTGAGAGGCATATCCTCCGCGAAAAGCGTGGCGATGCGATCCAGAAGATTGCCGCGCAGGGCGAGATAATCAGATGGCAGCGCTTCCTGAGCGGCCCAGCGCAAGGCAAACAGCGCCTCCCAGCGGTTCAGATGATCACGGGCATATCTGAAGTATCCCAGGGCCAGCGCTTCCAGCTTTTTCGATGTGGAGCCTGACATTTTTTCCGCTTCGGCAAACATGAAGTTTCCCATCTCCAGAAGCGTGCGGGCGTTCACCTCCAGAATCACATTGTCCAGTCCGCCGAAAAGGTAACCGAGAGAGCCCAGCGCACAGCCTGCCTTTCCTGTCACGGCACGTGCGGAGCAGGCCCGAAACCCTTCCTGGATGATGATCTGTTCCGCCGCATCCGTGATGGCGCTTCTGAGCGCTTCCGGGTCCTTGCCTTTTCGCGCCACGTTTCACTCTCCCGTGCGTCTTGCCTCTCCCCATTATGACAGGAACGGCAAAAAAGTGAACGATGTTCATTTTCTCACTTGCATTGCTGAACAGCGTTCATTATGAACAATGTTCAGTAACAACACATCAACAAGGTCACAAACCATGAGCGCATCTCGTTCCAACACCAGCATCACCGTTTCCTCAAGCTGGGTCATGTTCACCTGGATCAGCTTTGTTGTCGCCCTGCTCTCCATGGCGATTGCCGTCATCTACATGCCGATGGAAAGCTGGCTGCGAGCCTATCTGGGTCTTTCAGGACTGTTTCTGGTGCAGTCGTCCATTTCCCTGTCACGCACCCTGCGCGATCAGGCGGAAGTTGAAGCGGCTAAAAACTCTTAGAACATAAGAGGGTTTTTCCGGATTGAGACTGAGGCATCCAGTTCTGTCGGCCAACTGAGCGAGGTCGACAGAATCTGAAGCATTTATAGTGTGGGGGAAAATACCAAGGAGAAAAAGCGGACCTTTCCCACAACACGTTATAATCGCAAACAAAAAAAAGAGAGGCGCAATGGCCTCTCTTTCTCACAAACCCTACAGGCGGAAATCGAATTACCGCTTATAGATCGGGAACTGAGCACAGAGCGCCTTGACGCGTTCGTGTACGGCGTTCTCGACGGCGGCGTCCCCCTCGCCGCCGGACGCGGCCAGCGCGGTCAGAACCTCGTCGATCATCTCGCCCACCTGACGGAACTCGGCCTCGCGGAAACCACGCGCCGTCGCCGCCGGGCTGCCCAGACGGATGCCTGACGTGATCGCAGGTTTCTCCGGGTCGAACGGCACGGCGTTCTTGTTCGCCGTGATGCCCGCGCGCTCCAGAGCCTTCTCCGCGATCTTGCCCGTCACCTTCTTCGGACGCAGATCAACCAGCAGCAGATGGCTGTCCGTGCCGCCGGTCACGAGGTCGAAGCCACGCGCCACCAGCGTCTCGCCCAGCACCTTCGCGTTGGCGGCGACGGCCTTCTGATACTCGGCAAACTCCGGCTTCAGCGCCTCGCCGAACGCGACGGCCTTGGCGGCGATCACGTGCATCAGCGGGCCGCCCTGCAGGCCGGGGAACACGGCGGAGTTGATCTTCTTGGCCAGCGCCTCGTCGTTCGTCAGGATCAGGCCGCCGCGCGGACCGCGCAGGGTCTTGTGCGTCGTGGTCGTGACGATGTCGGCGTGCGGGATCGGGCTCGGATACAGGCCGGCCGCCACCAGACCGGCGAAGTGCGCCATATCGACCATCAGGAAAGCGCCGACCTCGTCAGCGATCCTGCGGAAGCGGGCGAAGTCGATGATCCGCGGATAGGCGGAGCTGCCGGCGACGATCAGCTTCGGCTTGTGCTCGCGGGCGAGGGATTCCATCTCTTCGTAGTCGAGATGGCCGTCCTGCTGGCGCACGCCATACTGCACGGCGTTGAACCATTTGCCGGAATAGTTCGGGGCCGCGCCGTGTGTGAGATGGCCACCGGCGGCGAGGCTCATGCCCAGCACCGTGTCGCCCGGCGCCACGACGGCCATGAAGGCCGCCTGGTTGGCGTTGGCGCCCGAGTGCGGCTGCACGTTGGCGAAGCCCGCGCCGAACATCTTCCTGGCGCGTTCGATGGCCAGCGTCTCGACCTTATCGACCTCGGAGCAGCCGCCATAGTAGCGGCGACCCGGGTAACCCTCGGCGTATTTGTTCGTCAGAACGCTGCCCTGAGCCTGAAGAACAGCCTCCGACACCATGTTCTCCGACGCAATCAGCTCGATCCCGTCGCGCTGACGCTCGAACTCGCTCGCAATCGCCGACGCAACTTCCGCGTCAACAGATGCCAGCGAAGATTGAAAAAAGCGATGCAGATCCGTCTCGCTCATTTGAAACTCCCTGTCCCAGAGCCACTCATCACAAAAGCAGGCCGCGCCGGAACCGGACACCCAACCCGAAACGTACCTTGCTGTTGGCGCGATTGTAGCCTTTTCATGGACGGAAAACCACACCTCGCGCATAGATGCTCTGCATAGAGAGTTTCAAGGACAGCCTTACCCATGCCTCAACCGCCCCGGCCCGGCGCATCCTCCCTGTTCCGCCGCAAATCCATCACTGCCACTCCTGAGAAGAGCGGCCTCAAACGCGTGCTGGGTCCGGCCACCCTTGTCGCTCTTGGCGTGGGCGCCACCATCGGCGCGGGACTGTTCTCGCTGACGGGCATTGCGGCTGGCGACAATGCGGGACCAGCCGTAACCCTGTCCTACATCATCGCCGCCATCGCCTGCGGGTTTGCCGGTCTCTGCTACAGCGAGCTGGCGGGCATGATCCCGGTGGCCGGAAGCGCCTACTCCTACGCCTATGTGACGATGGGTGAACTGGTCGCGTGGATCATCGGCTGGGATCTGGTTCTGGAATATGCCGTCGGGGCCGCGACCGTCTCGGTCAGTTGGTCGGGCTATGTGACTTCACTCCTCGCCGGGTGGGGAATCCGTCTTCCAGCACGACTGACCGCCTCACCGTTTCAGACCGTCCATCTGGCGGATGGCGGCACCGCCAGCGGCATAGCCAACATACCGGCGGCCTTCATCATCATTCTCGTCTCCCTGCTGCTGATCCGGGGCACCTCCGCCTCGGCGAGATTCAATGCGGTCATCGTCGTCCTCAAGCTCTCGGTCATCGCCGCCTTCATCGGCTTCGGCATCCCCTGGATCGACACAGCCAACTATCACCCCTTCATTCCGCCCAACGAAGGAACGTTCGGTCATTTCGGCGTGTCAGGCGTCATGCGGGCGGCAGGCACCATTTTCTTCGCCTATATCGGCTTCGATGCGCTTTCGACCGCCGCGCAGGAGACCAGAAATCCCAAGCGTGATATCCCCATCGGCATTCTCGGCAGTCTGGCGATCTGCGCGCTGGCTTATGTCAGTTTTTCCTTTGTGCTGACCGGAATCGTGAACTACGCCGATATGGCCGGAGATCCTGCGCCTGTCGCCACGGCCATCGACCGGACGCACATCGCGTGGCTCCAGCTTGCCGTCAAATTCGGCATCATCTGTGGTTTCACATCCGTACTTCTGATGCTGCTGCTCGGACAGAGCCGCGTGTTTTTCGCGATGTCCCGTGACGGTCTCCTGCCCGCGCTGTTCAGCCGGACCCATGCCCGCTTTCACACACCATGGCTGTCCAACCTGTTCTTCATGGTGCTGACGGGACTGCTGGCCGCCTTCCTGCCGATTGCCGAACTGGGCCACATGACGTCCATCGGCACGCTGCTTGCCTTCATCATTGTCTGTGTCGGCGTACTTGTGCTGCGCCGTCAGGCTCCTGACGCTGAACGCAAGTTTCGCGTGGCGGGCGGTCCGGTCATTCCGCTGGCTGGTATCCTGTCCTGTCTGGTTGTCATGATGTCTCTGGACGCCCTGACCTGGCTTCGGCTCGTCGTGTGGCTCGGGATCGGTCTGGGAGTTTATTTTCTGTATGGACGCAGGAAAAGCAGATTGGCCGGAGCCGACTGAGAACCGGCATGCTTGAATCGGCAAATCATGATCCGGTATTGAAACGGTCATATTTTGAAAAGGCAGGTGGCTGCCATCTTTCTTACTGGACCATTTCCGCTTTTTGAGTGAGAAAGACTGCCATCACAGGATGTATTCCCGGAGCAACAACATTACCGACAGGTAAACAGCTACCCGTCATTGCGCAAAAACGACATTGCCTTTGAAAGTATGCTGGAACTTTTCTGTGCCGACGCGATATACACCTGCATCAGGCCGCGCTTGACCAAAGCACGGCTCCCATAAAAACATCGGTTGATCCCGTGCTGCTTCTCCTGATGGGCGTCCTTGCGGTCGTCCTGCTGATTGCCATCAATATCCTCATTTCTCTCTCGGAAATTTCGTTCGCCGCCGCGCGCGATGTCAGACTGCGATCCCGCGCCGAAGCAGGAGACGAACGGGCGACAGCCTTCCTCGCCATGCGCCGCAACAGCGGACAGGTGATGACAGTGCTTCAGATTCTTTTGAACGCGGTGGGCATCCTCGGCGGTATCGTCAGTTCCGACATGCTCACCCCACCCCTGTCAGAGATTTTCCGAGGCTGGGGACTCAGCAATGCGTCCGCCGACAGTCTGGGAGCGACAGCCAGTTTCGTGTTCATCACGGGCACATTTGTCGTTTTCGCCGATCTGCTCCCCAAACGCATCGCCATGAACGCGCCGGACCGGATCGGCCTCGCCATCGGGTGGTTTCCCTCCACGGCGCTGCATCTGCTCTATCCGTTTGTCTGGGTCTTCTCCAAAATCTCTGACGCGCTGCTTCGCGCCCTGAAAATACCGGCCGCCTCCGCTGTTGAGCCGGTCACCCCGGAAGATCTGCGCGCCATTCTTGCGGCGGGCACCGCTTCCGGTGTGCTGCTGGAGCAGGAACATCTGATGATCCAGAACGTGCTGGGTCTTCAGGACCGCGCCGTCAGTTCAGCCATGACGCCGCGTGATGAAATCGTCTTTCTCGACGTGCAGGAAACCCCGGACACGCTGCGCAACAAGGTCCGTCAGGATTCCTATTCACGCTATCCGCTCTGCAATGGTGGCCTTGACCATGTCATCGGCTCGGTGCGGATCGAGGATATTTTTGTCGCCTCCGCCGACGAGAAAGGCGCTCTTCCCCTTGGCCGCCTGCGCCGCGACGTGCTGTCCGTCCCGGAGACGCTCAATCTGTGGGACACGCTGGCCCAGTTCGACGCCCATGGCGCGGGCTTTGCGCTGGTGATCAGCGAATACGGACTTGTCGTCGGTCTGATCACCTTCAAGGACATCATGGGCGCGTTGATGGACGGGCTCGCAACCCCGTTCGAGGAGCAGCTTATCGTTCAGCGTGACGAGAATTCATGGCTGATCGACGGGGCTGCGCCGATCGGCGATGTCATCCGTGAACTCGGTATCGCTGATCTTCCTGACAGCAACTCCTTCGACACGATTGCAGGCTTTGTCATGCATCGTCTACGCCGTATGGCCCGCAAGGCCGATCACACGGATGCTGCCGGCTTCCGTTTTGAAGTGGTCGATGTCGAAGGCTTCCGTATCAACCAGCTACTGATCACGCGTCGGAGCAAAACGGATGACGCCGAAGCAGCCTGAACGACAGCCCTCGCAAACCTTTACACTTTCTGTCTAGTCTTGGTGTTTGCCTGAAGCGGGCCGCACGGGTCGTCCGCGCGAGATCGAATTCCGCGAAGTGATCAACGCGGTGCGTTACCTGGTTCGAGCCTTCGGGCGAAATTGTAGGCAGTGACAAAGTCCGCGAGGTTCCGACGGAGCTGGTCATGCGTCTCGTAGTAGAAGCGCTTGACGGTTGCTTCCTTGATGGTCCGGTTCATCCGCTCAAACTGGCCGTTGGTCCATGGATGCTTCACCTTTGTCAGCCGATGCTCGATGCCGTTTTCATCGCAGACCCGATCGAAGATATGATGAAAAGCGTATTTGCACCGTGCCTGATTGGTGAACTGGATGCCGTTGTCGGTCAGAACCGTGTGAATTCTATAGGGAACGGCCTCGATCAGGCACCGAAGGAACTGCGCCGCGACCATCTTGCCAGCCTGCTGATACAGCTCGACATAGACAAGCCTGCTGGTCCGGTCGATGGCGACAAACAGACGCAGCTTGCCCTCGGCGGTCTGAACCTCGGCAATATCAATGTGAAAATAGCCGATCGGGTAGGCTTTGAACGTGCGCCTGGGCTCTTTGTCTCCCGTAACCTCGGGCAGTCGGCTGATCCCGTGCCGCTGCAGGCAGCGATGCAGAGATGAGCGCGTCAGATGCGGGATCGTCACCTGGAGCGCGTAGAGGCAACATTATCTGCGCGCCCGCTCGTTCGATGGTTTTTCGCGCGCCCGGCATCTTATGAGCACCACCATCTCGTTGAGCGTGATATCTTTTTGCGCTTCGATCATGCCAACGATAAAGGCTTCATGTCCGTCCAGCCTCGAACCACGCGACTGCCCCCGAACCAGTCTCACCACTGAACGGGCTGCCCCCCTGCAGATCCTGACGTTGCCCCATGGAATGCCCTCGAATTGAAGTAAGATCTGTCCAACTGGAGACAGGCAATGAAGAGATCACGTTTTACGCAGGACCAGATCATCGGGCTCCTGAAGGAGCATCAGGCGGGTGCGTCGGCGGTCGATCTGTGCCGCAGGCACGGGATCAGCGATGCGACGTTCTACACCTGGCGGTCGAAATACGGCGGGATGGAGGTGTCGGAAGCGCGGCGGCTCAAGGCTCTTGAAGACGAGAACGCGAAGCTGAAGCGGCTTCTGGCGGAGAGCGTGATGGACGTCTCGACGCTGAAAGAGCTCCTGGCAAAAAACTCGTGACGCCCGGTTTGCGGCGGGAAGCCGTAACCTGGGCGATTACGGAGCGGGATTACTCGCAGCGGCGGGCCTGCCGGCTGATCGGCATGGAGCCGAAGACCTGGCGCTATGCGTCATACCAACGGTTATGGTCATCGACCTGTGTGAGCCCACGTTCTGAGACCGATGGATCGGATGGTTTGAGGCATGGCGGCAAGGTTGTTCCAGACTGAGCAGGCGGCATCGATGATATGCTTGATGCCGTCGAAGACGGTATTGGACAGCCAGTTGGCGCGCAGGAACTGCCAGATATTCTCGACCGGGTTCAGTTCGGGGGCGCGCGACGGCAGAAAGATCAGGCTGACGTTGCGCGGCATTCTGAGCCTGGGGGTGGTGTGCCATCCTGCTCGATCGAGCAGTACGACAGCGTGGGCGCCTCGTGCCACGCACCGCGAGATTTCCTCGATATGCAGTTGCATGCCGGCCGTGCCGGTAAACGGGAGGGCCCGGCCAGCGGCTTTGCCGCGCGCCGGGCAGATCGCCCCGAACAGCCAGGCATTGTCGTAGCTCTGGTCAGCCGGCTGGCGTGGCCGCGTGCCTCGCCGCCGCCGTCATCAGCCAGATCCTCCTCCAAAAAAGAGAATCAGAACTGACGCACTACGTCACTTCACATACGAGTCAGTCGCTACATCATTTGGTATCACGCCGCCCGGATGATGCCGCACTGCGTGGGCGACTGCGCGAACTGGCTGGGGAGCGACGGCGATTTGGCTACCGGCGGCTGCATATCCTGCTCGGCCAGGAAGGAATGGCGATGAACCACAAGAAGCTGTTCCGGCTGTATCGCGAGGAAGGGCTGTCGGTCCGCAAGCGTGGCGGTCGGAAACGGGCGATGGGCACGCGCTCGCCGATGATGCTGCCCGACGGGCCGAACCAGCGCTGGAGCCTGGATTTCGTGTCGGACGCGCTGAACAACGGACGACGATTCCGGTCCAAAAGAGCTTTTAGAGCAGATTATGCTCTAATTGTTGATTCCCCCTCCCTGACTTAAATCATAAGCCGGGAGGATGAGAGTCGTAATTCCCAAAATCCACGTATCCGTAAGGCCATTAAGGGACATAATTCTGTTTGCTTGTGTTGCATCACCCAAATATTGAGCAGCGATATGCCACAATGAAATATCACTAGCACTTACGATTATTGTTTTTCCTGATTTCATTTCAATTTCATGGTTTATGTATTGGAAAGAGAGATATTATCGGATGCTCTTGTGAGATAAGAATTGTTAAGAGATGTTGTCGCTAAAATACCGGAATGTGCGGTCGCCGCCATCAAAGCTGAGGCTCCGGAAACTAGGTTGTCTCCAGAATTAGAAGCTATAGATGATATTTCAGTATTTGAAGCATTGAAGACAGAAGAATTTAAATCGATAGATGAGGAAAGTCCGCTCTGCAAATTTGAGAAATCCAGATTTGAACTTAAAGACGAAAGAGCACCTGCTTGAGTGGAAAGGCCGGATAACTTGCTATTTAAGAAGGATACTTCTCCACCAGCACCAACCAAATTGGCTAAAGGAGTTATTTGTCCTGCATATGAACTCGAAAAGCTTGTGAGATAATCGACATAAGAACTGGTATCTGCAAGTATGCCTGTTGTTGTGGAGAAAGCACTTGCGATATCAGAGTTGAGTAAACCAACGAGAGAGGATACGGTCGAAGTTGAGACCGAAACAACCTGAGGAATCACTTCACAAAAAATTTTATAGGGAATAACCGTTCCGCAATTGGTGTAGGACGCCTGAAAGGCTGTGATAACAACCTTTCGTGTAATTCCGCCGCCAGAAAAACTATAGGCGTTACCGCTGCGCGCCATGGCGTCAAGTGTTCGTGCTTTCTGAAGAGCCAGACTACCACGAAAAATACCATTCCAGGTTAAAGGCTGATCATAATATCCATTGAGGACTATGACTTTTGCACCGCCAACTTGACGAAAAATCTCGGTTGCCTGATAACCACCCCAAAATAATTCAGAAGGTACTTCAGTATCCTGGAAAACAATGGAACCCAATGTAAAATTTTGAATACCAAGAGCCGATTCAATTGAAGAAACAATGCCAAGAAAACTCATTAAATATGTAACCCTGGATGACTGGGAACACTTTGCACCCATGACATGAGTGCTCCCGCAGGAGGAGAACGAAGTGATTGATTGAGTTCAGCTTCAACGAAGCTCATTATTTCATGAAAATCTATGTTTTTTTCTGAATAAATATCTTTTTCTTGTTTGTTAGAATCAAAATTATGTACATCTGTGTGAATATTTTTATTTTTTTGTAAGAAATTATTTTTATAAAAAGAATTTTTTTCGTTATAATTTCTATTTGTTATATTTTTTAATATATTATTCTTATTTATTTCTCTTTTTATATTTCTGTATATTCTATATTGATCTTTTAAATTTTCTTTATTTAAAAATATTTTTTCATTTTTAAATACAAAATTTTTATTTGGTTTTTTATTATTTTGAATATTATTGAAATTAAATTTTTTACCATAAATAGGCATTGGTTGAGATAGAAATTGATAATTTACTGTTTTTGATGCATGTGATCTTGTCGTATTTGTATAATAAAAATTTTTACCTAAAAAATTTATTTTATTTATATTTTTTTCGTATTTATTAGTATTATGTGATAAGAATTTTCTTGTATTTTTTAAGTTTATATTTTTTGAATTAATGATTGTATTATGTATTTTTGGTGTAGTTAAATTTTTTATATTGTTTAAATTTTGATAATTTATGTTTCTATATTTTTTATATAAATTATTTTTAAGTAAATTTAAAATATTTTTATAATTATTAAAGTTTATTGTAAAGTTTTTTTTTAGTGTAAATTGATTTAATTTTATATGGTTATTGTTTATAAATAAATTTTTTAAGCTCTTTTTTTTATTATATACATCTAGTCTGAAGGTTGCTCCAACCATTGTAGGCGCTCCCATGAAAATTCCCCCCCATCCATTTGTCCGATAACCACAACAGCTGCAGCTCTTAAACGCCAGTCCCATTTCATGATTAAATCATAAGGGATATTTGCTTTTAACAGGATTATGATCATTGATAAAGATGAGGAGGATACTAGTTTTTTATTAGATCTATATCATTATTATCCTCTGCTTCTGTGGAAAGAAGATAATTTTCAATGGCTTTGATCCCATCTGCACCTATGTCGTTTGCTAATGTATTGAGCATATGTTTATTTTTAGGAAACGGTACTGGTACGTTGTTTATGTATCTAATTGAACACCATTGTTGAACTATATTCATGTAGGTATCATTTCTAGATCCTTCTGCCCCACAAATTAGAATAAGATCAAGCATTTCACTTGGAATAATCTCTTTATAAATAAGCTCCTTCCCAGAATCGCAGATCAATTTAATCTGGTTATCTTGCATTTTCAGATTGCCCTACGCTGACTAGCAAAAAATGTTACAGACTGGGATACAACACTTTCAGCCGTAAATTTACCAGCATTCGAAAATGCCAATGTGAGACCACTATATTCAAACTTGGAAGTGCTTCCATTACTCTCCTGAATATAACAATATAAAACGCCTGATGAAATTGTATTGGAATTCCAGAAAGCAAGCTCATCTGTATTAAATAAATCGTCCAGGGCAGAATTTCCTCTATCGATCGTAAATGATCCCCGCCAACCTGCTGGCGTATTAAACTCAACAGGAGGCTTGTTAAGAGGAGAAACTTTTTGAGCTCGAATTTCTTGATGAACACTAAAATCAGTGACATCCTGAATATCGATTCTGTTTCCATTCCATATTAGAATGATAGAGCCTTGTCGGCCAAGTGTATATGAAGTAGCCATTAGTTGCTTGAGACCGTGACACCGGCCCCTCCAGTAATATTTACAATAAACTTTTTATTAATACCAAAATAGGTTATACTTATATCCGCTTGTAGAAATCCTAAAGAAGTCCTGGATTGCGGATTGTTTGCTGTTGAACATATGACAGAGTAGGGGGTGGTGCCTGAGCCGGTACCTATCACGCCCTGCTGTTCCAGATCCGAAAGAAAGCCGGTTAATGTAGCTTCAACATCAGTGAACAGACTAGGTGAAATAGGTTGCCCGATATAGATCCCCATTCCTCCGGCAAGAGTTTCACTAATAAAATTTGTGACTCTAGTATATTCGTCTCCGTTGTTTTGTGAATTGCTGGATATATTAATCCCAGCTCTCACCGTCCAGTAGCTTCCTCCTGGAGCTGGATTGCAAATAACATCAATCCCATTCGTAAAAAGAGATGTTAATTCAGCTGAGGAATACGTTAAATTCTGTCCTGAACTGACAAGACCTGATTTTTGACTGCCTATAACCCCGTATATCTGCTTGTTAAGGCTTGGCAGTTGCGGAGACAGCGCACCTAAACGACCTGCCACGAAACCAGTGGGAGGGACAAGTCTGGTGAGAGAGTTCTCGCTATCGTACCAATACAGCCAATCACCCAGCATGGCCTTCAGGCTATAGCTATCTACTCCAACAGCACTGCGTTTTGCAGAAGCTGCTTCAATAGTCTCACTGGGCGCTCCGGAGGTAATCATATAAATACCTTCTGACACACCAAATTCAGCCTGAGCAGACCATGTTGTATCATCGGTAACTCCGGCGAGAACGCCCAAGCTACATTTTTGACCTCTTAGTGAATACATGCCCGTACGAGTTACACCATCTGAGCCCAAAAGTAAGCTGGCTGTTACCCCACTATTACCATCTGTGCCGCCTGCTAATTGCGTTGTACTCATGGAAGCGGGAGAAACATCAACGGCAGTGCCTAATGTTGCATTGATTATTTCGCTCGGCCCACGAATAGATGACTGACCATTATTTATTGCTGAAACAAAATTCTCCCAAAATGTAACATTTGTTGGTTGTTCAAGAATATTGTCAAAAATTTCTGGTAAATAATTTGGCATATTTATTGTTATTTTCCAGCTTTTGGGTGCCGACCCAGCGGAAATATTGAAAGTGATGTTGTTGGAACTTGATCCAGTATATTTTGAATTTATTAAAACTGGATAAGTTGCGTTGTCATTTTGCGACAAGATTTCTGCAGATGCAGCCGTATCTGTGCCATCGGTAACTCTTACGCCGACGAAATTAGATGCTCCTTGTAAAATGGCTGTGGAAGCGATAGTTGCCATATCAAATGTACTATCCTGCATTGAACCAAAATAGGTGCTTCGTTCAGCTGACGTTCCAAAAACTAAAGGTGTGTTTTTTGGACCCCACGAAGCAGTGCCAACGATCCCGATAATGTCGGTTTGAGCACCGGACAACGAGGTTGTGCCACTTGTTTGAATTTGAATATAAAGATCTGGAACAGCAAGTGAACTGGTGTTCAATGTTCCCGATTGACTTATAACAGCCATTATTTTTTCCTATATTTTTATTTTACTATAAATTTGAAGAATCTTCATAATCTATAATACCAATTCTTGAAGTTTTATTTATATCTATGCTTGGCCACAACATGGGCGGATAGGATGCCATTGATATAATAGAAAACTCTATCGTCCATAAAAGATCAACACGATATAAATTAGCATTTAGATTATTATCATATATCTTCCTATCTTTAAAAAATATTGCTCCACGATCAAATGTTGGATTAGATAATAAATCTGATGATAATAATGAAATTGTCACAGCGTTTTCGACATTATCTCTTTCAATAATTGATGGAGAAAATATGGAAGTACAAAAAGTTTCTTCTAATCGACTTAACTCTTGATACATAGTTATATTTTTTCCACAAAATCCAGTTATCCTTAAATCCGACGATGATAGAGTGGATGCCGAAATTTCTATACTATCAGAATATGTTTTTTTAATTATATTATATATATTTTCTGAAACAGTTTCGGAGCTTTGTGCGGATGTAACTATAACTGGATATGAAACTTCACCTATCACAACTCCAGCCAGTCCATTTTGCAAAGCTGACCCAATAAACTCAACTTTATAGAGAGAATCTATGACGTTATTTACAGATAATCCAAAAGAACTATTTGAATCAATAGGTTTCCATTGTCTTCCGTAACGTGTTTTGTTTTTTGTCTGGTCTGGTTGTTGATTTACAGTTATCCAGGAAATGCCAGCTTCAGACATTAAATCCTCTGATAGTTCTACTTCCTGTGGCCATCCACGGCAAATTTTTACATCTTGATTGATAATTGATTTGAGAATACCTAGAGAATTTTGCGGATAAATATAATCATATATTGCCTGTGCAATCTGTTGTTCAATACCCGAAACTGTGGCCATTATGCTTGATCGACTTTTGCAATTAGGCGTAATCCAAAATCAGTTTCTTCCACAGTTAAAATATGATAGCAATTCTGATTAGTATCTTTGATTCTTAACCCTTGGTATAATGTAATAGTAGGAATTTTAGGCATAAATATTTCCCAAATGCCCAAAGGGAGATCCGTGCCTAAACCTGTAGGTGATCGTCCTGATGCTGACATTTCTAGCATAGATACCCGATAGTCAGACGCTAATTCAATATCATTTTTCCACACAGGCCCGGAAGGAGATCTCAAGCCAATGGTATTATTGTCACTTGAAATGTCCGACTCATAAAATGAAATAGACTTATTTGTTTGCACTATAAGTAAAGGTTTCCAAGGTTCAAATCGAGAGACAAAGTATATGTCTGCCTGTAAATTTTCTATATTGGAATCCGTTTGTGTTTCAAGATAGTCTCCTACTTGAATGTTTGTTGTATTGATAGCGGCAAATAAAAATTTATGCCCCCATAAAAGTGGTGATATTCCAGTAAAGGATGCTGATGGATCAACAAGACATCTCAAAGTTGCGATTTTATCTGTGGATAAAGGCATTGATGAATTTTGTGGGCGCATTTGTATAACGGAAAATCCCACAATATTAGCAGCTTTTCCAAATCCATAAGCTGCTTTTTTTTGTAATTTGTCTATATCCATTAGACTGAAAGTTTTACAGAAAAATTATTGAAACCAGGGCCGGGCTCAATGCCTATAAATTTGACGATCTCAAGTCGCTGTTGTCTGAATAGATTGACTCTATCTGATACTTCATTTTTATTATGAGTCCAGATAGCTGCTTTATCAGTGTCCAGATTATCAGAAGATGAAGCAGGTCCTTGCTCGAGAAGAGCTAGTGTTGCCAACATAGAGCGCATAACACTTATTTCTTCTTGAGAAAAATTTTCCAGTCTATATTCTAAAATTCCGTAATGAGAGAAATATAACCAACTTCCCGAAATATTACTATTTCCATGAGCTGGATACCAGCAATAACGTCGTATATTGACTTTTTCTATTTCACTCAAAACATCTTCTGACATCGATACAAACTTTCAAAAGTTTGACCCAGAACATATCTGGGCCATTCTTATATTTTCAAAGACTTTCGATAACAACACCACGTTTCAAGTAGCTATTGGTCGATGTAGGAATAATAGAAGGATTTACGGTGGCATCGGTTGGAAGGGCAAATCCACCGATCCAATACCAGGACTGAGCAATAATCTGTTTCAGGCGATCCAATGGTTCGCGAGTAATCATCATGATGCCGTCAACATTGTCTACTAGAGCTCGCTCACTGTCTGGAATATCAACCGATCCGTTGTAGTCGCCCTCAATCAAGGCACCCTGACCGCAAACGATCGCTCTATGAATAATTCCGCTGCCAAGAGACGCCTGTAAAGGTGCTTCGGTGGTAGGAATGAAGCGTACACCTAAGAGCTCAACGACAGAGCCGGAACGATAAGTTTCGCTACCATAGGCACCTCGATATAAGTACTTAAAGTCACCATCACGGAAGAGACCAAGCATCTGCTGATCATCGAGATAGCAGTGATAGGCACCATCAATAGTTGGAACATTGTTCATTCGTAAAGCAGCAACTGCTGCGAGAACAGTCTGAATTCCCAATGTATCGCCGGTGATATAGTTATTTGAGCCGTAATTACCTTCTGGCGCTACCAACTGTGCCGTTGTGAGGCGATTATTAGGACGAAGAACAAGAGGCGCAGTTGAGGCTACGACTGGATTGCCCTCAGTGCCGTCACTAACTGATACTGCAGTTGAGAACGTCAGTACGCCAGATGCACCTAAAGGGGTAGTAGAGGTGTTTACAGAATCGTACGTAACGCTAATTAGAGTATATGCATTACTACCAATTGTCACAGTCATTCCTGATGACTGAGCAACAGATACAACTTGCCCTGTTGCATTAAGAACTCTTTCGAAGCCGCGCACATCATCCACAGAAACTTGTGTACTGGAAGCGCTGATGGAAGTTGTGACTCGGGTATTACCACCCATATAACCTCCCACTCCTCCTGCTGGACCAGAAAAAAGAGTGTTGCGTGCAATGCGGTCAAGAGACTGTAACGCCTGAATGCCGTTAGTGTTAGCATTTGCCAGGAACTGATTGCTAATTCCCACTCCTTCACTGACGACATTCAAGTCGATAGTATCGCCATACTGATTAATCGTTAATGTATACTGCTCAACTGACCATGTTGAGGGAGTAAGACCATTATCAAAATTCGTATTTTGTGACGGATTCATAGGGACTGTGACGGGTGCTTTTAGTCCCTTTCTTGTCTTTGTTATGCTTTCACCAATTCTATTCGGAAAAATTTCTCTATCTGCAATGGCGCGGAAAGCAATTCGAGACTGCAAGCCAGCAGAGAACTCACGGGCAAGGTAGCCCTCCTGGATAATGGGCTGAAGTTGAGCTGGAAAATTATCAATAGCCATTAATCTAAACCTTAATTATACCGACGGGAGTAGGAAGGAGCTAATTTTTTTAAAGAACGTTTATATTCTGATTCTGACATGTCTTTAACTGGCGTGTAAGTATTCGATTTTGCTTTGGGAGTGGGTGTAGATCGAGCCGCAATACTTGTTTTTACATTATTGTTATTATCTGAAAAAAGAAATGGCTTTTTTGTCTTCAGATCGGATAGAGCAGAGTCTACTCCAATAATATTTCCATTCTGATCTAACGTAATTCCTGAAGAATCTAAAAGTGGCAGACAATCCAGATCAAGAAGACCAGAGGAGATAGCAAGTGACTTAATTTCAGATTCAATTTTTATTTTAGCAATTGCCTGAGATTGCTGCTCTACCATTGCAGCTGATTCAGATTTTATTTTAATTAATTCCTCTTCAACAGATAGAGCATATGCTTTGGATGCAGCCAGATCAGCCTGAACCTGAGCAAGTTGATTGGAAAATGCGTTAGCTACACTATCAGCTGCTGACCTAGATGTATTGGATACTCCATCTGATGAATTATTTTCTCTGTTTTCAGATGAATTAGGGTTTAGTTCCATTTATTCTCCGCAGCGATATTGATTTCTTATCTTTGAGAAAAATCATTATCGTTCAATATTTTCTTTATTTCTTCAGCAACATGCTGAATATGTGTTGCAGGCTTCATCATCCTGACTGCGGTATCCATCGACACAACCCCGGAAGATTTTGCTGACTGCACCGCATTGGCTATAGTTTGCATGTCTCCAAAGGTAGGTTCAAACCATGCTGGCCAAACCAGAGAGATATTTTTTGTCTGAAGTGATCCGTAGTTATGTCCCGCAATCTCCAAGTCAGGAAATTTTTGAGTAATCAGAGAAATTAATTTAATAACTGATATAAGACCGCAATCACCATAAGATCTTCTTAAACGCCCAACCAACCAGGTTAAACCCAGACACATAAGTTCCATCGCTCTTCCTGATTGTGCAGCACTGACTCGGTCTCCATGGGCGCGATTCCCGTGCATTGCCTCTAACGACAGAGAGCGTAAGGCTTGCCACATATTAAGTGCCGCCGCCGCTCCGGTACCGTTAATTTCGAGAAGTTTCGCATCACTGCCCTGAGGTAGGGCAATAGCATGAGAGGCATCTTTCGTTAACGAAGCATTCAGGCCATTCGAGAGCTGATATTCATCAACGGAAAGGACCATGGTTGGATCTGATGAATAACGTAACCCTCTGACTGTTTGGGACAGCAAGTAGTCGGCATCAATCATCGCATCAATTCCAGCGTTAAAAGTGCATTTTCCATCCGGAGCATTAGGATCCGCGGCAGGCAGATTTTTGATCCACACGATAGGAACGACACCTAATCCATGTTGATTACTACGAGCTTCATCTCTAACCAGCGCTAGATTTTTTTCTTTACTGAACTCTACAGGAATTGGGTCATACCAGACCGTTTCCGACTCAGTGAAATCTCTGGTGAACCAATAGTTACCATCTGGAAAATCACCAAAACCGGCTTTTTTTAATCCATCAGCATCAACTATATACTGCTCCCGCACATGAACCAGTTTTCGTGGATCAAGAAGTGAAAAAGTTGGTTCTAAAAAGCATGTACGTTTTATTTCAATTACAAGCTCATTTTCTATTGCCTGAACAAGAATTGCAACTGAGCCTACAGAGCCCATTACCGCAGCCTGCTCCATGAGGGATGGCAGATTGAGATCAAAGCAAATTTTTCTTATTTTTGCTTCTATATCACAATCCTCGTTTTCATTTTCTTTTTGAATATGAATAGATGGCCAATGAGATGCACTGAAAAGTAGAGAAACGGAATCATCTACTACAATATTACATAGATGAGTTCTAACAGAAGGACGACGTTTATTGATTGGAATATAGGATCCATCACCACTGCATGTCTTGAAAAACGGATAAAATATATGATCGTAAAGACTTCCATCTAAAATCTTCTCTAATGCGAGAAGATTTTTTGTTCTGCTAGAGTATTGGAATGGAAAATTCATGCTTTTTTTTAATTCGTGCCAATCCATTTTTTTTCCTTACCGATCGAGTATCTTGTTAGCGTCAATATCAAAAACATTTTCAGAAAATCTAAAATAAAGATAATAACCACTTGCATCGACAAGGTGATCGTATCCATTTTTTTTATCCGGCTCTGAAGTTCCTGTTATGAAGGCGTATCGTTCGTAACTTTCAATACTTTTTACACACCTGGGAGAAACGAAAGCTCTTCTTTGCTTTGATGAATTCTCGAACATTGAATTCATAAAATTAAGTCTGTCACGTATTCGTGGCGACTGTTTCCTGGTTTTTATGTTTATTCCATAAGATAACAGGATAGATATGTCTGTTTTTCCTGCGGCTGATGTCTTTCTAGCTTGTCCGGCAGGATCTGGATAAACAGTAATGTGTTGTGCTGAGTATTTTTCAATTCCTGAAAAATCCACTTCCTTTTTTCCGTAACGCTTTAAAATCTCTTTCGACATTTCATCAGTATTGGACGTTTGTATAATTATCTCATCTATTTGTACGGTTGTAGAAATCCCATCCTTATCAGTTTCCTCTTGCCAGACAGTGCCTGACATAGGGTTTATGTTGAAATCAACTCCAATATGGACTGGTTTGTTTTCGTCGTATGCAATGTTCTTGACGGAGTGTTGTCTTGAAAATGCATATAGACAGCGACCACAGAATGTCTCAAAAGATGCTTCATATTCTTGTCGATAGGTTCGCTGATCAAGACTTTTCCTGGCAGCTTCTATCTCTTCATGCGAAACGTTTCCTCCTTCAAAGGTTGTGTAGGAGCAGGACCACCATCCTTTTTCATGTGTATTACCACTTTGACCTTTTAAAAATAGATCGTAAAAATGATCCTTTCCCTTGGGAGTACCGATAAAAAGAGCATGACCTTCACATGTCGATAACATTGGACGAATGACTTCTGTCCATGCCTGAGGAGAAGTGTCCGCCCATTCATCGCCTAAAAAAAAAATAAACCACTTCCCCGCAATGAATCGTAATTCTCAAGTCCTACAATACGTACGATATGTCGTTGAGGACCCACTTCCAGAGAAAGTTCTGACTCCCGTGGAGGACGATTAAGCCATTGCTGAGGAATGGTTGCTTTCAGTCTCGGCCAGAATATTTTTTTGGCCTGTTTGTAGGTGGGAGCCGCATACCATATTTCATTATCAGGCGTAATATTTCTTGTGACGGCCATTTTTATAGCCCGACGAATCTCTTCTGCTGCTTCAAATGTTTTTCCGAATCGTCTTCCGCAGGCAGCCACACGAAATCTTGCTGTTTTTCTCCATCCTTCCCGATATATATTCATTTGCGGAGGAGTTAATGATATTCTATCTTTACTCCTCATGGGTATATTTATTTTTCAACACCGTCTCCTTGGGTGGTGGATCTGAAGCTATTTCATTTCTGATTTGAGTCATTTTGTCTTCTGCTGAAATATGTGTGGCATTTGAAAGATCAGCTTTTTCTGCGCGAGCCAGTCGACTTGAATGATCTCTCAGAAGTGTGGTGATTAGGCGGGTATCCGGAATTCTGTCTATGACCGGTTTCCCTCTCTCATCTATAACAATTTTTCCTTTTTCTGTTCGCCTTATTTGTGGAATTCCACCAAAAGCAAGATCATGAACGGCCGCTGTCATTTCATCGTGAAAAAAAGTTCGTGCTATTGTTAGTCGTTGACGTTCATCCGGATTTTTTTTTAAGTAACAATATAAATCACTGAGTGGACGATTGGCCAGCTTCATACAGTTGGAGCTGTTTCCTGTTTTAGAAACGCAATCACAGATAGAGATAAAGTCAGCCCTTGTCATTGGCTTTTGTTTTTTTGTCATTTAATTTTCGTTTAAATTGTATGTTTTTCTTTTATTGTTCGATCTTAGCTCTATGGCCTCCCAGGAGATTGGATTGCCTGGCGATAACGGTTCCCATCCCGCTTCTTTTCGTCGTTCACTGGCCTTCTGCATTGAACCAGAAGAAAGTGCTATCTTTATCGATAGTCGATGTATGTAACTACGACTCGCTCCTGTTATTTTTGCTATATTTCTTATTGATAAACCTTTTTTCTGATACTCTAATATTTTTCCGTAAACTTCTTTACTGTATTTTTCGTCGAATTTTTTTGCCATTTATTCTTCGTTTATATTACATAATTAACATTAATATTTAACTGCTGCACCAAGTGAATCTGTCCAGGCAGAGCCATTCCACCAGACGGGTATGCCTTTCAGAGCTGAACTGGAAGAGCTGGAATAGCAATTTGAGCAGTAACGTTGATCACCAGTTGTTAAATTTGCTGTAGGTAGTGCACTATAAATATTATTGGGTGCATTTATTGATCCATTGGATTTCAGGGCAGCATCAATAATGAATGAACTTCCTGTTGGCCCGTTTGCGCCCAGCACATGAATGTTGCCATCCGTGTTGCCATAAATATAACCGGCAAGAACATTGGTTGCATTCATTAACAGAAGAGATTTTCCACTATTAATGATGAGATTATCATCGGCTTCCGGTGTACCCTGCCTGTTGACGGAGAAGCCACAACCTGCATACCCACATAGGGTAATTCCATTGGGATAATTGGCGGAATTGAATTCAAGATGTTCCTGTACAGTCCCATCCATGGAAAGCTGATGAACATCGTTGTGGCCATCAACCTGTATACCCATGCTTGTGGTAATATCGTTATAATCATTTTGATTGCTGGTATCATCTGAATTGCGTGTGTTCCAGATCGATAGTCGCATATTGTGTGAATACGCAGGCCACGCGCTATCCGCATCCCAGCCAGGTCGATTGGATTGCGCGAAATCGGCAACGACTTTCTGAGAGCCCTTTGTATATGCAGGCCCACCATATCCGGCTGAAGCGAAAGAATGAGAGGCGACGTTCATGGAATACCATTCGCCCGACAGAATCAGCGTGTTTGCGTTGCCACCAGCCAGATTCATGTCATAACTGTCTGCGCTTGGAGATGCGCCACCGCTATAAGCTACAGTTATTCCACGTATGTATGCACTCTCTCCCGAAGTGTCGTCGTTCCAGAGATCATATTCAATACCTTCACAACTGCGCAGTTGATTATTGATTTTTCCCGTTGGGTCATTAATGTCTCCCGGTGTTGCGTGGGGTGTTGGGCCAGGAAGATAACAGATGACATTGTTATCAAATGCCTTGGTATAGACACCGAACATGATCGCAGGGTCACCAAAATCCGACCACACGGTGTCAATAGCCGGTGTGGTGCCGTCCAGTGTGGTTGTCCCCGGGGTTTCAGTGGTGATATTTGTGCTGGGGAAGTTTTGCGTCTGATTGAAAATGCGCCATCCATCCGTCGCGATGCTCACGACCAAGCCCGAGGCATTTGTGGTATAGCCCGACATTTCACCAACGAAAGTTGCGTTCTTGTAAGTCGCAGGATTAACGCCAATCTCGTTGGTAATCATACGCGCATGTGCGTGTGATTTAATCCAGTCCGACCATACCTGAGGGAGGGGATTGGCAAAAGATGCACCACTTGCGGAAAATGTTGGAATATGAGTCAGACCGTCAGGAGCTGTTACGGCAGTACCAGTTGTCGTGAAAACTGGTGATGTTGGGCCAGCAAATGTATAGCGGGCGACAGCATCATAATTGTCATACTGCGCAGCGCCGCTGGCGTAACTTGGGCCAACGCCGGCAATTGATCCCCGCATATTTTCGGACTGCATGAAGACGCCTTCGACAATCCCCATGTTTCCGCTTGAATACGGTATATTGTGAATGAAGAGAGGGACGCCATCGAACTCCTGTGATCCGCCCAGCCGCAGATGAGTGGGGGGCATGTAGTCATCCACGTAACTGTTGCCCGATGAGTCGTAACCCATGATCCATCGATGATTGAATGCGATTTTGGGGTTGCCGTACTGGGTTGCTGTGCCTGAATTTGTGGACCAGGTGAGCGGATCATTCCATCCAACTGTAGAATAATCGCTCGCAGTAGATTCAGTTGTTGCAACTGGTGAGGTGACGTTTCCACTTGAATCGAGTACTGCCAGACCGCCAGCCACTCCCATCAGGGAGGATTGGATCGCACCGACCGCAAGGGAATACGCCGAACTTGCCGTTGACGTGGTGGATGCAAGCGAATTCGTATTTTTTTGTGTGCTTGTGGCGAGCTGTGCAAGTGTTTTTCCGGTACCGGTGACAACAGCGCCGCCATTGATCTGTGTGACCTGAAGCGTGCTGTCGGCGTAGGCAGCCGATGTCGCCGTTACCAGCAGGAAGATAAGCCAGGGCAGGGTTGAGCAATGATGCGTGCGGAAATGCCAGCATCGCGAAACATCGAAAATCTTCGAATGGGGAAATGTCATTTTATCTCGATTGGTGAAAGCATAGGGCAATGAAGAGATCTTGAGCGTGTGAAAATGCAGCAGGCTCGAATGACGCAGATATTAACGTGTCTCTACTTGCCGCGCTTTACCGGGACACATCGCCCTTCCCCGGTTTTCTGCTCTTCGGGCTTTTCTCCACCGGCCAAAGCGGGTATCCGCGCCCTGAGCAAACAGTTCCGCCCCGCAACCCGAGGGGCACGAGACGCGGACGAGGTCACATGAGCGACGATGTTGATACACTCCGGCAGGACTGCCTCGCGGCCCTTGCGGAAGCCACAGACCAGCGTGCCTGGGACGCCATCCGTGTCTCGTTTCTCGGAAAGTCGGGCCGACTGACCGGCCTGCTCAAGCAACTCGGGCGTATGGACGCCGAAGAACGCAAGGTGCGTGGCGCCCAGCTTAATCGTCTCCGTGATGAACTGACCCGCGCCATCGAGGACCGTGGGCGCGAGATCGAGACTGCTGCACTCGACGCACGCCTCGCCGCCGAACGGGTTGATATCTCCGTGCCGGTCGTCGAAGCCGCACGCGGCGGGCTCCACCCCGTCAGTCAGGCCGTCGAGGAGATCACCGCCATCTTCGGCGCGATGGGCTTCACCGTCGCCGAGGGTCCGGACATTGAAACCGACTGGCACAACTTCTCCGCGCTCAATACGCCGGAACACCACGCCGCCCGTACCGACCACGACACGTTCTACCTGCCGCCCGAAGGCGATGACCGGAACCGCGTTCTGCGCACCCAGACCTCCGGCGTGCAGATCCGCACAATGCTCGGCCAGAAGCCGCCGATCCGTATCATTGCGCCGGGCCGCACCTACCGAGCCGACCACGACGCCACCCACTCACCGATGTTCCATCAGTGCGAAGGGCTGGTCATCGATCAGGGCATCACCCTCGGCCACCTGAAAGGCACGCTGATCGAGTTCCTGCGCGTCTTTTTCGGCAAGCCCGATCTGCCCGTGCGGTTCCGCGCCTCCTATTTTCCCTTCACCGAGCCTTCAATGGAGGTCGATATCGGCTGGTCCCGCAAGACCGGCGAAATCGGAGGCGGAGAGGACTGGCTGGAAGTCCTCGGCTCCGGCATGGTCCACCCGCGCGTGCTGGCCAATTGCGGTCTGAACCCCGAGGAATGGCAGGGCTTCGCCTTCGGTATGGGCATTGAACGCCTCTCCATGCTCAAGAACGGTATCCCCGACCTTCGCTCTTTCTATGAAAGCGATGTCCGCTGGCTTACCCACTACGGGACCGATCCGCTCGCGCCCGCCCTGCTGCACGAGGGAATCTGATCCATGAAGTTCACGCTCTCCTGGCTTCACGACCATCTGGAAACCTCCGCCACGCTGGAGGAAATCTGCGCCGCCCTGAACCGCATCGGCCTTGAGGTCGAAGGCGTCGAGCAGCGCGGTGCGGCCGTCGCGCCATTCCTCACGGCCCGCATCCTCTCCGCTGTCCAGCATCCGAACGCCGACCGCCTGCGCGTCTGCCGCGTCGATGCCGGTCCGGGCTTCAACGATGTGCAGGTCGTCTGCGGCGCACCGAACGCCCGTGAAGGCATTTCCGTCATCTTCGCGCCGCCGGGCACTTACATTCCGGGTCTCGACATCACCATCAAGGCGGGCAAGATCCGTGGCGAGGCCAGCGGCGGCATGCTCTGCTCGCTGCGTGAACTCGGGCTTGGCGCTGAATCCGACGGCATCGCCGAACTGCCGGAAGACACGTTTCCCGGCCAGTCCTACGCCGACTTCGCAGGCCTCGAAGACACCGTCATCGAGATCGCCATCACCCCGAACCGCGGTGACGCGCTGGCCGTGTATGGCATCGCCCGCGACCTCGCGGCCACCGGTCTCGGCAAGCTGAAGCCGTTCCTCGCCGATACGGTCGATGGCACTTTCCCGTCACCGATCAAATGGGACGACACCTACACGGAAGCCTGCCCGTGGGTGCTCGGACGCACCATCAAGGGTGTGAAAAACGGTCCCAGCCCGCAATGGCTGCGGGACAGGCTGGAAGCCATTGGCCTGCGTTCGATTTCCACACTGGTCGATATCACCAACCTGTTCACCATCGACCTCGGCCGTCCGCTGCATGTTTTCGACGCCGCCCGTATCAAGGGCGACACGCTGACCGTCTGCCGTGGCGGCAACGAGACGATCCGCGCGCTCGACGGCAAGGATTATATCGTCACATCCGAGGACTGCGTGATCGCGGATGGTGCAGGTGTCCAGTCCATCGCCGGCATCATGGGCGGCGAAGCGACCGAGGTCACGGACGCCACCACTGACGTGTTTATCGAGTGCGCCCTGTTCGACCCGATCCGCATTGCGCTGACAGGCCGTCGCCTCGGCATCAATTCCGACGCCCGCTACCGTTTCGAGCGTGGTGTTGATCAGGCCATGCCCGTCATGGCGCTTGAAGCCGCGACCCGCCTGATCATGGAACTGTGCGGCGGTGAGGCAAGTGAAGTCGTCTCCGCTGGCGCCCGGCCGCACTGGCAGCGTAAGGCAAAACTACGCTTCAAGCGTGTCGCTTCCTTCGGCGGCCTCGATGTGCCTGCCGATGAATGCATGACCATCCTTGGCCATCTCGGCTTCGAGACAACGACCCGCGATGAGCACAGTGTCACCGTTGCGGTTCCTTCATGGCGCAACGATGTGGCCCAGCCGGTCGTGCTCGACCCGTCCTCCGATATTCCGGCCGATCGCTGCATGGAACTGGAAAACGCGGTCTCCCGTATCGAGCCGGAGTGTGACCTGATCGAGGAGATCCTTCGCATCAAAGGGCTGGATCAGGTCCAGCCCGTGCCGCTGCCGACGCGTTCCGTCGTGCCCGGCACGGCGCTCACACCGGGGCGCACACGTCTGGCCCGCGCCCGTCGCGTCATGACGGCGCGCGGCCTGATGGAGACAGTCGGTTTCTCTTTCATCGCTTATGATGAGGCCCACAAGTTCGGGGATGCTCCGGAAAGCCTGCGTCTGCTGAACCCCATCGCCGCCGACCTCGACCAGATGCGCCCGACGCCCGTGCCGAACCTGCTCGCCGCCGCCCGTCGCAATGCAGTCCGGGGCTGGCCCGATCTGGGACTGTGCGAGATCGGTGCGGCTTTCAGCGCCGAAGGACAGACGACGATCGCCGCCGGTCTCCGGGCTGGCCGCACATCGCGGCAACCGGGTGTGACAGCGGTCCCCATGACCTTCGCCGCTTCCAAAGCTGATGCGCTCGACGTGCTGACCTCGCTCGGCGTGCCGTCTGACGCCCTGACCGCCACGCCTGACGCGCCCTGCTACTACCATCCGGGCCGTTCTGGCGTGCTCCGGCAGGGACCGAAGAACGTGCTGGCCCATTTCGGCGAACTGCATCCCTCCATATTGCAGGAAGCCGGGTTCGACTCACCGGTCGTGGTGTTCGAAGTGTTCCTCGACCGTATCCCCGAGCCGAAGCGTCGCAAGAAGTCTGCTCCCGACCTGTCGCCGTTCCAGCCGGTAAGACGTGATTTCGCTTTCCTCGCTGCTCACGATGTACCGGTGGAGACGATCCTTCGTGCTGCCAGAGGAGCCGAGCGCAACCTGATCACCGACGTATCGCTTTTCGATATCTATGCGGGCGACAAGCTGCCGGAAGGTCAGAAATCGGTTGGTATCGAGGTTGTCATCCAGCCTAAGGAGGCCAGCCTGACGGATGCACAGCTTGAAGCTTTGTCCGAGAAGGTCATCGCAGCGGTCGCCAAGGCCACCGGCGCCTCCCTGCGGTCGTGAGGGAGAAACTCCACATGACGTGGAACCGCCGTGATGATATGAGCGCAGCATGACCTGCGATCAGCTCCCCTCTCCGGCTCTCCTGCCGCCGGGCTTCATCGACCTCCTCGCGGCGGATGCCCAGACAGAGGCCAACGGCACTCAGGCTCTTCTGTCCGTGTTTGCAAGTCATGGATATGAACGGGTCGCACCGCCGTTGCTGGAGTTTGAAGACACGCTGCTCGGCGGAGCAGGAGCCGCACTGGCGGAGCAGGCTTTTCGCCTGATGGACCCCGATACCCGTCGGATGATGGCATTGCGTCCGGACATTACACCGCAGATCGCGCGTATCGCGGCGACCCGTCTGCATGATGCGCCGCGTCCCCTACGCCTTTCCTATGCAGGGCAGGCTGTGCTGATCGGCAACGGCACGGCAGGACAGAATGAACGCCAGATCGGACAGGCGGGCATTGAACTGATCGGTCCCGACAGCGCGCAGGCGGATGCTGAAGTGATCGCGATCGCCGCCGAGGCTCTGGCCCGTGTCGGCATCTCCGATCTGTCCTTCGATCTCACCATGCCGCTTCTGGCGCCGTCACTGATTGAGCAGGCTGGTCTGTCCGCTGCGACGACAACAGCCCTGATGCACGCCCTTGATCGCAAGGACGCCGCCGCCGTCGCCGAACATGGCGGCCCGATCGCGGATGTGCTGATCCGGCTGCTTCATGCTGCTGGTGAAGCCGATCAGGCGCTCGCCGCCCTGCGGGACGTCAACCTGCCTGAAAAGACACGCGCCTTCAGTGAGCGTCTGATGGAATCCACCGCCGCCATCCGCGCCCGCGTGCCGGGCTGTCAGGTGACAGTGGACCCGGTCGAGTTCCGTGGATGGAAGTATCACACGGGTGTCTGTGTATCGGTTTACGCGCTGGGCTCGTCCGAAGAACTCGGGCGGGGGGGGCGTTATCTGTGCAATGACAACGAACCTGCCTGTGGCCTGACCCTGCGGCCCAACGCCGTTTTTCGTGTCGCGCCGCGCAGGGCGCCGCCGCAGCGCGTCTATCTCCCTTTCGGTGCGGACGAGACCGTCGGTCGCATTCTCCGTGACAAGGGGCATGTGACCGTTGCAGGTCTCGCTCCAGCCATACAGGAAGAGGAAGAGGCCCGCCGTCTCGCCTGTTCTTTTGTCAGCCGCGATGGCACGCTCGTACCTGTCGGCTGATTACCTGATTTCCATCGGGGCGCTTCCGCTGGAAATAGCCCCCTGCGTTCATCTTCATTTATCATCGGAGTAGCTGCGTCATGTCGAATGTCACCGTGATCGGGGCCCAGTGGGGCGACGAGGGCAAAGGCAAGATCGTCGACTGGCTGGCCAGCCGCGCCGATGTCGTCGTTCGTTTTCAGGGCGGTCACAACGCCGGACACACGCTGGTCGTCGGGGAGCAGGTCTACAAGCTTTCCCTGCTGCCATCCGGTCTCGTGCGCGGCAAGCTTGGCATCATCGGCAATGGTGTTGTCGTTGATCCGCAGGCGCTGCTGGCGGAAATCGCTCGTGTTGTGGCCCAGGGCCTGCCAGTGTCTCCTGACACCCTGAAAATCGCCGAAAATGTTCCGCTGATCCTGCCTGTGCATGGCGCTCTCGATCGGGCCCGTGAGGCCGCGCGCGGCGATCGCAAGATCGGCACGACCGGACGGGGCATCGGTCCTGCGTATGAAGACAAGGTCGCCCGCCGCGCCATCCGTCTGTGTGATCTCGCCGAGCCGGAGACGCTCGACTGGAAGCTCGACGAACTTCTGCTGCACCATAATACCCTGCTTGCCGGCCACGGCGCCGAGACCTTCGAGAAAGCTGATCTGCTGGCGTTCCTGAACGACATTGCGCCGAAAGTTCTGCCTTACATGGCCCCCGTCGCGGATCTGCTGGAAGCCGAGCGCAAGGGCGGCAGCAAGATCCTGTTCGAAGGCGCTCAGGCGGTCATGCTGGATGTGGATCACGGCACATACCCCTTCGTGACCAGTTCCAACACCGTCGCTTCCAACGCAGGCACCGGTTCAGGCATGGGACCAGCCGCAGCGGGTTTCGTACTCGGCATCGCCAAGGCGTACACCACGCGCGTCGGTGAGGGACCGTTCCCGAGCGAACTGTTTGACGAGACAGGCCGTGTCCTCGGTGAGCGCGGGCACGAGTTCGGAACAGTCACGGGCCGTCCACGCCGTTGTGGCTGGTTTGATGCCGTGCTGGTGCGCCACGCCGTGCAGGTGGCCGGCGTCAATGGTCTGGCGCTGACCAAGCTCGACGTGCTCGATGGTCTTGATGAAATCCGGGTCTGCGTCGGTTATGATCTTGATGGAGAAACGATCAGACGTTTCCCTGCGGGGCCGGCCGCCCAGAGCCGTGTCAAACCGGTCTATGAGACGCTTGAGGGGTGGAAGGAATCCACCAGGGGCGCTCGTAGCTGGGCGGAACTGCCGGCGCAGGCCATCAAGTATGTCCGTCGGATTGAAGAGCTGGTCGAAGCACCCGTGACGCTGCTTTCAACCAGCCCGGAACGTGACGACACCATCCTCGTGCGTGACCCGTTCGATTCCTGAACGAATCACGTTCTTTTATAACAGTCCGTTAAGGGCTGCCCGTTACCCTTTGCGTATTCTGGAATGCGTAAAGGGTGAGCATGGCCGAGACAGACGAATTCGGGCAACCTGAGGCAGGGAATGGCCAAGGTCTGACGATTGAAGGTCGATATGTCATCGACCTCGACCACAAGCTTGCCGATTTCGTCAATTGTCCTGCCTACCACGTCAAGGATACGGTCTCTCCGACAGCGGAAATCGTTGCGCTGGCCCCTCCGGCGTTATTGCCTCCGCAGGCCAGCGCGGCAGTTATCGCCAAAATACGCGCGCCCAATCTGCTCCCTGTCCGATCGTTCAGTGATGCAGCCGGTTCTCTGTGGATCCTGTGCGATGCACCTCCCGGCACGGCGCTGATCGATGGTGGCAACTGGACAGAGACCTCCGTGATCGAGCGTGTCATCGTTCCGATCGCAGGTATTCTTCACGCCTATAACGAGGCAGGCGTCACCCACCGGGCGATCCGGCCAGATAATGTATTCGATTCGGGTGGAAGGACCGCGGTATGCCTTGGTCCCGCGATCACTGCCCCTCCGGCCTATTTCCAGCCGGACCGCTTTGAACCCCTGACATCCGCCATATGCGAGCCCGCTGCGCGCGGGGGCGGTACGATCGCCGACGATGTCTTCGCTCTTGGTGCGCTCGCGGTCTGGTTGCTGGGGGGCTGCGTGCCTTATCGGGACGATGTTCCCGGTAGCCGATTGGAAGAGCGGTTCCAGAAAGGCAGCTTTGCCGTTCTGGCGGGACATCTGTCTCTTTCCCAGGATGTGGCTTCTCTGCTTGCGACCATGCTGTCAGACGACCCGGTCGCGAGACCCTCGCCAAGAGATCTTCTGAATGCAGCGGATCACAAGGGCTATGTTGTTCGCCGGACACCTGTCGCCACGGCTCCAATCGTACTTGGAGCTGTCAGGGTCAGAACGGCGCGGGCGTTGGCATGGTATGCCGCACGGTACAGAAAGGAATTCGCGAGCCTTCTGGTCAGGGGCGTGATCGAGCGATGGATGTCCTATGAACTTGGGATGACACAGGCCGCAGGGAGGCTGGCTCTTCTGGCGAAGGACGCCACTCTGGCTGAAGACGGGACGCTCGCATCTTCAGCAACCCTGATGGAAATCATCTCCATTATTGATCCGGCCATGCCTCTGTGCTGGACCGGCATATGGTTCTGGCCGGATGCTATCGGTCAGTTGCTGACGGTCTCCCTGGCGGGGAAAAGCGCGGCTTCCATTGATCCCTCAACGGCTGTTTTCGAACTGATCCGTAGCAGCCGGCTGGACAAGTTCGCACTTGTCACGACGATTCCCATGCAAACCGCAGCCTGTGCCGTCGTTCAGAAGGCCGCCAGGCAGGTTGCGGTTGAAACCCTGTCAGACATTGACAGGCTGCCCTACGCCCTCAACCCCTATCTCCCCTGCCTGTCGCCCCGCTGTCAGAATGATAGGCTGATTGCAACATGGGCGCTTCTGCAGTGGCTTAACACCGCACAGGACATGGAAGCCTCCGGTGCGACTGCGTTGCTGGACCGGCACATGGCTATATTCATGGCCGTTGCCGCCCTCAGAAGCCGCCTGGTGGAGACATACAGTGATCTGGCTATATCGAAAAACAGCTGGTCGCTTGATCTGGCGCTGCTTGCGAGGGTGCAGCATCTTTATATGACGGGACCTCTGAAAGGGGTTGGCCGCAAGCTGCTGCCGCATCTGACGCCCGAACTGAAGCGCTGGCGCAGTCGGAGCACCCGGACTGCGCGGGGAGAGCAACTTGCTCTTGCCGCCAGCGAGGGTGATCTCGGCCTCATGCAGAAAATTCTGGCAGATCCACTGGTTGCGCGGAAGGATCAGGCGGCATATGCCGCTGCCCGGCAACAGGAGAGCAAGTTGCAGGCGGAGCGTGACCATCTCGATCATACAGATACCGATGTGCCGTCGTCCATGAGGAACGAGATGATCCGTCTGGCTACCGCTGTTGGCGTTGTCTGCGCCATAGGATCTCTTTGTGCGGAGATTGTGCTGTGACGGCCGCTGCCGCCAAAGCCCAGCGTGGCTCCATGTCGAAATGGATGAGTGGTCTGGCCTGTGGGGCCGCTCTGGCATGGCTTCCGGGATATTCCATACTGATTGGTGTCCTGCTGATCCCCATGATGGCGGTCTACATGCTGGACAGCAATCGGGGAGAGGTCATGGCCAGAATGATGATGCCGTATGCTTTTGCGGCTCTCGTGCATCCGTTTCACATGCTCTGGGATGTGGATGGCTCTATGGAAGCCGCGATTACGCTGCTGATGAATCCCATGACCAGTGTCGTAGGATGGTGTGCGGCGGGAGGAGGCTGGTTCGTATTTGAACTGTCCATTATGGGTGTCAAATTCACCCGGCAGCTACAGGTTCGTCAACGTAAAATCGCCATTACAAAAGAGCTGACAGCGATTGCAGAAGAATGGGATGAACAGGCAGAAGATAACCAGAAGGCTGATATTCCATGATATAAAATTTAATAAATTGGATATTTCAGCTATAATTTTGTATAATATATATTATAAACATTTCATATTGATATTATACTAAAATAAATCAACTTAAATATAGCGCCACTCCCTTCTGACGTCTTTATTCGACCAGATAGCCGTTCCCCGCCATTGAATCTCTATCAAGTTGTCGATTCTTTTTTGACGTAACATCGTCCAATACGATCAGCATAGAATTTCATCGCAAGGTTCTGAACAATCAGAAACCATGCTTCCTCACCGATGTCAGCCTGTCAATCTGGAGACTATTGCCATTCACTCAGCCATCAAGCATGAAAGCGCCAATCTTTCCTTTTGAAGGTAATGAGAAAGGAAAACCGGCTGGTCAAAAAAGGGTATGAATGTGAAAAGGATACGAGGTCTCGAAGGCATTCGGGGACTGCTTGCCCTGGCTGTAGCGTATCAACATACATTCGGCATCATGATAGGGTGGCAGTCCGGACGCTCTCTGATCACCAATGCCCCTTTTGCTGTTGATGTTTTCTTTGCCTTATCCGCATTTGTTCTCATCAAATCCTATGATGAGAAATTTTCTCGCATCAATATCAAGGAAGCCATCAACTTTTTCTGGGCGCGATTCCTGCGGCTCTACCCACTTCATTTCTTCATGCTATCGATAGTGGTGGGTATTTTCTACGGAATGGTCAATGGCATTCCCTCCTACTTCAGCAATAATATAAAGCGTGATCTTATCAGTAATTATCTGATGACGCAGTCTCTTGTCACCTCTCAGTCGTTTTCTATCAATCTGCCTTCATGGTCTATATCTCTGGAGTTTTATCTTGGCTCCCTGACAGTGCTTCTGGCTGTCTTCTGTCGACCCCTATTCTACGCTGTATTTGTATTTTTTCTTTTCATTGCAGAACGTCATGGCTTCCGGGTCGCAGGCAATAATGATCCGGTGTTTCACGGTGTGAGCGCAGGAATGCTGAGGCTTGTGCTCAGTATGGGTATCATGGTTCTTGTAATGGACATCGTAAAACGCTTGCCAGTCAAGGAGAGTGTTGCAGAAACACTCTGTGCTGCAGGCGTCTTCGCCATTGCTGTATCAACCATCTGCCTGCCACCACCTTTCCATCCGGTGCCCATCTATCTGGTTTCAGTGCTGTTCGCTGCTATTGCTATAGCATTGATGGACAAGGCCGATTTTACCGACAAAGTATTGGGTAATCCGATATTCTTCACGCTGGGCAAGCTGTCCTATAGCATTTACCTTGTTCATTTTCCTGTCAGCATGTTTCTGGTATACCTGCTCCATATTGATCTGTCTTATGATGCCGGCAACTGGATCGTGCATTTCTCGATTTTGATGACGCTTCTGGTGTCGTGTCTGACATACGAATTTGTAGAAAAACCCTTTATTCTCATAGGACGCAAAGTCCGCCTCTTTGGACGGACCACATCTTCATAATGCCTGTTGAGGCATGACACTGCTCCCGCGCAGACGAAACTGACGTCTCGGTCATTTTCTGGTTTAAGACGCTTCTGGTGTCGTGTCTGACATACGAATTTGTAGAAAAACCCTTTATTCTCATAGGACGCAAAGTCCGCCTCTTTGGACGGACCACATCTTCATAATGCCTGTTGAGGCATGACACTGCTCCCGCGCAGACGAAACCGACGTCTCGGTCATTTTCTGGTTTAAAGGGATGAGAGGTCACAGCCTCAAGGATGATAGGGTCTTATATAAGATTACTGCATAACAGGATACCCACGAAAATGAAGCCGGAGGCAGCGCGGAGCCTCCGCAGCGTCCTCCCGACGACAGTAAAGGTGCTGAAGATCAGACCACGACTTTCCACCAGACAAGAACGCGTCGTCATTTTTGTCGTTCTGAGAACAGAAGCTTTCCTGTCGATCAAGATGCTACTCGCGTGTGCGGGACCGCAGGTCGCTACACCAGGCCTGTAAGCAGCTTGCGACTGCTGCTCTGGGTGTCTGGATCGTCTCCACAATCCTCTGCCTTCGCTGACGACATGGCCTGATCCTGTTCTTTCAAGCATCCACCATAGCTTCCCGTGATTTCATTTGAACGGGATCTGTTTTAGACAGAGGACAGGGCAGCCAGTGGTTTCTGCCTGCAATCAGAGTCCGAGAACCATGACTTTTACAGCTTCCTTTCGCGTTCTGACGATGGCATTGACGGTATGCCTGCTCACGGCCTGCTCAGGGTCCACCCGACTGTCTCCCCATCAGGAAGCCCGGCGAGATCAGAAAAAACTCCACAGTTGCAACGAAATTTCGGATAAAACTTCGCGAGGACGGTGTCTCATGGCTGAATCCAGGCGCCATTATCTATATCAGCACCAGAAAAATCAGAGTAACCGGAGCCACTAACCACTCTGGACACAAGTGTTTTCTTCTCGGAACTTTTTTGTGGATTGATCTCTGACACCAAAAGCGATCCACAAAAATGTGCATAATTTTTATATTTTCACTAATTAAAGAAGTCTCCAGAAGCTGCTCGTTCTGAATCTCTCTGAAGAGAGAAATTCTGCGCGCTACAAGATGTAAATGCTGGATCTGGTACTCATTGTTCCCCGGGATCTTTCCGAAGACGGGAAGCATTCCCAAAAGGAGGGAACCCTTGTCAGGTTTGCCGTATTCAAGGAGCTTCTGCTGGATTTGAATAGTGTTAATTAGATAATGCCGCAGTGCACGTTATTGCGAATAGTTTATGGTTGTGAACGATTTTTCTACAATATATTTTAAATATTAAAATATTTTCCATACATACAGATCGAATTTAAATATTATTTCTCATCCTGATCGTTCTTATTTTGTCCAATATTTCCCGATGGGCTCTTGGGCGGCCCGGCGGCATCTTCATCAAGATTAATTTCTTTTTCAACCTCTTCCGTATGCGGGGAGTTATGAGTCTGGATTATGTGTCTCTCGGCTGAACAGGCGACCAGCCCAGAGCAGAGACAGGCAGCGACAAATCCCCGGACGGCGAAAAACCGCGACATGACACGCTCCTGATTTTGGGTCACAGTTCCAGACAGTGAAATCAGAGTAAAGCTGAATGAAGCGCCATGTCGATATTGATGCGTCATAATGTTGTTTGGCGACAGAGCGTCGCCGCGAGGATCTGAACTGCTATTCTATCTCGATATGACAGAAATCACTCGAAATCTGTCCGCATATTTTTCCCGGAAAATCGCCAGAAATCCGGTCTTTTGCCCCGTTCCCTCTTGCTCTTGTGCTCTGTCTCTGGTCCAACCCGTGATCAGGAGAACACGCTCAGGAGAACGAGTGCGCCATGCGGACTGGACAGATTGCGGCCATGTTGCTGACCGCATTGGCGCTTGAAGGCTGTTACGCGCAGTACAATTACCGTCCCTCCGGTTACACCGAGGCATGGTCGATGGGGCATCATGACGGCCATCTCGGCTGGTATGACGGGCATGGCCATTGGCAGGGCTGGTTCGATGGCGCGGCCTGGCATGATGCCCATGAGGCTACTCAGCATGGTGCGTCCACTCCGCTTTCCGACAGATCGGCAATGGGTTCCGTGAAAAGCCAGCCAGCCCTGCGTAGGCCGGTCCCGACTGTAGCGCAACCAGTCCTGCCTCGGGAAGAAGCGCCCTCTGCGGTTAACCCAGTCCCGGAGCCAGCACAGGCGCCTGTTTTCACCCCGCTCCCCACGCCGACTTCACCATCCGTGCCTTCTGTTGAAGTCCCGAAAGCGTCCGTGGCGGCTCCGCCTGTCCCGGCTACCATTCCTGCGTCCCGGACATCAGTGCCGGCAAAAGCGCCGACGCCTCAGGCGATCGAGCCCGCAGCGCCGCCCCAACCCGCTGCGGCCAAGGTTCCAGCCGTCCAGAGCTCCCCTGTCCAGCCTGCGCCACAACCTGCACAGGAGCCCGCCCCAAGCCCCGCCCCAAGCGTCGAACAACCCTTGCCAGTGCAGCCGTCCGCTGCTGATGAAGCTCCTGCATCACCCCCGACGACGCCCCAGCCTCTCTTCAAAATCAAACCAGGCACATCCATGCCCGATGGTCCGGACGAGTCCACATCGGCGGCGTCGCAGGTGCTGCCCGCCTGGCTCAGCCCATCTCCTGATCCGGTCCCGACCTCGCAACCCACCCCGGCACGCTCTTCGGGAAGAGCGGCGAGCAGAACGACACGAAAGACGACGCCGTAAAATGGTCCAGCCGCATGATGGCGATCATGCGTACGCTTGCTTGCTGTCGATGACGTTCTGGAAACAATACTGGCTACGGCAGGGAAATCATGCCCCAGAGGGTATCATCAAGGGGATGTAGCAACGCATCCTGTATAAGGAAGTGAAACAGAGGAGAGCCCGTTGCCAGAGACCACGACCAGTTCCGTGCCCGGAAAGATGAGCGACCGTCTTGAGGCCCTGCGTGCCGTCCTGACGGAAACGAGTCTGGACGGGCTGATCATTCCACGTAGCGATGAATATCTTGGCGAATACGTGCCTGCCTGCGCCGAACGGCTGGCATGGATCAGCGGTTTCACAGGAAGTGCCGGACTGGCCGTCGCTCTCGCCGGGAAGGCCGCCGTTTTCTCCGATGGCCGTTACATCACCCAGATGGATGATCAGGTCGATGGCGCACTATGGGAGCGCCATCACATCACGGAAGCGCCTCCACGCCTCTGGCTTGAAAAGAATGCTCCCGAAAAAGCCCGTATCGGCTACGACCCGCGCATCATCAGTCGTTCCGCGTTGAATGCCCTGCATACGGACGCCGTGATATTTGTTCCGACCCCATTCAATCCTGTTGATGCCGTATGGACCGATCGTCCGGGTCCGCCTTCCGCCCCAGCGCGGGTTCATCCGCTGGAATTCACCGGACAGAGCAGTGAGGAAAAACGCCACGCGCTCGGTGCGCAACTGCTGGAAAAAGGATGGCAGGCCGCGATCATCACCGACTGCACGTCCGTCGCATGGTTGCTGAACATCCGCGGAACTGATGTGCCTCACACGCCTGTGGTGCTCTCTTTTGCCATTCTGCACAGCAACGCGCAGGTCGATCTGTTCGTAGACGACGCGAAGATCACGCCTGAAGTCCGGAACTGGCTTGGCGACGATGTGACCATCCTGCCCCCTGACCAGTTGGAAGCAGCACTTCGAGCATTGAAGGGCCAGAAAGTAGCAGTCGATCCTTCCGCCACACCGGTCTGGTTCAGCCAGACGCTCGACGCAGCCGGAGCGACCGTTGTGGAAGCGGCTGATCCCTGTGCGCTGCCCCGCGCGAGGAAGAATGCTATCGAGCAGCAGGGCGCGCGGGCCGCCCATCTGCGTGACGCTGTGGCCATCTGCCGCTTCCTGCACTGGCTGGATACTCATGCCGCCGGTTCAACGGAACTGGAACTGGTGGAGCGCCTGCAGGCTTTCCGGGCAGAAGCACCGGAATATCGCGACGATTCCTTTGACACGATCTCCGGGGCCGGGCCGAACGGGGCCATCATCCATTACCGTGTCACGCCGGAGACCAGCCGTCTTCTTGGCGCGAACACGGTCTATCTGGTGGATAGCGGCGCGCAGTATCCCGACGGCACCACGGACATCACCCGCACCATCTGGACAGGACCGGATGAACCTTCCGTCGAGATCAGGGAAGCCTTCAGCCGTGTGTTGAAGGGCAACCTGCTGCTGGGACGTACACGTTTTCCCGGCGGCACGACCGGCAGCGCACTGGATGTGGTGGCCCGCTATGCGCTGTGGCAGGGGGGGCTGGATTTCGACCACGGCACCGGCCACGGCGTGGGCAGCTACCTGTCCGTGCATGAGGGGCCGCAGCGCATCTCGAAGCTGCCGGGCACGGTGCCTCTGGAAGCAGGCATGATTCTGTCCAACGAGCCGGGTTATTACCAACCCGGATCGTTCGGGATCCGGCTGGAGACTCTGGAGATGGTCAGAGCCTCTGACGTCGGACAGGACGGACGAAACTTTCTTGAGTTTGAAACGCTGACTCTCGCTCCTTTCGACCGCCATCTGGTTGACCCGGCGGTTATGGGGCCGGAAGCCTTGGATTTGCTTGATTTTTATCACGCCACAGTGCTTGCGGAGGTTGGCCCCCTGCTCTCCGGGGAGACAGCAACGTGGCTGGCGCATGCCTGCTCTCCCATCAAGAGGAAGTGACAACACGCAATTGCGTATCGCGCTAGCTCTCAATGCGAGGCAGAAGGGGCAGCGGATGTATAGGGAGTTCATGATGACGAACAGCAAAACTATCCCCGCCACCCTTATTCCGGGCGATGGTATCGGCCCCGAGATTATGGACTCGGTGGTCGAAATCCTCGATGCCGTTGGTGCTCCGTTTGCGTGGGAACGCCACATTGCTGGCATGGCCGGGGTTGATGCGGTCAACGATCCTCTTCCGAAAGACACTCTTGAGAGCATCCGCAGAACCGGTCTTGCTCTCAAAGGCCCGCTGACCACGCCGAGCGGCGGCGGCTTCAAGTCCATCAATGTCACGATGCGTCAGGAATTCGGCCTCTACGCGAACCTCCGTCCGACCAAGACAATCATTCCTGGAGGTCGCTACGAAGATATCGATCTGGTCATCGTCCGCGAAAACCTCGAAGGTTATTATGCCGCTATGGAACATATCGTTCCATGCGACGGCGACCCGAAAGGCATGGCGATCAGTGGTGGCTACGTGTCCCGCAAGGAGTGCGCACGCATCGTTCGCTTCGCGTTCGACTACGCCGTGAAGAACGGTCGCAAGAAAGTGACGCTGGTTCACAAGGCCAACATCATCAAGCTGATGAGCGGCATGTTCCTTGAGGAGGGCCGCAAGGTCGCAAAGGAATATGAAGGCCGGGTCGCAGTGGATGAGAGCATCGTCGACGCCGCCGCCATGCGTCTGGTGACCAATCCCTGGCAGTTCGACGTGATCGTCACGACCAACCTGTTCGGCGACATTCTCTCCGATCAGGCAGCCGGTCTTGTCGGCGGTCTGGGTCTCGCTCCGGGCGCGAACATCGGTGAGAAGGCCGCGATCTTTGAAGCGGTGCATGGCTCCGCTCCAGACATCGCAGGCAAGAACCTCGCCAACCCGCTGGCTCTGCTGCTGGCCGCGGTGATGATGCTGCGTCACGTCCGTCGTGACGATCTGGCCGACCGGATCGACACAGCCATCAAGAACCTGATCACCAGCGGCAAGGTTCGCACCCGTGATATGGGTGGCGAAGCTGGCACGAAGGAACTGACGGCTGCACTGAAGCAGGCTCTCGTCTGATTCTTCCAAAGGTTACGGTACAGGCTGGAAACTCCGGTTTCCGGCTTATGTCACTGAAGGCTCTGCCGTTTGCGGCAGGGCCTTTTTTTTATGGCGTCCTGATACGTTGCAAACACATCAGGGAGAGAAGATACCCAGCTAACTGCGGAAGCAGGACGGTTTTGTGAAGAACCGCTTGATGCCAAAGCTGCTCATTTTCGCAAATTAACCATAACGGGCAGGGCGTAGTCAGACAGACCAGTTACGGCTGCTGCACGAAAGGCGCCTCATTATTGCTGGAGATCTCTTTCAAAGACGGGCGCAGCGTAATTTTGCGGGAAAGAAGGATACGTCTGCTGAAGCGCGGGAATTGTTCTGTGTTCATCCCGAACAACAGAACATATATGACGCTTTCAAACCCCTGGTCGGAGTGAGAGGATTCGAACCTCCGGCCCCTGCGTCCCGAACACAGTGCTCTACCAGGCTGAGCTACACTCCGATTGGGTGCGGGCCTAATAGCGCTCCTGCTTCATGACTGCAAGAGCCGAATGCTCACACACCTGCCAGGAATCCATTTATTTTCTGCTGCAGGGCGGAAAATCACATTCTGGCGGCAGCTTCAGCGTCGTCGCGGTTATGCGATGGAGAAACGGTTTCCAGTCGGCGCAGGGCCGCTGCTGCATCAGGCACGACTTCAATCAGCGCACGCGCTTCCGGAGAGGCAAACCCCTGGCTGACCGCCTCATCCAGCATCGCCAGCACGGCCTGCGCCCAGTTCGCGATATTGACGAAAAGAATGGGCTTGGAGTGCAGTTGCAACTGCTTCCAGGTCAGAATTTCCATCAGTTCATCAAATGTCCCAAACCCACCGGGAAGAATGAGAAAAGCGTCAGCCAGCGAAAACATTTTCTGTTTGCGCGTATGCATGGAATCCGTAACGATCAGTTCGGTCACGCCGCGATGCATGACTTCACGCGATTCCAGAAACTCGGGAATGATGCCCGTGACGCGACCACCTGCCTGTATGGCGGAGTCTGCCACCGCACCCATCAGACCGACATAGCCGCCGCCGTAAACGAGATGAATGCCAGCCTGAGCAAGTCCGGCTCCCACGGCTTCAGCCGTTTCCTTATAGGCGGACATATTTCCGAAACGGGAACCGCAAAATACGGCAGCGGCATTAATGCGGGCAGACATGCAGTCAACTCTCCATAGGCTTGTCGGGTGTCTTCTCTCCGGCTCCGTCGTCAGTCAGTGGAGACCGTTTTTCTCATAAGAGCATGATACAGCTTCATACCCTCCCGCCAAGTCACCTTATGTCGCATCCTCTTCGATCTTTTCTTCCGGAAAGACTTTCTGTGTACGGTAACACCCGCTCTTTAAGCCGGTCAGAAGCACTCGCCGAGAGGCTGCCGGTCAGTTCGTGACGGTAGTGATATCCGGTTACATACGATCGTGGAGATTCCAGGTGGCAGCGTGAAAGTGTCACCGCCCTTCATGTTCCCCGCATCAGCCCTGACTATCTCGAAGACATGAAATCCGAATATGGGCCGATGACCATCGCCACAATCGACCGGGCAACAGCGTGGCCGTCACAGTCGGGAAGAAGCAGCGCAACAGGGTGGCGGCTCAGCACGAGAGAACGGCGCGTCGTAATACGCTTCAGTGCCCCAGTAGGGCGGGTCGAGGTAAAACAGAACGTCCGGACCGTCATACCGCGTCAGAATGTCCTCATACGGCCTGCATTCGATCGTCACCGATGACAGCCGCTCATGCACAGCCTCCAGCCGAAACTGGTTTCACAGACCGCTTTACCGCCATCACGCAGCCTCCATGATCTGGTCGCAGCTGATGATGCCCGCCGTCACCAGTTCATCGAGAAAAACCCGCCGCGCTGGGGCTTCCATTTTCAGAACCCGCGTGGCTTCCTTGCGTCCAAGCGCCAGCCACTTCTCGTCATTGGCGACAGGAGCCACACTTTCCGTCACCAGTTCGGACGGCTTTCTGCCCTCCGCGAGTGCCTTTTTGACTCTCTCGACTTGTAGAACCGGCTCTTTAATGCCGCCGATAAACAGCAGCTCCGCACGGTCAGACGCCGATCTGCGCATCATTGGCCGCGTGGCAGGTGCTCCCATATAAACGTCTAAACGCCCTCTTAAGGGTCTCTCAGCATCCGATCATCACCTGCCACGCATGAGAGGCCGATGTGCAGAACCTTTTGTCCGAACCCGGCAAAATGCTCGCGCAAGTCCAAAACCTTGCGTCTCTGCGCGGCGCACGGTTCTTTGTGGATTGTTTGTGGATAATTTCCCACGAAGAACCGCCGACAAAAAAATCTCCATCCCACGTGGTCCCCGGTTGTCCCACGGAATCCCGGCCTGTCCGATACCTTGTGTCCCCTGACAACCGTCATGTTCTGGTTATGAGTCCTGAGCCTGGACAGCACCGGAATCAAGGTCAAAGGAAAGGGAGAAGGTTAATGGCATACGCGCAAACATGACGGTCCGAAACGCTGGATATGGCGTAAACTCACTATCGGGATCGACGAAAGATCGCTGGAAATCAGGATTTCGAACGTCAGATCACCGAAATTCACGTCCGTTGCGCCATCCTCAATCGGTTCATCCCCGGAACAGCGCTCACTCACGCCGTCAGGTAAAGAAAGTGACGATCAAAGCTCTCACAACGACCAATCAACCAATTATGCAACAGAGCGGGGAGGCGAACCCTCCACATGGCAGCCCATCGCTCTCTTTGACGACTATTATGATGAGGCACCCAGAGCGCTCAGTGCCCATGGTATTTTTACACCGGGGTCGCTGATGTAATACGATTTCTGCCGCATATATGCTCGAAGACCCTCAAGTCCCTTTTCCCGACCGATACCGCTTTCCTTGTCGGCTCCAAAAGGAGTCGAAATAGAAAACTGTTTATAGGTATTGATCCAGACGGTGCCAGCAGTAATCGCTTTGCCCACGGCCATGGCGCGTCCCAGATCCCGTGACCAGACCCCGCAGGCCAGACCGTACTGGTTGTCGTTGGACATGGCGATCACATCATTCTCGTCGTCAAATGGCATGGCGACAAGAACAGGGCCAAATACCTCCTCCCGACATATTGTCGCTGTATTATCGACCCCGTCTATGATTGTCGGCAGATAGTAATAGCCGCCTTTATACGCTTCTCCGTCTGGGGCCATGCCCCCCGCGAGAATCCGACCACCTTCTGCGCGCGCAATATCCACCCACCGTGCGACATTGGCGACATGTGCAGGATGGATCAGTGGAGCGACCTGTGTGTCGGGATCAAAAGGATGACCTACCTTCAACGCTTTTGTTGCGGAAACTAGCCGCGTAAGAAATTCATTGTAGATGGAACGATGAATGAACAGACGAGACCCTGCAATACAGGACTGACCGGAAGACGAGAACATACCATACAGGATACCGGCGAGCGCCTGATCGATATCGGCATCAGGAAAAACGATGGTTGGAGATTTCCCACCGAGTTCAAGCGATACAGGCACGAGGCGTTCGGCTGCTTTGGACGCGATTGCGTGACCGACCTTGGTGCCGCCTGTAAAGGATATCCGTCCTATTGCCGGGTGACTGACGAGACGATCGCCGATGGTCTGTCCACCACCGGGGAGAACGGACAGCAGTCCCGCCGGTAGACCGGATTCCGCAACAATCCGCGCAAACTCCAGTCCTACAAGGGGACTCCAGGTGGCCGGCTTCAGGATCACTGCATTTCCGGCTGCGAGTGCGGGAGCGACCTTCTGGGCATCGCTGGCGATCGGTGAGTTCCAGGGTGTGATGGCTGCGACAACACCGAGCGGCTCATATCGGGAGAGTGTCATCCACGGCCCCCGTGACGGCGTGATGGCCTCTTCCATTGTTTCCAGAGCCGCTGCAAAATAACGGAAAGTGCTCGCTGCGCTCATGGCCAATGCATGAGTTTCCCGAAACGTTTTTCCCGTATCACGGCTTTGGATATAGGCGATCCGGTCGGCGTTTGCCGTGATGCCCTGGCTGATGCGGTAGAGATAATCGGCTCGACGGTGTGGCAAGAGGTCTCGCCAAGCCGGATCAGCAGCAGCTTTCTGTGCGGCGCTCACGGATTCATCAAGATCTTCCGGACCAGCCTCCCGCATGACCCTGTTCAGGCTGTCATCCGCTGGAAAACGGGATTCGATTTGAGGCCCCCGACCTTCCCGGAAAGTCCCTGCCACGAAAATGCGGCCATCAGGAAGATCGGCTGTCGTAAAATCCATGGCAGAGACAGACATCACACTACATTCCTTGCGATTGTCTGAAGCACGGGTCTAATCGCGTTCAGAATGACATTTGCGACACTGTACCCTGCTGTAAGCGAGGTTTTGGGGTTATCCGGAGATGGCACGCCTTCCATGCGGAAATTGCCGCGCGCGCATCCTGAAACAAAGGAAATTTCATGAACATTATTGGAACATTCAGGGTCTGCTATCAGGAGGACCTGTGTACGATCAAAACCGATCCCGGCCAGAGCAACTGTAGCCGCCACATTGGCATTTTTCGGAAATTGCAAAGCGGCTTCCCGTGCGCTTCCCTTGAAGATTATGGCGTAGTCCGTCCCGCCTCCCGGCCAGGAGGAAGGCGGCTTTCTTCCTGTATAGACCACTTCGGTCAATCCGGAGAGGCGTGCGGCTGAGAGGCCATCCATGCCGGCAACGGCGCCTGTTGCAATATGAAATTTTTCTGATCTGATCTGATAAAGAGATGCAAGGATATCCGGGTCTGCCAGAGCGCCGACAGACGCAATCACTGTTTCGATTCCGGCAGCGAGAAGACTCGGAACACAGGAGGCGACAGCCTGCTGCGACGCACATTCACCAACAATGTCTGGCTCCAAAGCGATTAATTCTTCTACAGAACTGATGACTCTACTTACAGCACCACCAGTTTTCCATTCTGTGATCGCATCCTCTCCGGCTGCCTCACGACCCGGTCGCACCAGAACCGAGAGACGTTCTATTCGAACACCTGCATCAGTCAGTGCCGCCACCACAGTCGCAGCCATGGAGCCGGAGCCGATCAGGCCCAAATGCAGACCTTCTTTTGTCATGATACAGGCTTTCCTGCTGCACCTGCGGGCGGACCGGCAAAACTTCTTGCAAAAGGACCAATCCTGGTCATGTCAATTTCGAGAAGAACAGGTCCCTCTGCATCAAGTGCAGCAGTGAACTCATCACGAAATACCGAGATGTCCGAAATGCAACGATGAGGCAGTCCAACAGCAGCAGCAATCTGGCCAAAATCAGGAATTGTCGAAAGAGTGTAGCAATGTCGTCCTCCGTATTGCGCATCCTGAATGTTTCTAATGACCCCATAGCCACAGTCATTCATCAGAACGAAGACGATATCGGCATTTTCCTCAACTGCGGTAGCCAGTTCACCTATATAAAGCATCGCGCCTCCGTCTCCCACGAGACAGACAGTGCGGGGAGCAGCACCGGAAAGCGCCGCGCCGATAGCCATGGCGATGCCTTGACCGATACCTCCACCAAGAGCGTGGACGCCAAGATTGGGTGCGGCAAGACTGACATAGCGGTTACCGAATGTGGAATTGGAGATGGTCACATCACGGACAAACGCCAGCCTGCGTTCAAAAACAAATTCCCTGAGTGTGTCGGCTACTATTGCATAGGGTCCAAGACCCTGCCGCAAGGACTCCTCGCTCTTTGCGCGCGCGTTGCTGATATCCTCAGAAAGTGTCGTGTCAACGTCGAGATGTTCTGGAAGTTTTTCCAGAAGCAGGGAAAGTGTTGCGGACGCATCGCCGTGGATGAAAAGATCAACCGGGTAGTTCCGCGCGCCCTGACTGGCATCTGCGTCAATCTGCACGAGTATACGGCCAAGCTGCATTTCATTGTTGCGGGTTTCATTCCCTCTGAGACGTGAGCCCACAACCACCATGAGATCTGATGATTCGTAAAGGGCCTGAGCCTCCGGGGTCATGTTGAAAGCACCGAGTGAACCTGGGGCATTTTCCGGGATGACTGCACGGCCATTCGTGCTGGTCACCGTCCCGACACCGCGTTGCAGCAGCGCAGCGGCCTGTGCTGTTGCCTTACGGGCGCCTCCTCCAAACCAGAAAACAGGTCGTCGGGCTTTCCTGACCAATTCAGCGAGGCAGTCCACAGCCGTTTCATCCGGCGTAACACCAGCTTTGCGGGGCTTTGGCCAGACGAGAGGGATACGCGCCTCCTCCCTTTGCACATCGATTGGAATCTCGACCGAAACCGGGCCGGACGGGGCGGTCAGGGCAGCCGAAGCGCCTGCCGCCAGCGTTGTGATAACAGAGGCTGCCGACCATGCGCGCAATACGTCCTTTGAGACACCGCGCAGCATTTCAGGCTGACGGGGTACATCATGAATTGGCGCGCGGTCGCGATCAACGAAAGGCCTGTCGATCTGCGTGGTGATATGCAGCACCGGAGAGCAGGCTGTCAGAGCTTCAACCTGGCTGCCTGCTGCGTTTCCTGCTGCGGTGCCGGTGCTGGTGAAGACGACCCCCAGTCCACCAGACGTCCGGGCATAGGCATCCGCCATGTTCATGGCGCCCGCCTCACCACGCGCCGGCACGAAACGGATGCGCCCCTGACGTGAAATAGCGTCGAGCATCGGCATGTTGTGGATGGAAATTACACCGAAAACGACTTTTACGCCTATTTCGGCAAGCCAACTGGCGACAAGATCCCCGACCGGCATCATCGTTGGTGTCATGCCGTTCTGTTTCGTATCATGAATCATGCTGTGCATTCCGTCAGATATGGCGAGAGAGGCCGCCGGAAATTTCGATCTGTGAGCCTGTCGTGTAGGAGGCTACCGGGGACCCGAGGAAGGCGATCGCGTTGGCGACTTCTTCCGGAAGCCCAAGCCGCGCCAGGGGAATATTCTTTTTCCGGGCGAGATCGGAAAACCATGTGTCGCGGTCGTTGGATTTGTCTTCACGCGCCGCAAAGCGACGATCCCACTGTCCTGATTCAATCAGGCCTACGACAACTGAATTGACCCGGATAACCGGCGCGAGCTCTCCGGCAAGAGATTTCAGCAGGTTCTGCACACCGGCCCGGGCAGCTGATGTGCACACCATATGTGGTTCCGGCTGGTAGGCCAGCAGAGAGTTGACCGCGACGATAGCGCCTTGTCCGGAGGCTCTCAGCATCGCCTCAAAAGCACGAATCGTGTTGATCTGACTAAAAAATTTAAGAGTCAGCTCCTCATGCCAGGCTTCATCCGTCGTGTCTGCGAATGTCGACACACGGCCCTGCCCGGCATTGTTGACGAGGAGGTCACATGCACCGCGCCAGACGGTGACGGCATGACACAGCGCCAGGACATTCGCCTTGTCCAGAATATCGCATTGCTGCGCGAGTACATCTCCGTGACTGGAAAGCGACGCCCGCGCCTGTTCTAGCCTGACTGGATCACGGCCACAGATCGCAACCGCCATACCTTCACCAAGAAGCCTGCGGGCGGTCGCGAGACCTATTCCTGAACTTCCTCCCGTGACAACAGCAACTTTTCCCCTCAGGCCGAGATCCATTTTGTTCTCCTATGAGATGCTGTAAGATTTATCTGAAGCATTTTCACGCCATCCAAGACGCACTGAAATTTCTCTGGCGGCATCCAGAACAGACCCGACAATTTTTTTGCGGCGACTATCACTCATTTCAAAAAGTGTTGTCGGTCCGGTTACATTGACGGAGGCGATCACACGATCCGATTCATCGAAGATCGGAGCGGCAATGGAGCTTACGCCGTCTGAATACAGCCCGTCGCTTTCGGAATATCCGATCTGTTGTTCACGATGCAGGGTCTCCTGAAGTGCGGTCCACGAAGAGGGCGTACGGTTCGTGTACCGACCGAGAGGCCGGTCTTCATAAAGTTTTCTGACTTCGGCAGGATCCATCCATGCGAGAATAGCCCGCCCGAGCGTGGTGGCGTGTGCGCCGACACGCGATCCGACCGAGATGTTGCTTGCCAGCGGCACATTTGGCACACGGCGAGCCAGATAGACAGCCTCACGTCCGTCAAGGACCCCGAGATGCGCAGACAGACCCGTTTTTTCAGCGAGTTTTGCAACAACGGGCAAAGCGATACGGACAAGATCCTGACCGAACGCGCTTTCTCCAACCAGACTGACAAGGCCGATGCCGATCTGGTATTCACCTTCACGCACAGGTTCGATGAAGCGTTCTGTCTCCAGCGTGTGCAGCAGACGGAGAAGAGTGGTCCTGCTGATGCCCAGTGTTGAGGCAGCTGAGCGGATATTGGCCAAAGAGCCTCCTTCCCCGATATAACGGAGAAGTTTGGCCGCACGTTGAACGGGCGGCGAAATATAGCTGCTTTCGTCGGTGTTGTGTTCTGGATCGGACATGCTGATGTGACCTTCCGTCGTCATTCAGGTGAAAACAAAACCTGCGTTGACCGGAAGAGCCTGTCCGGTCAACGACAGAGCAGGTTCAGTCAACAGGAAGGCAACGACGCCGACAATGTCTTCAGGATACTGTGGGCCTGGTACAGCCCTGCCAGTTTCATAAAGATCATGACGCTCCTGTGGGACGTATTCGGTTGCTTCGGTCCGCATGATACCCGGTGCGACGGCGCTTACGCCTATTCCACGGGGACCAAGTTCGCGTGCAAGGGAGCGAGTCATGGCGATGACCGCGCCTTTACTGGCGATATAGGCCAGCAGACGCGGTGCGCCCCAAAGGGCAGTGTCGGAGGCGATATTGACGATCCGGCCACGGGTGGAAAATAGCGGGCTTAATGCGCGGGTCATAAGCCATGTTCCGCGTACATTGACCGTTTGCACCCTGTCCCAGAGTTCGATTTCGATATCCTCGAAATTCTTACCTCCAACATTGGTTGCAATGGCGCCGTTGTTTACCAACCCGTCAATGCTGTCCCATTTGCCTCTCACCGTTTCTGCAAATGTCGCAATTGATTCGGGTGCGGCCAGATCGACACATGAGAAACTGACCGGAACCTCATACTTTGCCGCAATCCGGTCAGCGGTTTTTCCGCCTTCTTCAAGAATATCAGCCAGCCACAACTCGGCTCCGGCTGCAGCGCAGGCTTCCGCGATGATTTCGCCCAGGCCGCGCGCACCGCCGGTAATCACAACACGATGCCCGGCAAGACTGGATAATGAGACATGCATGAAAGCAGTTCCTTTACGCCGGACCGATCTGATTTCGATTACAATATGATCATATATGGGCATATGATCCTTATTTGGGTTACTGAATCGTTTCGGTTGTGTCAAATGATCTGTGCATTGACAGTGCGACCATGACAGGCACTGATCGCGATATCGAACCGGATTCGAAACAATAAGGATTGAGGCACCATGCAGAGCGCTGATTCGGATGTCAGGAACGAGGCTTTCCGTGCGACGGATACATCTTTTTCAAAGATCCCTGCTCTGCTGCCGGTTATTGCGCTGATGGCGATCACCTATGTTTTCTATGGCTGGGACCGTCTTGTCATGCCGGTCGAGCTTGTGGAATTGAGGAAAGCGCTGAATCTCGACCAGCGGACAGCCGGGTTGATGGCAAGTATTTTCACACTTGGCATTGCGGTATTGTCTCTTCCTGCTGGTCTTCTCGTTTCACGTCTTGGACTGCGCCGCGCCCTTGGATTCAGCACCCTTCTGTTTTCAGCAGGGACGCTGCTTTCCGGAATTGCCTCGAATATCCAGACTCTCTTGATAGGGCGTCTTGCAACCGGTGCTGGCGAATCGGTTTTCAGCATCGCGTTGTTCATGTTCATTGTCGCGCTGTTCCCGCGCTGGCGTGGAACCGCGATTGGAGGCGCTACTACGATTTTTGGTCTCAGCATGTTTGTGGGGCCACGCGTCGTGCTTTTTCTTCAGCATCTTGGTGGTGGGGACTGGCGGTTTCCATTCAAGCTGATGGGGATGTTCGGAGTCGTCGCCGGATTCTGCCTGCTGTTTTTGGTTCCCAGACGCTTGCAGGCGGACCCGCTGGAAACTGCTACAGAGAAAGAATGGTCATGGCTGTTTACGCCAGGGTTGCTGTCGACCTATGGGCTGGCAGTTGTGAATGGCCTGTGTTGCTACGCTTATATGTCGCTGTTTCAGACTTATGGACGTATTGGACATCACCTGACTCCTGAGCAGGCTTCAGTGGCTTTCGGCTGCTTCGGCATCGGTAATATTCTTGGTGGCATCCCGATCGGCCTGCTGCTGGATCGTACAGACCGGCGTGCGGGGGTGGGAATCCTGTCCGTTCTAACCGGTGTGGCCGGCGCCGTCCTGTTCCTCTGGTCCCTGCACCCCCTGAGTGCGATTATCCTCTCTTTGATCTATGGCATCGGTGTGGGCGGAGTGTACGGCAACTGTTACGCCCTTTCACGTGAGCAGGCTCCGGCGGCCAGAGCTTCTCTCGCTATCGGTGTGCTGCTCACGGTCTATTATATTGGAGCGTCCGTCTCGGGGTATATCTTTGTCGCTGTAATGGGGGATGATTTCTCTTCCCACATGCGCGGGGCTGTGCTGATGTTTCTGGCGCCCTACCTTCTGGCGGGACTGGTGATGCTGCTCGTTCGTTATCGGGCCGGTGAGACTGATCTGGCCGGAGACTGATAGACAGACCCGGCTACGGCAACAATAATGAATCCCCGAGAGCCATCTGGATGGACAAAGAGGTAACAGCCCTTTGTCCAGCCTGGATGGTTTTATGTTATTTGTGCCCCCGAGTGCTGTCCTCGGCTTTTATCTTCTGACGGCGCGTGGCGCCATCGATGCCGCCGGCAACAGCCCATTCTGCGAAATTTTCCGGACGGCGTTCCCATATCCGCGGTTCCCAGGCTTCGGTGCAGTAATCTTCATCGGCATAATATTCGAGCGGTGCTGCCAGAGGGTTCTCGAAATACCAGAAATAGGCTGATGAAATCGGGTGCCGTCCCGGTCCGATTTCGGTGTTCCAGCCTTTGCGGGACATTGCGAGACCACCCCCAACAACTTCATGAATGTCGTTTAAAGTGAAGGCGACATGATTGATGCCTGCCTTGCCCGGACGGTTCAGAATGAAAAGATTATGATGGCCACCCCGAATCTGACAGCGCATGAAGCAACCGTGATTCGGATATTCGTCGCTCACAACAAAACCGAGCTGTTCTGTGTAGAATGCCCGCATGGCTGCGAAATCGGCGGCGAACAGTACGATGTGGCCAATCTGGATCGGATCGGCCTGCGTAATAACCGGTCCGCGTTTATCGATCCGGTGATAGGCTCCGGGAGCATTCGGCATTGTCGGTGCGCCTGTCACGGGACGACGCTGCGTTACCCTGAACGCAAGAGACAGACCATTCGGGTCGGAAACGCGAGGCAGTCCATCAGTGCCGATGGAGACAGCATCACCAAGACGCACCAACGTTTCATCAAGTCCTTTTTGATCGCGGGCACCCCAGATGACTTCCCGCACTGTATTGCCGCCTTCGATCGCGGCGGGAAGGTCCGGCGAGTCAGCTGGTTTTACGATGACCGCACAACCATCGCGCGTTTCAAAAACGAGCTGATCTGGTGATATTGATCTTTCATGCAGTCCCCAGTCGCGCATGAAGCGCAATGAGGCGTCCATATCCTGCACACCGAAGATTACGGCGTCGATGCCATATAAAGCCATAACGATCCTCTTGTGTTTCATATATAAAACAAATGAAGGGTTTTTCTCTGGTATTTTTTGATCTTACACTGATTACAGCGAAAATAATCGATATTACAGTTATATTTTTTCTTGAATCGCCACAAATGTTTGTAATATGAAATGATCATTGCGAATAAAATATGGCGTGCGATGCGCCATCTCATCAGGAGTTTTCCATGTCGGGGCTTACAGAAAACAACTCCTCACTCAATCAGGATTTTCGTCGTCATCTCCTGAAATTTACGGAAAAAACTTTTGACTGGGATGCGTTTCCGTCCAATCGTGGTTTTGCTGACCTCGAACGGGCGCAGATGCGGTTTATCGGGTCAGGCGGTTCGCCGAAAGTCAATGACAGTGAAACGCTCAAGCCGGAACACTTTACGCTGAGCCTGATCTACAAACATCCCGGTAAATATGCGGCATGTCACGCGCACGAAATCGAGGAAGCCTTTCTCGTGCTGGATGGCGTGCTCACCGTAGGGTGGGAAGAAGACGGGGTCGTGGTGGAAGCGCCGCTCGGCCCTAAGGACATGATCCTGAATGCGCGTGAGATTCCGCATGGGTTTCGCAATGCTGGTGTTACGCCGGTTACCATGTCGGTCCTGGTCGGGGTCGGCAAGCCTCTGCCGCCACGCTATCTTTATCATCCCAAGGACGTGGATGCAGATCTTGCGGCTTCCTTTGGCGCACGGGATGGTCAGGTTCTGAGGGTCGATCCGGAAGGGCAACATCCTCTCCAGCGCATGATGGCGCATTATGTTGTGCGTTATGACGAACAGCCCACTGAGTGGACGGCCGCCGGTTTTGGTAGAAAAATCTATGTTGGAGAGGGAGGCGCACCTCCCTCCACAGCCCGGAAAGAGATGTTTCTGATCCCGCCCGGCACCGGTGTGAAACCCTATACCCGTACCTGCGAGGAAGCGTGGCTGGTGCTTGACGGCCATATCACCGTCGGCTGGGAAGAAGACGGCAAGACGATCGAACGTCAAATCGGACCAAAAGACGTGTTCGTTTCTCCTGCTGGCAGAACGCGTTATTTCCGGAACGATGAGGCGAACGCGGCAACCGTTTTCGTCGCCATAGGGTCGCCTCTTGCGGGTGATCCGGACTACCAGCCGATCACGACATGACAGTTCCGCATTGTTCCGTCATATCGCACACGACCCCGTCCGGCGGTTCCCTGACCTGGCTGGAGGCAGGTGATCCTGATGCGCCTGCTCTGGTTCTGCTGCACGGGATCGGGTCGGATGCCCTGCTCTGGCAAAAGCAGATCGCCGCCTTTGCGCCCCACAGGCATGTTCTGGCCTGGAACGCGCCGGGTTATGCGGAAAGCTCACCATTATCGGATGATGTTTTCCCGGGCGATGCGGGTATCTGGGCTGATCAGCTGGCGCAAGGACTGGATGCGTTTGGTGTCGATCGGTGTGTAATGGTGGGGCATTCTCTTGGAGCGATCACGGCGGCCCGCTTTGCTGCCACGTCGCCCGAACGGGTCAGCACTCTCGTGATTTCCAGTCCGGCGCGCGGGTATGGGCAGGAGCGGGGCGCTGATCTGCTGCCCGCCCTCCAGGCACGAATTGACGATATTCGTCAGTTCGGATCAGCAGGAATGGCTGCCCGCCGCGCTCCACGGACTCTGACTCCACAGGCATCTCAAGAGATGCTCGCAGAAGCCGAAGCTGCGATGGCGCGGGTCTCGGTCGAGGGATATTGTGACGCCGTGCATCTTCTTGCCTGTGGACGTCTCGTTGAAGATCTTGCCCGCTGGACGGGGCCACTTCATCTGATAGGCGCTGAGGAAGACATCATCGTTCCACTCAAAATCGTTCAGCAACTGGCAACAGCTTTTCCGCAGGCCCGGCTTCATGTCATCAAGGACGCGGGACATGCTTCCTATCTGCAGGCCCCGGAACAATTTCAGGCCGCACTGGCCGATGCATTGTCTGCATGAAGCTGTCTCATCCCTGATATCCCAGCGCCACCGAAATTTCTTCGGCGGCGTTTTCTACGCGGACACGCACGACGTCCTCAAGCGCAGCCCGATCGTAAGCGTCCAGCGAGCAGATGGCGTTGACAGCAGCTTCGGCAATTCCCGCGCGATTCCGGACAGGAGCGGCGATACTCGCGACATCAGGTTCGAAATAGCCCCAGCTCGCCAGACTGCGCTGGGGACGGTCCGCTTCAAGTTGCGCCACCAACTCTCCCAGATCGGCGGGGGTCGCATCCGTATAGGTGGGAAAATCATAACCATCGTAAAGCCGTACCACGTCCGGCAGAGGCATGTGAGAGAGCAAGGTGCGGCCAATGACTGTCGCATGAGCCGGAAGTCGTGTGCCGACGCCGATCAGACTGTCTACACGTGTCGCTCCCAGACAACGGGCGATATAGACTACATCCGTTCCTTCCCGCACGACCAGATGAGTCGTGCAGCCCGTCTCATCACGGAGTCGTTCGAGAATAGGAGTGGCAATATCTCTCAGGCTACGGCCGGAAAGGGCGTTGTAGCCCAATCGCAGCACGCGGTTCCCAAGCCGGAATGTTTTACGTGCGGGGTTGCGTTCCAGATACCCGGCGACTTCCAGGGTATGGAGGATTCGGAAAACCGTCGCGCGGGGAAGACCTGTATCGCGCGCGATGGCGGCAAGACTCTGTTCCGGATTGTTTTGCGAAAAACCTTCGAGGATCGCAAGGCCCCGGATCAGGCCGGGCACAATGTAACGATCTCCATCCGGTGTTTCATCAGGGGATGCGTTGCTGAGGTCAGGAATCATGGCGTTCATTCTACGCAGGGATTTCCATTCAGGAAAAGATTGCGTGACGTCGCAAAGGCTGCAGACGACTCTTGCCTTTTCCATTATGGTATCGTAATAATGACCTATATTGATCATGTAGACCATATATGGTCAAAAAGGTGTTCATGCTCGGTGGAGCAGGCCGGGATTACCCCGCTCAGGAGGACCGTACGATGAAAAAGCCTTTTGTTCCTTACAATGAAACCTGGCAGACGCGTACACACGAGCCGGATCCGTATGAAAACATGCTTGGTGACGTGCTGGAGAGCGCCTTTGCCCGCGGGGCGACGACGCTTTCCGAGATTATCTCTGTCATGACCGAACGCGATATCCCGGCGCCCGATGGTGGAAGCTGGACTGAGCGTTCCCTTGCCGATGAACTTGCCCGACTCGCGGACTGAAGCCCAATTCAGGAACAGGAACCCGTCATGACCATTTCCGCTGACGCACTTGAAACCAGACTGCGCACCGGTCTGCGAAACCAGTGGTATGCCGTTCTGCCGTCAAATCAGGTGACGGCAACACCCGTTTCCATCTATCGCTGTGGTTTTCGCATTGTACTCTGGCGGGATCATACCGGACGAGCCTACGCTCTGGAAGATCACTGCCCGCATCGTGGCGCACCTCTTTCTCAGGGCACGCCGCTCGGTAATAAAATCGCATGTCCCTATCATGGTGTGCAGGTTGATGCGGATGATGTCGCCGTCAAGGTGCCCGGCGCTCCCGGCTGCCGTCTGGAGGGGATGCACGCGACGCGATCCTTCCCGCTTGAGGAGCGTGGTGGCGCGGTTTTCCTGTTTGTCGGAGAAACAAAGGATACGCCTCCGACCCCGCTGCGTGTACCGCCGGAACTGGAAGATCCTGAATACAGTCATTTCGTGTGCTATACGGAATGGGGCGGCGATTATCGTTATGTAATCGATAATGTCATGGACCCGATGCACGGTACTTTTCTGCACCATCATTCTCACTCGATGTCGGAGGGCGAGGCGACCGCCAATTTCCAGATCGTTGAAACGGAACATGGATTTGTTTTTGAGAAAGAAGGCCAGCGTGACGTCAATTTTGACTGGACCGAGTTCATCGATATCGGTTCCATGTGGCTCAAGCTTGAGATCCCTTATCCGAAAACAGGCGGTCCCGGCGGAAATTTCATGATTCTGGGAAGCTGCTCTCCCATGCAGGACGGATGGAGTGCGGTTTTCTTCTGGCGACTACGAAAGGTTTCGGGTTGGCAGCGTGATGCCTGGCGTTTCCTCTATCGGAACAGGCTGGAGGGAAGGCACTGGCATGTGCTTGAGCAGGACCGCGTTCTGATTGAGGATTATGAACCAGGCGCGAACCAGCGGGAGATTCTTTATCAGCATGATGCAGGTCTTGTCCGTTTGCGCCGGTATCTCAAACAGAAAGCTGAAAAACAGCTTGAGACATTAGCTCATGCCTGATCTTCTTCGTGTTCGGGCGTGTGTGCTGAAGTGGGAGGCAAAGGATATTGTCTCCCTTGAACTCCGTGCGCTGGATGGAGGCCCTCTGCCCCGCTTTACAGCAGGCAGTCATATTGACCTTCATCTTCCGGGAGGCATTGTCCGCAGCTATTCGCTGAGTAATGATCCGGCGGAAACTGATCGCTATGTTGTCGGTATTGCAAGGGATGCTGCAAGTCGCGGTGGATCGCGCTATATTCACGAGACACTACGGATTGGCGCCGAATTCGATATTGGCAAACCACGCAACAACTTTGAACTGAATGAAACCTCACAGGATCATGTTCTGATCGCAGGCGGCATCGGCATCACTCCCATGATGTCGATGATGCATCGCCTACATACACTTGGTCGTCGGCCAGTGCTTTATTACGCCGTACGCGACCATTCCCGCCTTGCTTTCTCTCGTGAGATCAATGCGATAAGTCGTGAACACGTCTATCATATTGATAGCGAAACTGGTGCCCCTCTCGATATCGCCTCCATTATCGGCGCTCATCCTGACGCGGATTTTTATTGCTGTGGTCCGGCTCCGATGTTGTCCGCTTTTGAAGATGCGACAGCTCATTTGCCTGAGGAACGGGTCCATTTTGAACGTTTTGCTGCGGTTGCCGTTGCCAAACCGGATACTGAAGCTGCTTTTGAAGTCGAATGCGTGAAATCTCATAAGGTTTTTGCAATTCCTCCTGACGAAAGCATTGGTGATGTGCTGGAGGCCGCAGGGATTCCGGTTGATCTTTCATGCCGCGAAGGAATTTGCGGGAGTTGTGAGACACGAGTTTTATCGGGTGTTCCGGAACACAGGGACAGTGTGCTGAGCAAAAGCGAAAAAGAAAGCCACAAGACCATGATGATCTGCGTTTCACGCTGTCGTTCCGGCAAACTCTTGCTTGATCTTTAAACATTCCATGGGGACAGGGGAGAGACGCATTGTCAGCACTGACACGCCGTAGTTTTCTGTCCGGAACAGCTTCTGGTCTGCTTGCCCGAACTTCTTCCGCCTGCGCTGAATCTCGTTCCGCCAATCTGACACTTCCTTTTCTCTGGGGGGCGGCAACAGCTGGCTATCAGACGGAAGGTAACAGCACCAATGCCGATATCTGGCTCCTTGAACGAATGGCGGGAACTGTTTTTAAAGAGCGGAGTGGCCGGGCTGATGATTTTTATACCCGTTATCATCAGGATATCGTCCTTCTGGCCTCACTTGGCCTGAACTCTTTCCGGTTCTCAGTGGAGTGGTCGCGCATTGAGCCTGAACCAGGCGTTATCTCTCATGAAGCCATCGCACATTACAGGGATATGCTGCGGGTGTGTCATGAGCATAATCTGATTCCCTGTGTTACATACAGTCACTTTGCCTGCCCCCTCTGGTTTTCTGCCCGCGGTGGATGGGAAGCTCCGGATGCAGCAGATCATTTTTTACGTTATTGCGAGCTTGCCTCACGGTCCTTCGGAGATCTGATCGGTACGGCTGCTGTTTTTAATGAGCCTGATCTGCACAAGCTCATTCTTCATGGTAGCCCTTTGAGTGATCGGAAGAAGGAGATCATGCTCGCACAGGCGGCAAAATCCTGTCATTCCCCGGTATTTGGCTATTATCTTTCGGGAGATGCGCAGTGCATAGAGGCGGCGATGATCAGCGCATATCTGCGGGCATATGATGTGATCAAAAGTGGTCCCGGTCTGTATCCTTTAGGCCTGACGCTTGCGATGACTGATGATCAGGCTGTTGGCGATCCGCTCATGCGCGACCGGAAACGCACTGAAATTTATGACGCGTGGCTGCATGCCTGTCGAGAAAAGGGGGATTTTATCGGTGTGCAGGTTTATACGCGTAGCCTGACGGGACCGAATGGTACTGTAGCGCCCCCTGCTGACTCACGCTTTACGACCATGGGATGGGAATTCTATCCGGAATGCGTCGAGGGTGCATGCCGGTATGCCGCGTCCGTTTCGCAGCGCCCTGTCATTGTGACAGAAAATGGCATTGCAACGGATGATGACACTGAAAGGCAGGATTATATTCGACGTGCAGTAGAGTCGCTTAACCGCGCGATCGCGGACGGAATCGACATCCGTGGTTACTATCATTGGTCATTTCTGGATAGTTTCGAATGGGCATCTGGGTATAAACCGCGGATGGGGCTGGTCGCGGTCAACAGGGAGACGGAAGAGCGGACAGCAAAACAATCTGCATTTCTGCTTGGCAATATGCGTCCAGACAGGTTTGTATCCTGGAAACTTTGATGCGATATAACGCAATCTCAGTAAATATCATTTAAAATCGTTTTTCTCTGCCTCCCTGAATTTTCAGAAGAATATTTTTTATTCTGAAATATATTTTTGATTACGTATTATGTGTTTTTCCATCGCTTTTTGAACACAAAACAAAAACAGTCATTGAGCTGTATGCCGGGACTGACTTTCGAAAACAGATGGTATTTCTTTGTCAGGATAAGATCTTTGTCGTTTTTGAGGTTTTCCTGACTGGAGGATTTGTAACAATATCGTCGGAAAATACGTCGAGGATACGACATTTCGTTGACAGAACGTTTTATTCAAATCTATCCTGTTATGGACATATGATCCATATGTGAACAACAGGTACTTCACATCATATTTGACGAGGCGATGATGACATTCCGCACACTGCCACGCCGCTCCCTGTTATCCCTGACAACAGGAGTGTCTCTCATCCTGGCCGGTGCCTGCTTCGCCAGACCAGTCATGGGGCATGCTGCATCAGCAGGAAAGCACCGCACAACAAAAGCTGTTTCCAAACCCGGCTCTCAGGCGAGCGCAGCAGTTCGGCCTGCTGCACATCCACGGAAAACGTCCATGGAAGCACGGGGGGAGGAACAGATTGTCGTGAAATCAAATGTGCACCGTACACCGAGTGGCGTTACTGGCCGGGATGTTGGAGGAGGTCTGATGAAAAAGCAGACTTCAACCGTTGCGGTCAGTACGGTTACGCGCGATTTTATTGCAGCTCAATCACCCGCTTCATCATCCTATGAACTGTTGCGGATGGTTCCAGGTACGAATGTTGCAATGTCAGATCCCTACAACATGCAGTCAGGGAATTTCATTGTTCGTGGATTGAATGGTGATGAAATTGGCTTTCTGATGGAAGGCGCACCGCTCAATAATGTGGGAACCTATGTGACGCTTCCATCCCAGTATCCGGATGGTGACAATATCGATTCTGAAACTCTTCAGCCTACAACGGTTGATCTGACAGCTCCCATGATTGGTGCGGCTGGTGGTCTTACAAGTATGACGCTTCGTACGCCCTCCGATAAATTCGGTGGTCAGGTCAGCGCAACATTTGGTTCATATAACACGTACAGGCAATCGGTTCGTATTGATAGCGGTCTGATCGGTAATTCTGGTGTAAAATTCTACGTCGGATACTCACATCTCCTTGGTGATAACTGGAGAGGTCCGTCATCACCATACCACAGAGACCATATTGATTTTAAATTACAGAAAGACTGGGGTAAAATAGGAACATCAAAGCTTGTTGTTTCCTATACCGATTATCAGCTTGACATGCTGACCACTCCAACGCTGGCACAATACAGAGCTGACGGAAAAAATTATAATTATAGCAATAAATTTACTGGAACTAATCCTTCATATTATAAACTCCATGGAGAAGAGGCTGGAACAATTATCGTCAGTGCTCCAACCAATCTGAATTTGTTGAACAATTCTCTCAAAATTGATATCACGCCATACCTTTATCATTCGTGGGGCGGATTTGCTTACGGAAGCGTATTGCCCAATTCAGGAAATGCGTTCTATGGCAACACCCCCGTCTCACTGGATATGTCCGGTGTTCCCTCTCATGGCGCTTCAACGGTGGTCAATGTCCCGACAGTTTTCGATATTGAACATCCAGGCATCAACACTGTTGTCTCATGGAGGAAAGGGATCAACACTTTAAAAGCAGGTTACTGGTTTGACTATACGCGGCAGACCTATGAAACGACGTACGGTGGTGTGAGCGCTTCTGGAGCGCCGCTTTCGCTTCTGGGAAGTTACAGCACCAATGCTCGACTGAAGAATGGCACTGAATATAAGTCTACTGACTGGCTGACCACGACCTATACTCATGGCCTTTACCTTGGCGATGAAATCAGGGCTTTTAATGACAGGTTGCTAGCAGAAGCTGGTGTTAAACTTGTGTGGATCCATCGCCCGGGAGAAAATTACCTTCCAGGTCCGCAATCTGATGTCGGTCAGAATGCATTTCAGGTTACGCCTCAGGTTGGATTCCGTTATCAGTTCACGCCCGAACATCAGATATTTCTCAGCGGAAACACGGCTTTTCGTATGCCTACAGCGAATTCCATGTTCAACAGCTACAACGGTGCGACAGGTAACCTGCTGATCGCTGGTAACAATCAGCAGAAAAACGAGTTTTCCATATCAGAAGAAATTGGCTATCGTTATACAGGAAAAGAGCTCATGGCGACTGTCTCTTTCTTTAACTATAATTTCACAAATAGACAGATTTCTACGGCTGCGATCATCAATGGCGGTTCCGTGAATACCTTTATCAATGCCGGTGGCGAAACTGGTCGTGGCGTTGATGTCGAGATCGGAACCCGTCCCTGGCATCATTTCCGTCCATATCTGTCAGGAGAATATCTCCGTGTAACGACAGACAACAATCTGCAGGTAGGCAATGACTATCTGCCAACAGCCGGAAAAATTGCGGTCCGGGCCCCGAAATGGAGTGCGTCATTGGGTCTGAATTATGATGACGGATCTCTATTTGGTAACGTCAATCTGAAATATATTGATAGTCAGTATTCAACATTCATGGATGATCAGTCTCTGCCTGCCCATACCAATGTCGATCTTGCTGTCGGATATCGTTTCCGCTCTTTTTCTCATTTGAAGCAGCCTGAGCTTCGCCTGAACATTCAGAATCTGGCCGGTTCCACTTATCTTAGCGGTAGTAACTCGGTAACTGGTGCAGCCCATGCCACGCGCGGTATTCATGGCACCATGATCGCCGGTTCTGATCCAACTTATTATCTCGGAGCAGGTCGAGCATTTATTGGTACATTTACCGTAGGATTCTGAATTTCATCTAGAATTTCAAGGCTTTTAAGACAATTTGTGGCTACGCCTGATCTGCGATAGAGAACAGGAATCTATGAAATGAGATGGCAAAAAAAGCTTCTATTCTGCACCGCTCTTGCGTTGGGTCTTTTCCCGGTTAGGGGTGAAGGTCATTGCCTTCCACCTCTTGACCCGATGGAGCCAACAATTGTCACGCTCGGCACTGGAGGTGGACCTATCGCCAGAAGTGAGCGTGCAGAAACATCGACAGCGATTTTAGTCGATCATCGTACCTATCTTGTTGATGCCGGAGCAGGGACATTACTGCGACTGGCGGCGGCGCATATTCCACTGTCATCCATCGCAGGGATTTTTATTACGCATTATCATATCGACCATACAGGCGATTTGCCGGCTCTGATCGGCACGCGATGGGTGAATCGTATTTATGCTCCACTCCCCATTGTTGGTCCCCCGGGCGTAGAAGATATTACCTCCGGAATCTGCCGTTTTCTTGAGCCGACCAGACAGGCGCGTACAGGTAAAATCGATGCAGCGCCAACGCCTTGCAGTACGCTCGTTCCTGTGACACTGAAGGGACCACTAAGAGAATTTGATGGAAAAGATTTTCGATTAACAGCAGTGTTGAACACACATTATCATGGAGAGACTGCTCGGGCAGCAGAATCGCTTTCATTTCGTTTTGAGTTTCCTCATAAAACGCTTTATTTTACCGGCGATACAGGCCCATCTTCAGCTATCATCAGTCATGCCAACGGATCAGATACTCTTATCTCTGAGGTAATTGATGAAGAGAAAATGAGAATTTATCTGAAAGCTCATTATCCCAATATGAATTCTTCTGAAATGAAAGCGCTGCTGGTTCATATGACTTCAGAGCACCTGACCCCTTTACAGGTTGGCGAACTCGCAAAACAGACGCACGTAAATTCTGTTATTCTGACTCATATTGTACCTGGACTTGATGCTGAGACTGATGATAGCCAATATACGTCTGGAGTAAAAAGTCAATTTACTGGCCCAGTTTATTTATCCCATGATCTTATGTGTTTTGGGTCAGGCTCTGATCATAAAATATGATTTGTATATCAACAACATGTCGTTAGGGCGAATCGACATTCAGTATCCCGATAATCTGATCCTGCGAGAAACGTACTTTCTTCATCATCTGTCTCCAGTGGACAGACCTTACTTCAAGTCGAGGGCATTTCAGGGGCAAGGTCACAGTCCATAGCGCCGATCAATGCCCACATGGTTCTTGTAGCCGAACGCGGGCACAGCAAAATCAACCCGTTTTGTCCCGTTTTTGCTTTGGAATATTTGATCGTCCAGCGTGCCTCTCGATCTTTCTGCGCAGGTGTTTTCGGTTTGTCCTTCCAGTCCTGAGGGAGCTCACCCGCCTTCAGAATGGCCTTTTCTGCATCCGTGTTGCGCTGTCTGGAGGCAGCAGCGACCGTGGTATCAATGATCTCCCCACTCATGGCCATTGTAAATTGCCCATGGCGGTGATGGCCGAAAGCGTATCTGCCTCGCGTTCGTCAATGCAATCACTGGAATGTTGCGAGGGCAATAACAGAGCAGGAATTTTCATCCGGAACGGAGAAGAAATCAGGCTGATCTCTCAGATAGAAGATCAGCTTGATCATGACCGGTAACACAGAAACATCCCAAACAACGGAATGACAGGACACCCTCAGTCAGGTGGAAGGTGTTTCAGAGCTGCTGTTATCGCGCTCCGAAGTTCCTTCAGGCTTTTCTTTTCCGATACGGCACATTGAAGATCCTCACGTTCAGAGAGTTTCAATACGGCCATCGTGATTTCATCGGAATGCCGCATCAGGACGACAAGACTTGATCCGTTTGGCCCGTTCTTCGCGCTCAACCAGTTCCCGACCGTTCGCATATTGGCGCCCGTTAACCGGGCAATGTGTTTCACATGCGCCGGTGTGCTCCCGAAGTCACGCCTGAGCGCGTCTGCAATGACGGTCGCGAACGTAGCTTCGGTATCGGCGGATGGGTCGACAGGAAATTTATTTCCGTCCTTCGCGTGAATTTTTCGGTCTTTGTTTGAAAACGACATTCCGCTCTTCCTTGAAGTAGAAAGGAGAGTGTCGGGGCAGGACGGATGCAGGCCGAATGCGACTGGATCGTGGATCAAAATTTGAGCGGACGGAATTCCGTCCGAAGCGTAGAGCCGGGGATGACAGTGGAAGCATCTGGAGGAATACCCCCGGTACGCGCCGCCCAATATGTGCGGATGTCAACGGATCATCAGAAATACTCGACGGAGAATCAGGCCGAGATCATCGCCGCCTATGCCGCACGCCGAAATTTTCAGATCGTAAGGAATTACGCTGATGAAGGGCGAAGCGGTCTCAATATCGCCGGACGCGACGCGCTCCGGCGTCTGATCGGGGATGTGCAAAGCGGAGCCGCCGATTTCGAGGCCGTTCTCGTGTACGATATCAGTCGCTGGGGACGTTTTCAGGACGCCGACGAGAGCGCCTATTACGAGTTCATCTGCCGCGAGCGCGGCATTAATGTCCATTATTGCGCAGAGCAATTCGACAATGACGGAAGCCTCCCGTCGAACGTCATGAAAAGCATCAAGCGCGTGATGGCCGGCGAATATAGCCGTGAGTTGTCCAGCAAGGTCTTCACGGGGCAATGCCGCCTGATAACGCTCGGCTATCGTCAGGGCGGCCCCGCCGGTTATGGATTGCGCCGTTTCCTCGTGAACGAGAACAATGAGCGAAAGGCCGCTCTCGCGCGTGGAGAGCATAAAAGCCTCCAGACTGACCGTGTCATCCTCGTCCCCGGTCCCCAAGAGGAGATCGAGACAGTGTGCCGGATCTATCGGCTGTTCGTCCTGGAGCGCCGATCAGAGCGGGAGATCGTCACCATCCTGAACAGCGAAGGACGGATGACCGATCTGGGAAAACCCTGGACGCATGCGATTGTCCGTCAGATTTTGACGAACGAAAAATATATTGGAAACAATGTCTACAATCGCATTTCCTTCAAGCTCAAGAAGAAGCGCGTGGTCAACGACGCCGATATGTGGGTCCGTGGCGACGGTGTCTTCGAGGCGGTCGTCGATCCCGCGTTATTCGAGGCAGCGCAGACAGTTTTCGCCGAACGGGCGCACCGTTTCTCTAACGACGAATTGCTCCGGATGCTGTCCGATCTCCTGTCCTTGCGGGGAACCCTCTCGGGCATGATCATCGACGAGGTCGAGGATATGCCCTCTTCGGCCGCCTATCGACACCGCTTCGGCAGTCTGCTGCGCGCCTATGCGCTGATCGGCTTTCAGCCAGCCCGCGACTATCGGTATATCGAGACGAACCGCCAGCTTCGACTGATGCATCCTGAGGTCGTCGCCAGCACCGTCGCGGGTATCGAGACTATCGGCGGGAGCGTCACTGTCGACCCGCGTAACGATCTGCTTTTGGTCAATCAGGAGGTAACCCTGGCGCTGGTCATTGTCCGGTGCCAGACGACCACCGCAGGGTCTCTTCGCTGGAAAGTCCGCCTGGACGCAAGCCTTCGTCCTGATGTGACGGTCGTGGTCCGGCTCAACCCGGACAACAAAACCGTGAAAGATTATTACCTTCTGCCGTGGCTGGATGTCGGCGGCAGACCACGGCTGGGAATGGCCGAGAAGAACGGGATCGATCTGGATTCCTATCGAACGGACGATCTGTCCCCTCTTTTTCACATGCTGCGTCGTCATACGCTGGAAGGCCCGCTTTGATGTCCGAGATCGTCATGATTCCCATTGCCTCGATCGAGGTTCTGAATCCGCGCGCCCGAAACCGGAAGATCTTCGACGAACTGGTGGAGAACATCCGCAGGGTCGGTCTCAAGCGACCGGTTACAGTCCGGCGATCAGCGGACGGGACGCGCTACGAGCTGATCTGCGGACAGGGCCGGATGGAGGCGTTGCTGAAGCTCGATCAGACGGAGATACCGGCTATGATCATCGAAGCCACGCGCGACGAATGTTTCGTGATGAGTCTCGTCGAGAATCTGGCCCGGCGGAACCTTACGTCGCTCGAGCTGATCCGTGAGGTCGGCTCCCTTCGCGAGCGGGGATACAGCAACGCCGAAATTGCCGAGAAGATCGGTTTCAGCACCGAGTATGTCTATTCGATCAACGCTCTTTTGGAAAAGGGCGAGGAGAGATTGCTTGATGCCGTTGAGCGCGGGATCGTCCCTCATACGATTGCAGCGGAGATCGCCCGCGCGACGGATGCCGAGGTCCAGAAAGCGCTCACCGAGGCCTATGAAGCCGGTGAACTTCCCGGCGACCAGATCCTGGCCATCCGCCGGATCGTGGATGACCGGAATGCTCTGGGCAAAGGGATAAGGTCAATCCGAGTGGGCAGCAAAAGGACACAGCCGACGACTGCGGCCGCACTCGTGCGGGCCTATCAGAAGGAAGTCGAGCGACAGAAGATGCTGGTGAAGAAGGCGCATCTCACACAAGGTCGCCTCACGTTCATCGTTGGTGCGATGGGCAAACTGCTCGCCGAGGATCATTTCGTCCAGCTACTCCGGGCCGAAGGGCTCGCAACCCTGCCACAGCCGATTGCCGCGCGTCTTGGCGTTGAAGGGGCTCAGCCATGAGCAAACCGATCCGCATTTCTTTCGAGCGCAAGGTGTATGAACTACCCCTCGGCGCGATCCTTCCGCTCCGGCCGATGACGAAGCGGATTATCGCGCTCAAGCGTTATGAACGAATCGCGACCTCCATCGGTGTCGTAGGCATCATCGAGCCGCTTGCCGTTGCCAAGGCGGATCGGGAAGGACGGCATCTGCTTCTCGACGGGCATCTGCGACTCCATGCGTTGCAGGAACAGCGCGTGGAAAGCGCGCCCTGCATCATCTCGGATGACGATGAAGCCTTCACTTACAACAAGCGGGTCAATCGTCTGGCGACAGTACAGGAACATTACATGATTTCCCGGGCAATCGATCGGGGAGTGCCCCCAGCCATGATTGCCGTCGCCCTCGGGATCGAGGAGAAAATGGTGATGCGTCGGCGCAGCCTGCTTGACAGTATCGCCCCCGGTGCGGTGGAGATTCTCAAGGATCGGCCGGTTAACATGCAGGTGTTCGATATCCTCCGTAAGATGAAGCCATATAAGCAGGTCGAGACGGCTGAATTGATGGTCGCGATGAACAATCTCACCGCCGCCTATGCAAGGGCAATCCTGGCGGCGACAAGGCAAACCGATCTTGTGAAACCCGACCGGCCCAAAGCTGCGACCGGCATAACACCGGATCAGATGGCCAGAATGGAACGCGAGATGGAAAATCTCGTCAAGGATTACCGCGCGATTGAGGCGACGTTCGGCGACGATGTCCTCCAGCTTGTCCTCGCGGGCCGTTATCTTGAGCGGCTGATGGAGAATACAAAAATCATCAGCTATCTTGAGGCGCGCTATCCGGAAATTATAAGTGAACTCCGAATCATTGTGTCTGCAACATCGCTTGATGCAGGCTGATTTGTTTGGAATACCTGAAGAAACCTTCAATTATTTTCATATCAAATCATGAAACCAAACATGTAATAAACAAGATTCTCAAACATGCAGCCGTTGCAGCAGAAGCCGTTCATCAGCTTAAATCAAAGATCCTATCGTCAACGTGCTACAAAGCTGACCATTACCTGAAAAGCGTAGTTTGGATCACGTCCATTTTTGGGAAATGCCAATTACGCCCGTCACAGAAAAATGCAGGCGCAATCCCGTATATCGCTTTCGAAACATTTGTATAATTTACAAATACAGACAAAACGGCCTTTCAAAATCAGGTCCTGCCGCCTGTTTACAGAGCGAATTCCCCCTCAATTAAGCGGCATCCCCTCCCCATCCGCTCCCTTTCCTTTCGGCGCCGACTTCCGCACATCCCCCACCTCCACCGCCGATGCACCGTTCCCCCACGCGCCCCGAATAAAGCTCAGCACATCCGCCATCTGCTGCCCGGACAGCACATGCGCAAAAGACGGCATCACGAATGCCGAAGGGGCGTTACGTGTGGCAGGAACAGTCGCCCCCTTGAAGAGCAGCGTGATCAGAGCGTCTGGCTGCTCGTCCATCACCACCGGATTTCCGGCAAGTGGCGGGAAAACGGAGGGATAGCCGCGTCCATCATCACGATGACAGGCCGCGCAGTGATCGACATAGACCCGCGCCCCGCGAGCGCTGACATCCCCGCTCCGCAGCGCGGTTTCCGTAGCCGCGTCATATTTCCATACTGGATCAGGTGTTTTCCGTGCCGGTAACGAGCGCAGATAACGGGCGATCGCGTGCAGATCATCGTCGGTCAGATACTGCGTGCCATGCTCGACGGCGTCCGCCATCCCTCCGAAAGCCGATCCTTCCGAAGCTCGGGCATCACGCAGGAACGCGACGATGTCGTCCTCCGACCATCGCCCCAGACCGGTCCGGTTTTCCTGACGCAGCGAGGGCGGATGCCAGCCATCCACCGAACCACCGCCCGACAGATAGAGATCGCCATCCGCTGCGGTGAGCGCCTTTTCCTGCAAAGTCAGGGCTCGCGGCGTATGACACGCGCCGCAATGTCCCGCCCCCTCCACAAGATAGGCGCCACGCGCCAGAACCGGGTCAGGGAAGGAGCGCTGTGTCGCCCTCCGCGCGCTCTGTGGCGAAGGTGCGAACATCCCGCGCCACAGGGTCAGCGGCCAGCGCATGGACAGCGGCCAGACAATCGTGCTGGCGGGCGGCGTCGTGGCCACCGGCTTCACGCCATAGCGAAAATAGACGAACAGAGCATGGACATCCGCATCCGTCATGCGTGCGTAAGACGGAAACGGCATGGCCGGATACATCGACGCCCCATCCTTCCGTACGCCTTCGCGGACCGCACGAGCGAACTGCTCTTCCGTGTCGCCCCCGACGCCATGATCCGGATCAGGCGTGATGTTGGGGCTGTAGATACGGCCCATCGGCAGGTCGAATGGCACGCCACCCGCAAACGGAGCCTGCCCTCTGACGGAATGGCAGGCCGCGCAGTCCGCCGCACGGGCGACATATTCGCCCTGCCGGATCAGGTCTTCAGACGGCGTAGCGGCACGGGCTGACGCAACGAGTGGAAAGACAGCCAGACAGAACGCGAAACGAAAGCCTCTCATACCGGCACCAGCGGACCGGGAGATTTCAGATAGGTCGTGCGGATATGGTGCGCCGACCAGTAGGCAAGCGCCGCGACCATCCCGGTCGGATTGTAGCCCATCCCTTGAGGGAAGGCGTTGGAGCCGATGACGAACACGTTCGGCACGTCCCAGCTCTGGAGATAGCGGTTGATCGCGCTGGTGTGGGGATCGTCGCCCATCACCGCGCCGCCGCCCAGATGGGTCGTCTGATAGATCCGCGTGTCGAACGACTTGCCGGGTTCCAGCATGCCGAGTTCGTACTTGGTGGCTCCGAGCGCCTTCATGATCGGCTCGATCTGGCTGACCACATAGCGGTTCATGCGGATATCGTTGTCCTGCCAGTCGAACGTCATACGCAGCAGCGGCTGGCCGTAGGTGTTCTTCCACGTCGGGTCGAGATCGAGAAACACATCGCGATAGGCCATGTTGCTGCCATGCGCGTCGATCGCCATCGCATGCCTGTAGGTCTCGACCAGCGCCTTCTTGTAGCCCGAACCCCAGCGCGGCGCGTCCTTGCCGCCACCGATTGTGGACGCGGCAATCGCTTTGACGCCCGCCTGATTGACCCAGACCGGCGAGCCGCCGACAAAGCCATGCGGCCCGTGATCAAAATTCATGCTGTTGAAATTGTCGATGGCGACCCCTCCGCCGCCCGTGCCGATGAACTGATTGGTGAATGTGTTCTCCGGCAGCCAGGCGCGGGACGTGGTGATGGTCTGGTAGACAAAATTCCGCCCGACCACGCCTTCGTTCTTCTGCGCGTCATAGGGTTTGCCGATGCCAGACAGCAGCATCAGATGCACATTGTGAAACTGGAAAGCCCCAAGCACGACAAGGTCCGCCGTGATTGAGACCTCCTTGTCCGAATCGAGATCGAGATACGTCACCCCCGTCGCCCGTGTCTTCGTGCTGTCGAGATCAACCCGCATGACATGCGCCCGCGTGATCAGCGTGAAATTCGGATCTTTCCGCAGAACGGGAAGAATATTCACGTTCGGCGAGGCCTTGGAATACATGTAGCAGTCATAGCCGCTGCAATAACCGCAGAAATTGCACGGCCCCATCTGCGCGCCATATGGATTGGTATATTGCCGCGACGCATTGGCGGCTGGCAGCGAGTAGGGATGATACCCTGCCTCACCAGCCGCCTTGCGGAAAAGGTTGGCCGTATAAACGTCTTTCAACGGTGGCAGGGGGAAATCGTCGGAGCGTGAGGGTGCGAACACGTTGCCGTTGCCGACGATCTTGCCGTTGATCTTGTAGGCCTCACCGGACGTGCCGAAGACTTTTTCTGCTTTATCGAAAAACGGCTCCAGTTCGTCATAAGTGACGCCATAATCCTGAAGATTCATCCCTTCCGGAATGAATTTCTGACCATAGCGGGCAATAACACTGCTGCGCAGCGCAAGATCGTCGGGAGCGGCGCGGAAATGCACGCCTGACCAGTGCAGCCCCGCGCCACCCACACCCTCACCCGGTAGAAACGCCGCAAGCTGGCGGTAAGGTAAAGCAGTCTGCCCGATCCTGTTGCGGATGGTGACGGTCGTGCGTGACAGATCCTGAAACAGCCGATGACGGATTGCGCCGCGCAACTCGTCGATAGAGTCCGGATACGCGCCCTCCACCGCTGTCGCGCGATCCGGGCCGCGTTCCAGCATGATGACCTTCAGTCCCGCTTCCGTCAGTTCCTTGGCCAGAATCGATCCGGCCCATCCCGCACCAACCACAATGGCATCGGCATTCATCGTGCTCATTGTGTCACGGGCTCCGTTTTGTCTGGCGGGGAATGGTCAGGGGAAGAAACACGGAAGACACGGATCAGGCTGTCTCGCCGCTGATCGACACGCTGCCCAGCGGATAGGCCGGGCCATACTGGTCCACCCAGTCCATGAAATCAGCACGTGCGCCGGGAAAACCGAGCATCACCCAGCCTCCCAGATGACGGTTGCCGCCATGGATCGGGTCGGAAAACGCACCTTCCAGCGTGTTGGTGCGAAGCTGTTCGAAGAAAATACCCGCCGTCAGGGTGTCGCCCAGCATGATCGGCAGCTTCTCGAACGCGCTCAGCATCTCGATCTGGCTGGGATGATCCAGATCCGCAAAGACGTGACCATGATGGTCGCGGCAATAACGGTCCGCGCCCGCAATCCCGATCCGGTAGATCTCGCGTGGCGCGTAGGGAAGCTGATAGCCGAGATTGGCCGGTCCCTGCTGGAAAGGTTCACTCATGAACCACAGGCTACCACGGCCGTAAGGAGTCTCCATCTGGCGGTCGATGAAACCCACGACGCCAAGGGCTTTGGCTCCCGGTCCGGTCGCGTCTTCCGGAAAGAGCTGCTCGGTCGCGGCCTCCAGAAAGCGCCATTCATCAGGCGTGAAATAACGCGGCGTGTAGGCTTGATCCGCCTCCGCCGCGATGGCCCGCCGCCAGTCAGCGAATTCGTCCGCCGTCCAGAAAGCGGCCGTTCCGGCAAGCGCCATGAGAAAATGTCGCCGCGTCATACCCGGCGGAACCGACAGTCTCCTAGATGTTTCGTTCTGAACACTCATGATGCCGCACAGTGTCACATCCCTGACACAGGCTGTAAACCATCAGGACGTTCAGGGCGACATCACAGCCTGATCCGACCCACATCATCATGAAGCCGCAACGAGAGCGCGGACAGATCAAAAATCGACGTCGCCGCAGCATCCGCTCCACATATACAGCCGGTTCGGATGTGTCATTTCCAGAGCGGAACAGTGGTAGGCATCACAGATGGTGAACGCATCCGCCAGCGTGAAATGAAAGGGGATATCCTCTCATACATAGCGCGATATCGTCGCAGAGATTTTTTCAGAAATCCCCTTGTCCCATAGACCATTATTCCAGCCCAGCTGCATGCTGTTCCTGCCATCCGGGAGGCCAGTGAGAAACTTGTTTCCCGACACGGAAAAATCGGGATGGAACGGCATGACAAAACCACCAGTCCCATCCGGCTGCTCCAGAACGGTTCTGGTCGGGGAAATTTTCGCGGCACGCGGGTCACTATATCCACGTACATCCTGCAACGTGCCGTAATAATGATCAAACGACCGATTTTCCTGCATCAGGAAAATAACGTGTTCGATATCTTTGATGGATCGATGGGTCATGTAAGCCGGAATCGCAACCGCCTTGGGAATACTTGCAGGAAGGCTTCCCGCCAGAACCATTTTCATAAGATTTCTTCGACTGGCGTCATCTGGTGGAATATTTCTCTCAGCCATTTCTGACATGTCCATTCCGTCAGACCATGGCTTTCCTGTCGAAAGATTTCGGAATACTCCTGAATATTTCTATTAATATTCTGTGGCCATACTGGCTCAAGGCGGCCAAGCCACTTTTTCCATGCAAAAGCGGAAACACGGACAGAGATGCAAACCGCCGCACGTCCGCTGCCAGAGCAGAATGCGGGGCAATCACGGAACTGGTGTCAACGGACGGAAGAACCGCCCGCCCGGCGCCCGGTCAGAAGCGCCCTGACCAGCCCGATCTGCTCGGAAGGACAACTGACATACAGGCCCGGCATACCATCAAGTGGCCAGCTCACCAGCCCGATATCATCGTAAATGGGCAGGAAAACTTCACCGGTGCCCCAGAAGACGGGCTGATGGCCTTCCTGCAACGCCAGATCGCGCAGACGCCAGATCGCGGACGGAGCATCGGCGTCCTCACCAGCGGGATCACCCAGTCCGATCACGAAATTGCCGCGCCTGCGAAACGGAATAGCCGCTGTCCCGGCCTCCCCTACCACCATGCCGTGTACCACAGCGACAGGAACCGCTGCGATGGCGTGGTCCAGACTGTAATACCAGTCAGCGTCCTTTTCGTTCCAGGACCGCACGATCACACGCCCCGGACGCGCCAGACTGGCGATGACCAGCAGGGCGAGCGCCCCTGCCACCGTCACGATCCAGCGGGCATGGCTGCCGTCCGGCACAAAAAGCCGCCACCAGCTGTCGGTCGCCTCACGGTGCGTGCCGATCAGCAGCGCGCAGCCGATCAGCAGGATCAGCGACAGGATCGTGGTGAAGGACAGCGGTTCACTCAGCAGACGCGCATGACGGTAGTAGCAGCGCCGGAAAGGTGCGACGAGAAATGCCGAAAAGCCGAGCACAACCGAGACCACAGGCGCGTTGCCGCGCATGAACGTTACCGCTGCGGCCAGCACCAGAACGAAAAGAGTGGCCCCCCATGCCAGCGTCACACGCTGTGACAGCCCCACCGCCAGTGCGATCAGGGACGCCCCCGCCAGTGTCAGGGCATAGCCGCCGACCTGCCGGGAGACGAACATGATGATCTTCGGACCCGCAAAATGATGCACCGGGTTGATGACCGGCAGGATCATCAGCAGGACACCACACAGCGCCACTGTACCCGTGGCGACGGCTACAGAGAAATCGGCCTCGCTCTCCCGCACAACCTGACTGGGACGCCGCGGTTTTGCAGGAGAATCGCTGTTTTCCCGATATTTCTTGCGCGCCAGCGCGGCGTCGCCGCGCAGAAACAGCTCGTGCGCCGCGAACATGCCCCCCGCGAGAAACAGCGGGATGATGTAGTAGAACAGCCGGAAGACGAGAATGACGCCAATGATGTTCGGCTTGGACATATAGGGCCCGAGCGCCAGCAGCATGGCGCTGTCGAACACGCCGAGACCGCCCGGCACGCTGGCCACCAGCCCTGCCGTGTAGGAAGCGATGTAGATGGCCAGAAAGGATGTATAGTCGATCGTGTCCGGTGGCAGCAGCACCCACGCGATACCGGCGGTCGCCGCCATGTCCGCCGCCGCCACGACCGTCTGGGCGATGGCCATCGGCGCGGACGGCAGGTCGATCTCCTTGCCCCGGCACGTCACCTTGCGCCATTTCAGACCGGCAAAGATATAGGCGAGAACGCCGAGCCAGCACAGCACACCGATCCCTGCCGTCACCGGCGCGGGAACACGGCCACCCAGACCGGGCACGGCGCCCGGCTCCAGCAGCAGCACGCTGCCGATCAGAACACCCGCGCCCAGCAGATAGGTGACCGAACAGAATGCGATGATATGGGCGATCGCGAACGGCGGCAGTCCCCAGTTGCGATAGAGCCGGAAGCGCACCGCCGCGCCGGAGACAGCCGAAAACCCCAGATTGTGGGACAGAACGTAGGAACAGAAGGCGGCAAAGGCGGTCCGGAGGAAAGACACGTCCCTGTGCCCGACCTGAATGACGGCCAACCGGTCGTAGAAGGACAGAATGAAATAGGACAGAAAGGTGCAGGCTACACCCGCCATCAGCGCATGGTGCGAAATACCGCCCAACGCCATCCTGATATCAGCCATGCTCAGCGACTGCACTTCCTTGCGGACCACCAGAATGGCGGCGACCATCAGAAGCAGACCGAGCAGGTGCGGCAGATGTTTCAGCCAGCGCTTCCAGCCTTTCGGCTTGTCCCGGAGCGACTGCGTGCTCTGAGCCAGAGCCTCCACACGGGAGACCATGGCTTCTTCCTGTTCCGGAGAGAGATGAGGCGGCTTTTCTCCGGGGGTACGGGTCAGTGGCATGGCGATGCCCTCAGGCTTCCGCGCTCCGCACCAGCGCCGCCTCGATCAACGCGATGGTGCCCCGGACACCGTAAAGTGCTATGAACCCCCCAAAACGCGGGCCTTCACTCTGCCCCAGCAGAACCTCGTAGAGACAGGTGAACCAGCTTCTCAGCGGCTCGAATTCATGACGCTTGCCGATCTCGAACACCAGATTCTGCAACACATCGGCGGAAACCTCTTCGCCCTCATAAATCTTGAGGGCTTCCGCCAGATCGGCAAGCGCCGCGTGTTCCTGCTCACTGGGCAGGCGGTAGCTCTTCGAAGGCCGGACAAAATCGGCGTAGAACACGATGGCGCGCTCAACCAGCGTGGCCAGCATCGGATGCGTCTCGGGAGAGACGTTCGCGTCATAGCGCCTGATAAAACCCCACATCACGTCCGGCGTCTCGGCGTTGGCGACACTGGCGAGATTCAGCAGCATGGCAAAGGACAGCGGGCTACCCGCATGATCCGGAATGTGACCGGCATGCAGGAACCAGGCAGGGTTGGCATAGAGCGCCAGACGATCAGCGTCCTGCGCCTCGCTCGCCGGACCTTCGGCAACGCTTTTCTGCAGGGTGGAAGCTTTCTCCACATGGGAGAGATATTCATCGGCCGCCTTGGGGATCACGTCGAAAAACAGACGCTTCGCCCTCTGCGGCTGGTTGAACATATACTGACCAAGGCTCTCGGGCGGCGCGTAACGCAGCCACTCCTCAACCGACAGGCCGTTGCCCTTCGACTTGGAAATCTTCTGACCGTGTTCGTCGAGAAACAGCTCGTAGGTCAGGCCGGCAGGAGCCGCAGCTCCCAGAACGCGGCAGATACGACCGGACAGACGCACGCTGTCGATCAGATCCTTGCCTGACATTTCATAATCGACGCCGAGCGCGTACCAGCGCATGGCCCAGTCGGCCTTCCACTGCATCTTGGCCGCGCCGCCGGTCACGAGCGTTTCGAAGCGCTCGCCATTCTCGTCGGTCCAGAAGACGGTGCCTGCCGCCGGATCGACCCTGTCGATATGGACCTGCATGACATTGCCGGTCTTCGGGTGGATGGGCAGGACCGGTGAATAGGTCGCGCGGCGTTCCTCGCCCAGCGTCGGCAGGATCACGGCGCAGACCTCGTCATGCACTTCCAGCATCCGCTTCAGCGCAGCGTCGAAGCGGCCGGACGTGTAGTATTCGGTCGAGGAAGCGAACTCGTAATCGAACCCGAATCCGTCCAGAAAGGATCGTAGGCGGGCATTGTTGTGGGCCGCGAAGGAGTCGTGCGTGCCGAACGGGTCCGGCACACGGGTCAGCGGCTTGCCGATGAACTCCGCCAGCATCTCGCGGTTCGGCACATTGTCCGGAACCTTGCGGAGCGCGTCCATGTCATCGGAAAACGCAAGCAGACGAGAAGGCTTTCCCGTCAGCGCCGTATAGGCCTGACGCACCCAGCTTGTGCGGGCCACTTCGCCGAACGTGCCGATATGCGGCAGACCGGAGGGACCATAGCCCGTCTCGAACAGCGCCGGACGGTCACCGCCTCTGGCCGTGACATGGTCGGCGATTTTCTGCGCCTCCTGAAAGGGCCAGGCTTTGGGAACGGCCCCGTTCGGCAGGAGGGAATGGCCAGCAGGATTTACGTTTTGGTCAGACATGGGCGGGAAGCTATGAAGAGAGCGGCTTCCGGTCAATTCAAATCACGCAGGCGCGACCCACAGTGACACTGTCACATTGTCTCACCCTGCGTTATGAAAGGGGCATATTTCGTTTTTTTACCAAATGAAGAACGCACCTTTCATGCCTTTTTCCGGTCCTGCCCGCCCCCTTCTGCTCTCTTTCGCCCTGTCGGTCTCAGCCTGCTCGGCAGCCCTGTGCTCATCAGGCATGCCCGCCTATGCAGACTCCGCGCCGGCACCCATGCCGCAAGTGACCACCGACGCCCACGGCGTACCGGGCAGCTTCGCCGACCTCGCGGACCGCCTGCTCCCTGCCGTGGTCAACGTCTCGACCACCCAGACCATGAAGGGCGATTCGGACGACGAGGACGAAGAAGGCGAGGAAGGCCCGCAGATTCCCGAATTTCCGCGAGGCTCGCCGTTCGAGAAGTTTTTCCACGACTTCATGAATCGCCAGAACACGCCCAACGGGCCGCCGCGCAAGATGCAGGCGCTCGGTTCCGGCTTCATCATCGACCCGTCAGGCTATGTGGTGACGAACAACCACGTCATCCGCAAGGCCGACCGCGTCACCGTCACGCTACAGGACAACACCGTCCTGCCCGCGAAGGTAATCGGTCATGACGACCGCACCGACCTCGCGCTGCTGAAGGTCGCGTCGCCCCATCCGCTGCCCTTCGTGTCGTTCGGCGACAGCGACACCGCCCGCGTCGGCAACTGGGTGCTGGCCATCGGCAATCCGTTCGGCCTGTCCGGCACGGTGACGGCGGGCATCGTCTCCTCGCGCGGCCGCAATATCGAGCAGGGGCCGTATGACAATTTCATCCAGACCGACGCTCCCATCAACAAGGGCAATTCCGGCGGCCCGCTCTTTGACATGCACGGCGCGGTCATCGGCGTGAACACGGCCATCTATTCTCCTTCCGGCGGCTCGGTCGGGATCGGCTTCTCCATCCCGTCCAACGAGGCGCGCGGCATCATCGAGCAGCTTCGCAGGACCGGCCACGTCTCGCGCGGCTGGATCGGCGTGCGGATTCAGGATGTCACGCAGGAAATCGCCGACGGTCTCGGCCTGAAACCGGCGCGTGGCGCTCTTATCGCGGGTGTGGACGCCCAGGGACCGGCGGCGAAGGCGAAGCTTGAGACAGGCGACGTCATTCAGGCCCTGAACGGCAAACCGATTGAAGGTCATGCCCTGCCCCGCCTGATTGCCGATCTTCCCGTCAATTCCCAGGCCACGCTCTCCGTCTGGCGTCATGGCAAGATGCAGGATCTCTCCGTGGCCATCGGCGCGCTCCCCGAGCCGAAAGAAGCCGCCCATCCGGATCACCCTGAGAAACCCGGAAACCATTCATCGGACAAATCCGTCGATTTCAGTGGGTTTGGTCTGAAAATCTCCGGCCTGACGGATACGAACCGCAAGAAATATCACCTTGCGGATGATCAGAAAGGCGTGGTGATCACTGGCGTCACGGAAGGAGGCGCTGCGGCTGAACGGGGCCTCAAAGAAGGTGACGTCATCACCGAAGTGCAGCAGGTTGCGGTAAATTCGGTGGCCGATCTACGCAAGGGGATCGATACGGCTCAGAAGGAACAGCGCCATTCCGTTCTTCTGCTGGTGCATGACATGGACGGGCTGCGCTGGGTGCCCTTCCCGCTGGACGGTGCACACTGAGCCGGTGAAAGCTGGCTGTCGTCAGGTGGGGAATATGTCGTTTCTCGTCTGCCGCCCTTCCGGTCAGGATGTTTGGTGCGTATGATCCGACATCTTTCATGCGCCCGGCGTTATCCATCCGGCAATTTCTGTCAACGCGACTGAGGATTTCACATTGTGACTGAACTACGCCTGACGCTGAGGGTGGATGTGGATGGTCATCCCGCACTCGGACACGGCAAGATCCGTCTTCTGGAACATCTGGAAGAAACCGGTTCGATTTCAGCCGCCGGACGGGCGATGGGCATGTCCTATCGCCGGGCATGGCTGCTGATCGACGCTCTGAACAAGCAGTTCACCGCCCCGCTGGTCGCCACCAAGCCGGGCGGGGGCGGGGGCGCCCATCTCACTGAGGCAGGACAGACCGTCGTCCGCTGCTATCGCGCAGCGGAAAAAGAGGCGGCCAACGGGGCAAAAGCGCCTCTGGAAGAGCTTGCAGCTCTGGTCTGTCGCCCTCAAAAAGCCTCACCTTCGTGACAATCGAAACAGACTGGTACAATAGCTGGCAGACCATACAGTTCTGTCTCTAAAAACCGGGAGAACAAGAAGCGTGTCATCCTCCGTCTTCCGCCGCGACCTGCTTCGTGCAGGCAGTGGTGTCGCATTGGCCGCCCTGACGACAGACTTCCTCCGCAAACCGGCCCATGCCGCTGATGCTCCTCCTGCACCAGCCGCTCCCACACCGTTCGACAACAGCACTGTTACACAGATCGCCCGTCAACTTGCGTCCAGGTCTTACAGCGCGCCGGAACAGTCTCTCCCGAAGCCTCTGACGAACCTGACCTTCGATCAGTTCCGTTCCATCGAGTTCCAGCCCGACCAGGCGCTCTGGCACAACGAGAATCTGGCCTTCGACGTCGAATTCTTTCCGCGCGGCTTCCTCTATCCGCAGCGCATCGAGATGCATGAAGTCGTGGATGGAAAATCCGCGCCTGTCCCCTACAGCCCCGACATGTTCCGCTACGGCGATCCGATGCTGCGGGTGACCGACAATCTCGGCTTCGCCGGGCTGCGCCTGCGCTACGCCATCAACACGCCCGGCGTGATGGAAGAATGCGCGGTGTTCCTCGGGGCCTCCTATTTCCGGGCCGTCGCGAAAGGTCAGAATTATGGCCTCTCCGCGCGCGGTTTCGCGGACGGCACAGGCGACCCCAAAGGCGAGGAATTCGCCCTTTTCCGCGCCTTCTGGCTTGAAAAGCCGCAGTCCGGCGTGGACTCTGTCGTCATCCACGCGCTGCTGGACAGCCCGTCAGTGACCGGCGCCTTCCGCTTCACCATCCGCCCCGGCGAGACCACCATCTTCGATGTGCAGTCCACCTTCTTCCCACGCGTGAAGATCGAGCAGTCCGGCGTCGCCGCCCTCACCGGCATGTTCTATTTCGACACCAATGACCGCACCCATGTCGATGACTGGCGTCCCGCCGCGCACGACAGCGAGGCGCTGCAGATCTGGACCGGTTCCGACCAGCAACTCTACCGGCCGCTGCGCAATCCGCTGGATCTCCAGTTCTCGGCCTTCAGCGACATCTCCCCACGCGGTTTCGGTCTGATGCAGCGCCGCCGCTCCTTCCACGACTTCGAGGATCTCGCTCTCAATTACGAGAAGCGTCCGTCCCTGTGGATCGAACCGATCGGCGACTGGGGCGCCGGGTTTGTCGATCTGGTCGAGATTCCCACCCCCAACGAGGTCAACGACAACATCGTCTCCTTCTGGCGGCCAAAAGAGCCGATGCTGGCCGGGCATGAATATGCCTATACCTATCGCATGTACTGGGGCTGGGACGAGCCGTTTCCGACCGAGCTTGCCCGGATCGGCGCCACGCGGGTCGGCGCTGTGACCGACCACAAGGAAGCCCGGTTCTTCGCCATCGACTTCACCGGCGGTCCGGTCGCCAACACCAGGCCTGATGCGAAATTCCATCTTATTCCGCACACATCCGCGGGAACGATCAAGAATGTGGTTGTCGAACCCAACCCGAATATCAACGGCTGGCGCACCACGTTCGAATTCTATCCCGGCGATGCAAAGCTCGCTGAAATGAATGTCGTTCTCGCCAATGATCAGGGACCTGTCTCAGAACAGTGGGTGTACCGTTGGACGCCATGACCGACGCACCCGGCGTTGTCGCCGCCGTCAGGTTCCATGCGCTTCCTCCCGAAGCGCCCCTGTCGATGGAGACGCAGGACCTCCATGCGGCGCCCGACCTGCATGGCCGCGAGCGCGTCTCTCCGACCGAGCCTCCGCTGGTCTCGCTCCGACGGCTGGCCGTTATCGGGTCAGCCCTCGCCCTGACGGCCTATGGCGCCTATCAGACCCATCTCGTGCTCGACGCCAACGGCTTTTCCGTGCTTGGCGTCATCATGGAGGTGCTGTTCGTCCTGCTCTTCACATGGATTGCACTGGCCTTCACCTCCTCGGTCGCGGGCTTCTGGTCCCTCCTGACAAAAGGTGGCCTTGGTCTCGGCATTCATGCGGATGGACCGCTGCCGGCGCTGAACACCCGCGTTGCGCTGCTGATGCCGACCTACAATGAAGATCCGCACCGCGTGATGGCTGGCCTCCGCGCCATTTACGCCAGCTTGCAGGAAACGGGCCGGGAGGATGCGTTCGACATCTTCATCCTCTCCGACACCACCAACCCGGATGTGTGGGTGACCGAAGAAGCCGCCTTCCTCGCCCTGCGCCGGGACACGGGCGATGACAGACACATCTTCTACCGCCGCCGCGCCAAGAACATCGAGCGCAAGGCGGGCAATGTTGGCGAGTGGGTGCGTCGCTTCGGCGGGGCCTATCCGCTGATGGTCACATTGGACGCGGACTCCGTCATGGACGGGCGCACACTGGTCCAGATCGCCGCCGCGATGGAGCGCAATCCGCAGGTCGGCCTGATCCAGACCCTGCCGATCATCGCCGGAGGCACAACCCTGTTCGCCCGGATGCAGCAGTTCGCCGGACGGGTTTATGGCCCGCTGATCGCGCATGGCATCGCCTGGTGGCACGGCGCGGCCAGTAACTACTGGGGCCACAACGCCGTCATCCGCACGGCGGCCTTCGCGGAGCAGGCCGGTCTGCCGCATCTGCCGGGCCGCAAGCCGTTCGGTGGTCACATCCTCAGCCATGACTTCGTGGAAGCCGCCCTCATGCGGCGCGGTGGCTGGGCCATTCACATGGTCCCCGCCCTTCTCGGTTCTTATGAAGAAAGCCCGCCGTCACTTACTGACGTGGCGATCCGCGATCGTCGCTGGTGTCAGGGCAACCTCCAGCACTACAAGGTCATCCCGACAAAAGGACTGCACTGGCTGAGCCGGATGCATATGATGATCGGCATTGGGGCCTATGTAACGTCCCCGCTGTGGCTGATCTTCCTGCTTGTCGGTATCCTGATCTCGCTTCAGGCGCACTTTGTCCGTCCGGAATATTTCGGCGACACCAAGACGCTGTATCCGCACTGGCCGCAGGTCGATCCGGTGCGCGCGAAATACGTGTTCATCGCCACGATGGCCATTCTGCTGGCGCCCAAGCTGTTCGCCTACATCGCCCTGTTCTTTAACAGAACCACGTTGAAGGGCTGCGGCGGCGCGATCCGCACGGCGCTCTCCATTCTGGTGGAGACGCTGATCGGCGGCCTGATCGCCCCGATCGCCATGCTGATCCAGACAGGCGGCGTGATATCCATTCTCAGCGGACAGGATTCCGGCTGGAACGCGCAGCGTCGTGACGATGGCGGTGTGCCGTTCAGTGTCATTGTCGCAGGTTACTGGCGCTATACCGTGTTCGGCCTGATTCTCGGCACGGCGGCATGGGCGGTCTCCATCTCCCTGTTCCTCTGGATGACACCGGTACTTCTGGGTCTGGTCCTTTCCATCCCGCTCGCGGCCCTCACCGCCAGCCGTGATGTCGGACAGGCCCTGCGCCGGCTGGGACTCCTTCTGGTTCCGGAAGAAACCCAGACGCCGGACGTGCTGCTGAAGGCGGCGGCCGCCATGCAACTCCCCGCCCTCGACTGTCCAGAGAGCGCCATGGCGGCGCTGTGTTCCGATCCGGCCCTGCTGGCGGCGCATCGGGCCATGCTGCCTCCGTCCCGCAAGGCGGGCGATCCGATTGACGCTGAGCGACTTGTCGGGTTGCTGAAACTGCAGGAAGCGCGCTCACTGGCCGAGGCGGAAACGACGCTTACCTCCAGGGAAAAAGCAGCGGCTCTGGGCGACGCCACCGGTCTGGACCGGCTGATGACGCTGCCTCGCTGAAGAGGTTCCTCTAAAGGGGTAACTCTGCTGCCTGTCCATTCCCAGTCGGGCACCCACAGGCGGCAGGCTCCCGTGGACAATCATCCACGATTCATGACCGACCGGAGCATCGGCATTTCTCAACAAACAGATTTCTGAAAACACATATTCATAAAACGAGTGAAAGAGTCGGCTTTCACTTGCAGCCACCACATTGAAATCATGGACATTTCCGCCAGAATCAGACTGAAATCTCAGATGAGAATGCAATTCATTTCTTGTATCACATTGAAAAATAAAGGATTTTTCTTGCAAATCGACAAAACTCAGGTGTAAAGCCATCTTCATATCCAACAACACCACAGACATGAGGCACCCATGGCCATCAAAGACCCGAAGGTTATCGAACACCTGAACATCCAGCTCACCAACGAGCTGACCGCCATCAACCAGTATTTCCTGCACGCCCGCACGCTGAACCACTGGGGCGTCACCCTGCTGGGCAAGAAGGAATATGAAGAGTCCATCGAGGAAATGCGCCACGCCGACTGGCTGATCGAGCGCATCCTGTATCTTGGCGGCCTGCCGAACGTGCAGCGTTACAACACCATCCTCATCGGCCAGAGCGTCAAGGAAATCCTTGAATGCGACCTGAAGCTTGAAGAGAAGGCTCTTGATGATCTGCGCGAAGGCATCGCTTACTGCGAGAGCGTCCGCGACTACGTCTCCCGTGACCTGCTGCTGAAAATCCTCGATAACGAGGAAGAGCATGAAGACTTCATCGATCGCCAGTTCGATCTGATCAAGCAGGTTGGCATCGAGAACTACATCCAGCTCAACTCGGCCCCCGCCAACGAGGGCTGAGAGCAGCTCTCAGAACCTTATCCGGCCTTGCCTCATCCGTTATTATCCAGCGGTGACGCGACCGGACAGCATTATGACAGGCCGGGAAGAGCTTTCTTCCCGGCCTGTCGTTTTTTCAGACACCCGCCGGAAGGTCGTGCCTGCGCTCCATGACCGGCCAGAGCACCTGCCCAGCCGTCATGTCATTGTTCCGCCAGCGGGAGAGCGTCACCAGAGACGCGGCCGCCACCGGTCTGCCTGCTTCCGCGACAGGATGCGATGACCGCACAGGCTGGGGTTTTCCGGGTTGCGCCTGTCCGTCACACGTCACGTCATCCCTTACACAGGCCCTGCTCAGCAGCCAGAATCCCGCCGACGCCAGACATGCGCCAAGCTGCACCATCGCCGTGGCGAAGGATGTCACGACATGATGCTGGGGAAACACCCTTTTCAGGACAGCCTTCATGCCGCGCTCATCCCCTTTCTGGGCGAGGGCAGCGGCATCAAGCAGATTCATTTCCGTCAGACTGACCGAACCGCACTCCCTCATGCGCACGTCCAGCGGATTCATGCCAAAACCCGAGCACCGATCCAGGGCCTGTCGGAATGCAGAACCCAGCGCCTCCAGATCCTGCCGGAAGAACATGTCACCCCATCCCCCCGTTCCAAGGCGGCAGCATGGACGTCCGGGGCCTGCGAGATACCTCAGCATCCATACAGCTACCCGTTCGTCACCGGAAAGTTCAGTCAGAGTATCGGAAGTCGCGTTCATGGCACCTTCGGACCCGGGAGGTCCGCCTCCTGTCTTGCTGAATCCTTCTTAATTGAGAACCATTCTTAATTGCAACTAAAAACCGCGCGGTTTCCTTTAAAATCTGCATGCGCACGCCCGGCCAGACATCCTGAAAAGCCAGCGGACCTCAACAGAAATTTCTTTTTTCAGAAAAAATCATGCCGAAACAGCGTCATAGAACCTCATCCCAATAGAGGAGAGCCTCGTAAAGCCGGACGTTTGCAAGGACGCTTACCGTGACTTTCCCTCAAACCCCACAAAGCGGTGAAGTCCTTTTGACACCAACCTGTTGAAATAAACGGGTGGAAGGATCTGTGATCCCTTCCGGATGCAAGGCAGAACTCCGCGCCTTCTCCGCTATGTAAAAAAACCTGACCGCCCAAAACAACGTTCCGGCCTTTCATCGTGACGGTCGCCAGACAAAGAACAGCTAACGGTCGTCTTCTCTGGCCAGAGGCAGATTCGGCGCCCCATGCCGTCCGGGCCGCATGACCCAGAGCCGGTCTCCACTCCATTGCCGGTCAGAGAGGGTTTGCACGCCCGAATCCGTCAGCCGGACCGCCACCGCCCCTTCCCGCCACACTGCGAACCGGTCAATGGTCGGCACGTCGCGGCAGGATGATCGCGCCGGGGAAACCGTCACGAACAGATCCATTCCCTGACAGACCTCCCGAGGCAGAAGGGTCTGACCATCCGTCGTGTCTTCCACGCGAAGCAGGACAGAATGTTTCCCGCGCTGGAGAACGCAGACGCCTGCCGCTCCGTCCTCGCCACAGGTGAGATCGCCGCTCGCCGTCTCGCCGTGCATCGGCAGGCTGACAACCGGTCGCGCGAACGCCTGCTCCAGCGCCCGCCGCTCGAACCAGGCGTCACGGGACTGGCCGCTCACCAGCAACTGTTTTCCCTCCCTCACCGCCACAAGGCCCCCATCCGGCGTGATGACCACATCAGGTAAGGAATGAAAAAAAGGCGTCATGAACCCGATAAGCATCGGAACAGTTCCAATGAGTCGCCACTTCCGGCTCCACAGACACAGCCAGCAGAGTCCGAACAGAAACAGCGCCAGCCCCCAGCCGGGTGTCATCGGCACAGCGATCCGTGCGGCAGGCCACCGGGCGACAGTGCTTGCGAGCCAGATGATGCCGTCCACTCCCCACCCCATGACATCCAGCGCCGGGTGTTCGAGGTGCAACGGCATCAGCAGAACGGCGAGGAGTCCCGCAGGCATCACCCATAGCGCCGTCATCGGCACGGCAATCAGATTGGCCACGACAAAGAACGGCTGGATCTCGCCAAAATGCGCCATGGAGACCGGCAGGGTCGCTGTCCCCGCCAGCAGACTGGTCAGGGCGAGCGTCGTGACATGCACGAGAAAGCGGCGGCCCACCGTTCCCTCGCCATGCAGCCGCCGAAGTGGAGCCCGCAGCACTTCGTAGCCCGCGATCAGCGCCATCACCGCCGCGAAGGACATCTGAAACGGAACGCCCAGAATGACGGCGGGACCGGTCAGAAGAAGAACGGCGGCGGCGACCGCCAGCCCGCGCATGGAAGCGGCATTGCGTCCCGTGACGAGCGCCAGCACGACCAGACAGGCCATGATCAGACTGCGCATGGCGGGCAGATGCATCCCCGTCATCACCACATAGATGACGCCGCCGAACAGACCGCAGACAACCGCAATTTCCTTGCATGGCCAGCGGAGAGCCGTCCATTCAATGAAAGCGAGACCGTATCGCACGGCGGTGACGACAAGTCCCATGACAATGCCCAGATGCAGCCCTGCGACGGCCAGCAGATGCGACAGGCCGGACACGGAGAACGCTTCCCGGTCTTTCGCGGCGATGGCCCCGGACAGACCGACCAGAAGCGTCGAAGCGATCGCACCGTCCGATCCGGGCAACACCACGGCGATACGGGCTGCTATTTTTTCACGCACACGCTCCAGAGTGGTCGCCGCTGAAACCTGACCACTCCCGTCGATCCGGGCTGCCACACCGAGCGCCCGCCCGGTGCCTGCTTCCTTCCCGAACCAGGCTTCGCGCTGTAAATCGCGTGCGCCCGGCATGACAGGGAAAGGCGGCGCTTCCAGCAGCGCCCTGATCCGCAGTTCATTTCCGGGGCCAAACAGCAGTGAATCGTCATCGCGCAGTCTGAGTCGCAGGGTCCGCTTCAGCGGAGACATGCCTTCATCGAGCCATGTCTCGAAACGCACACCGGACAGGGTGACCCGTCGGCCACCCGGCGTGCCCTCGTTACGGGCGGGCAGCATATCCACCGCCTGAACATGACCTGTGAGAATGACGGCGCGCCGCGGCAGTTCCGGCATGGGAGGGGCGCGATGGCTCTCGCTCCATGCCGCCAGAAAACCAAGGCTGACACACAGAATCGCACAACCGGACACGCGCCCGCCAAGACGATGCCAGCCGAATATGAGGAGAGGAGCAGAAAGAAAGCCCCCTCCCAGAGCCCACCAGACCACGGGCTCCGTCAGAGGCTGGAAATAGGCGAGAACGCCCAGCGCCATGAAAACTGGCAGCCAGAGCGGCAGTCTGTGGCGTTCCGTGAGAAGCAGCGTCTGAAAGCGGATCAGCACGCCCTTCACCGCCTCGTCACTCCTGAAACAAAAAAGCCCATGCTCTATGTGCAGGCTTTTACGCTGATCGCCAAGATGCGTCGCTCGGCAGAATTACCTGCTGGAGTAACCAGTTGTCAGCACGGGCAGAAACGTACGGACAGGATCAGGGTTTGATGCGACGGCCCTCGGACGCGCCGAAAAAGACGTAGTGCGCAAACAGATCCTCGGAATATCCCTCAAGGTCAGGGTTGGCAGCGAGGTAGGCCTTGCAATCAAATGCCGCGTTGGGTTTACGGCCTTCACGGAAGCCGTTCATCTGGTAATGTGTCGCAGGATCAATGCCTGCTTCAGCCACGTCGGGATATGTTTCCAGATACCACGTCGCATCGAAATACAGAGCTTCCGGAACGGGGGAAGTCCTGGTTCTCTCAACCGGAGCCGGAGTCTGGGTCTGGGCTTCAACTTCCGAGAGCAGATCTTCCTTGCTGGCGCGGGGTTTTTTCGATGCTGCCGTTCTGCTCGAAGATGTCGCTGACTTTGCTGCCGAGGGACGTGTCCTGTCTGCTTTTGCTGCCTTCATCACACTGGCTCGTGCCACGAATTTCTCTCCTTGGTTCACCGACGCCTGCAAATCGGCATAATTGATTCAGGAATCTACCAACCTGGTCAGGAATGACAATGCAACAGAGCAAGAGAATTACGTTAAAATTAGGACTCTAACAATTTCTGAGTTTCCATCTTCATTTCGGAGTCTGACTTTCATTGGCCAAAACGCCCCTCCATCGTTTCGTCTGCCAATCCTGCGGCGCCGTGTACCCTAAATGGTCCGGCAAATGCGAAGCCTGCAACGAATGGAACACCATCGTTGAAGAAACGATCGAACCGACCGCCTCCCGCGCCAGTAAATCCCGGCGACGCCTGACATTCGCCGGTCTGGAGGGCAGCGCCGAACCTCCGGCCCGGATCGGCACCAGCATTGCCGAACTGGATCGCGTGCTTGGCGGCGGGCTTGTGCCTGCTTCGGTCGTGCTTGTCGGTGGTGATCCCGGCATCGGGAAATCGACGCTGCTGCTTCAGACGGCCTGTCGCCTCGCTGCTACAGGCCAGAAAGTGGTCTATATTTCAGGCGAAGAAGCCGTCGAGCAGATCAGGATGCGGGCCAGACGGCTCGAACTGAACGCTCCGACACTGGAGCTGGCCGCCTCCATCAACGTGTCCGACATTACAGCAACCCTTGAGACCGACACGCCGCCCGGCCTTGTCATCATCGATTCGATCCAGACCATGTGGCTCGACACGATCGAGAGCGCGCCGGGTTCTGTCGCACAGGTCCGTGCCTGCGCTTTCGAATTGATCCGTCTTGCGAAAAAGCGCGGCTTTGCCCTCATCCTCGTCGGGCATGTGACAAAGGAGGGCGGGCTGGCCGGTCCGCGCGTGATGGAGCACATGGTCGATGCCGTAATGTATTTCGAAGGCGACCGGGGACATCAGTTCCGTATTCTGCGCGCCGCAAAAAACCGTTTTGGCGCCACCGACGAAATCGGCGTTTTCGCCATGACCGACCGTGGACTTGTGGAAGTCCCCAATCCTTCCGCGCTTTTTCTGGCCGAGCGACAGGGCAATATCGCGGGGTCCGCCGTGTTCGCGGGTCTTGAAGGCACGCGTCCGGTCCTGCTGGAAGTTCAGGCGCTTCTGTCCACCAAAGCGGGCGACGGCAGTGCGCGCCGCGCTGTAGTCGGCTGGGATTCCGGACGACTTTCCATGTTGCTGGCCGTTCTGGAAGCCCGCTGCGGTCTCAAGCTGTCGAGTATGGATGTTTATCTGAATTTTGCCGGTGGCCTGCGCGTCACTGAGCCCGCCGCCGATCTGGCTGCGGCCGCCGCCATCATCTCCGCCGCGACAGGCCAGCCCACCAGCGCAGGTTCGGTGTTTTTTGGGGAAATCGGCCTTTCGGGTGAAATCCGGCAGGTGCCGCAGGCCGATCTGCGGCTGCGTGAAGCCCAGAAACTTGGCTTCACCACAGCCGTATCGCCAAGGCGTGTGGCGCGGGGAGCCGCCCGCACGAAACCGCCCGCCGGTCTGGAACTCCAGGAACTCGGCCATCTTTCCAGTCTGGTCGCGATGATGGGCGGCAGTGGCGCGGCGACACCGAAGGACTGAGACCAAACCGGACAAGAAACGACTGTTCTGGATGTTTTCGACCTCCAGAGGCGCACCTCTGGAGACCGCTTTCCGTTAATGAATCGGATCACGGGAAAGCCGGGGCAAGGAGCCCGTGACGCCGTTACCGGGCAGGGATCGCCCCGGTTCTGCAAAGATCAGTTCACGGCGCAGGCAATATTATATCCTGCTTTTTTCAGCACTGGACGAAGACACAGCGCCCCTTTTCTTCTGATTGGCGCACCTCATCCTCTGTCGTGCATGACTGAAAGAAATCAGGACAGAAGGGACTCTGCGCCTCTTTGTGCGACGGGGACAAAGTCCCACGACACCGAGATCCTGCCCTCGACCCTGCTTGCAAAAGCCTTATTTTTCGGGTGGAGCCTCGTCTGAACGACGGATGTCAGCCCGGTCTGCCGGTGTCTCGATCCCGGTCTTGTCCGGCAGGCCGATCACACGAATATAAATCCGCGTTGACGGAATTCCGGCGTTCATCAGGACCGCCCGGATAGTCAGTCCGCGACTCAGCGACATGCGGCGCGGGCGCGACAGATCGTTGGGCACGCCGCTGGCCGTAATATCGACCAGCGCCCTGACGTCAGGATGCTCTTTCAGCATATTGGCGAACGCCAGTATGCCATTTTTCGTTTCCTGATTGAGCTGCGCCGAATCCGCACCAAACGTCACCCGCAACCCACCACTGATCGGCAGCACATCACCCTTGGCGTCTTTTGACGGCTGAGGATCGGGCGGAATCGGAAAAGGATGCAGCTCGACCGGGATGATGACGGGTGTCAGGACAGGAGCTGGCGGGGGGGCTGCGGGAATGGTCGCTGCCGGAGGCGGTTTCGAGGGTCTGGCCACAGAAGGCGCTCCGGGAGCAGGCCCGGTCGTTGTGGTGCTGGAAGACGCACTTTTCGCTTCCGGTCTGGCTGACGCGGATCTTGCGGTCGTCGGGGTGGCCACCGCCTGTTTACGGGTCGTTTTTTTTGCCTGAACCGCCTCGGTTTTCGGCGTGTCCGCTACTGGCGTCCCAAGCGCTCCCAGCGCCGAGGTGTCCGTGGTGATTTGCGCCCATGCTGTATCTGCTGCACCAGCCGCCACCAGTCCCACCACAGCAAGCATGCCGGTCACCGCCAGCAGGTGACGACCATCGGGCTTATGAAAACGCTTTTTCAAACCGCTCATGCAAAAAAGCCTCGGGACAAAGTGGACCGGATGATCCTGCGGAAAACACTCATGCCCCAGCACCACGGGAACAGCCTTCGAGGATCAGCCCGAAAAGTGGCGAACTGAAGATCAGGCGGCAGTCAGGCTTTCCGCCACGATCTCGCGCAACTTGCCGTGCATGTGGCTATTGCCAGCAACGATCAGCACGTCATCCGGCAGGTCATTGAGATCATTTCCATCCGGGTCGGTGCAATGTCCACCTGCCTCACGCACGATCAGGGCGCCGGCAGCACAGTCCCACGGCTTGATGCCGAATTCCCAGTATCCTTCGTAACGGCCTGCCGCGACCCACGCCAGATCCAGAGCAGCGGCGCCGAAACGACGGATGCCGGCAACTTGTGGCATGAGCACACCCATCACGCGAGCGAAAGGCAGGCGGCGTTTCGGAGACACCTTGGCAAACGGAATGCCGGTGGCGAACAGGGATTCCAGCATGTCACGACGCGCCGACACGCGGATACGCCGGTCGTTCAGATAAGCGCCTACGCCTTTTTCCGCCCAGAACATCTCGCCTGCCGCGGGATTATAGACAAGCGCCGCGACAAGTTCGATGGACCCGTCGGGCAGACGCCGCTGGAGACCGATGGAAATCGCCCAGTGCGGAATGCCGTGCAGGAAGTTGGTGGTGCCATCCAGAGGGTCCACTACCCAGCGCCAGGTCCAGTTATCCCCGCCCGACTCGCCACTCTCTTCCATCAGGAAGGCATAGCCCGGTCGAGCCCGCTCCAGCTCTTCCTTCAGGGTTCGTTCGGCGCGCATGTCAGCCTGCGACACGAAGTCACCCGGCCCCTTGATGCTGACCTGAAGCTGCTCGACCTCGTTGAAGTCACGCAGGAGACGCTTCGATGCTTTGTCAGCTGCTGCCTGCATCACGGTCATTACGGGGGAAAGACGCATCGCCACGACATTTGATCCTGTAGAAAAGCGGAAATGGGGAATCACCGGATGCGGGATAACGTCATCCGGTGATGCTCAGTGTCGGACGGAATCCCTCAGGACTTCGCACGCTCCACATAGCTGGCGTCATCAGTACGGACCACGATGCGCTCACCCGCTTCGATGAACGGAGGCACCATGGTCTTCACGCCGTTGGACAGCTTCGCAGGCTTGTAGGACGAACTCGCCGTCTGGCCTTTCACAACCGGGTCAGCCTCGACAATTTCCAGCGTCACGTGCGGCGGCAGCGTCACGGCAACCGGATCGCCTTCGACAAGGTTCACGTTCAGAACCATATTGTCCTGAAGGAATGGCGCCTGATCGCCCAGCAGTTCGAGCGGGATCATGAACTGCTCGAACGTCTCCGGATCCATGAGAACCAGGGTCTCACCATCCATATAGGAATAATTGTATTCCTTGTCCTCGGTGATCAGACGTTCGACCGTGTCGGCTGTACGCCAGCGCTCGTTGGTCTTGTTGCCGGTCTTCAGGTCGCGCATTTCCACCTGAATGAACGCGCCGCCCTTGCCTGGCGTGATGATCTGCTGCTTGAGAACCGTCCAGCGACGGCCGTCATGCTCAATGACCTGGCCCGCGCGGATCAGGTTTGCCTGCTGTTTCATAACTTATCCCTGAAGAAGGAAACACTGGGGATCAAAGGCGGGCTTCTACCCCCCGGACGGCGGAAGAGCAAGATCAGAGCGTCACAGCATGAGGAGGAGGAAAGGTTCACCCTTGCCACACTCATACCCCACGGCCTTTGCAGATCGCGGAATATCATCAGATTTTATGAAAATGATGCTTACTGACGTTTTACCTTTTCAGGTAAATATCGGGCAGGCGGGATTCGAACCCACGACCCCCAGTCCCCCAGACTGATGCGCTACCAGGCTGCGCTACTGCCCGTCAGTAATGAACGGCCACTCTCTAGCAGGCTTGCCGACCCTCCACAAGAGAGGTTCGGCGGCATCCGCTCAATTGACCTGTTCTGACCCGTCAGTCGGCTGTCAGACTGGCCTTTACCTCAGCCAGCCGATGCAGGATATCCTCAAGACTTCTGCGCATCCGATCATGCTCGCCTTCCAGCCGCTCATCGCGCACAGTCACCGTGACAATCTGCGGTTCAGGCTGCACGACAGCGGAAGGCGTCTGCCACCCTTCGTCCCGCTTAAGGGAAACTTCAGGTTCTGAAACAGCAGAATCCGTTGAAGCGTCAGCGACTTTACCGCTGACTTCCTCCTCCAGCCCCTCCGGTCCCTTTTCACGGAGAACGCGCTGCACACCCTTGATCGTGTAACCCTTGACGTAGAGCAGCGTCGCGATACGACGGAGCAGATCGACATCTTCCGGTCGGTAATAGCGACGACCACCCCCACGTTTCAGAGGATGAACCTGTTCAAACCGCGTTTCCCAGAATCGCAGCACATGCTGGGGCACCTTCAGTTCATCAGCGACTTCGCTGATGGTACGAAAGGCGAGAGGCCCCTTGCGTCCGCGAATCTCGTCGTCAGTGTCCGGTGTTGTATCCGAAGTCCCGTCGGTGCTCATTCAGACTCACCGTTGACCGCGCCCCGCAGAATATGGCTGGGCCGGAAGGAAATCACTGACCGGAGGAGAATTGGAATCTCGACTCCGGTCTTGGGATTTCTGCCGCTGCGCTGTCCTTTCCGGCGCACCATGAAGGTGCCGAAGCCGCTGATCTTCACCGACTCCCCGGACTCAAGCGCCACCGCCATTGTTTCAAGGACGGCTTCCAGCAACGCCACGGACTCACTCCGGGACAGGCCGACTTCCGTATAGATGTGTTCCGCCAGACTGGCGCGCGTTACCGTGCTCATACCCGCAAGGTAACATGCTGATGCAGCCCGTCAATTACGTCTTGCAGGAGAAAAGCCGCCCACCAGATAAATCATCCGATCGAACACGCAGCCTCAGATCCGCACCAACGCCGACCCCCAGGTCAGTCCGCCACCCAGCGCTTCCATGAGCACCAGATCACCCCGTTTTATCCGTCCGTCACGCATGGCTTCATCCAGCGCCAACGGGATGGAGGCTGCCGAAGTATTCGCGTGACGGTCAGCCGTGACCACCACCTTTTCCATCGGCATCTGCAATTTGCGGGCCACACCTTCAATAATCCGGATATTCGCCTGATGCGGCACCAGCCAGGACACGTCCGACGCTGCAAGACCCGCAGTTTCAAGCGCCTCATCAACAGAAGACGCCAGTTTCGCCACCGCATGACGAAAGACTTCTCTTCCATTCATGCGGAGGTGGCCCGTATGGTCTGGCCGCCCGATAGCGCCGTCAATGTAGAGAAGATCTCCGGTCGAGCCATCCGCGTGCAGATGCGTGGAGAGAACTCCACGTTCGCCGGGATCCTCACTGGCCTGCAGCACAACAGCTCCCGCACCATCACCGAACAGCACGGCCGTACCCCGGTCCGACCAGTCGAGGATACGGGAATAAACCTCACTGCCGATGACGACGACGCATTTCGCATTGCGCGCACGGATGAAGGCATCCGCCATGGACAGCGCATAGATGAAGCCACTGCAGGCTGCGGCGACATCGAAGCCGAATCCGTTCGTCACGCCGAGATCGCCGAGCACGCGCACGGCTGTCGCCGGAAAGACCTGATCGGGTGTTGATGTCGCCACAATGACGGCGTCCACATCAACCGGATCAATACCGGCAAAATCCAGTGCTCGCTGGGCGGCACGGGACGCCATGTAGACAGCGTTCTCGCTGCCGCTGACGATATGCCGCTGACCGATGCCTGTGCGCCCGCGAATCCACTCATCCGACGTATCGAGACGCTCTGAGAGCTCGTCATTGGTAACAATTTTCTCAGGGAGATAGCTGCCAACACCAACCAGCATGGAACGTATCGTCATCCGGCACACCTTAAGGACGAGGGGGTCATGTACAACCCTCGTCCGCTGTCTTCAGTTCACAGAAACCACGTCAAAACTACCGACAGGCACGGGGCAGATCACCCGAGCCTGAATCATGCCGCAGGCTGGCGCTCCACATCGGTGAGGGACCGATTCGTCGTCAGAGAGGGCATGTTCCCCAGACGGGTCCGAATCCCGTCGTTGAAATGATGCGTGACCATGTCCATCGCCACGTCGACGGCGGACGCGAAACCTTCAGCATCCGTGCCGCCATGTGATTTCACGACAACACCATTGAGTCCCACAAAGACCGCACCGTTATACCGGCGCGGATCAAGCCAGTCCTTCATACGTTCCAGAGCAGGACGCACCAGAAGGTAGGCCAGACGCCCGGCAAGGCTGCTGGTGAACACCTGCCTGAACAGACCGGACGCCATTTTCATGGCGCCTTCGCCTGTCTTCAGCGCCACGTTCCCCGTAAAGCCGTCCGTCACGACAATATCCGTCGTGCCCGCCGTGATGTCATGTCCCTCGATAAAGCCGTGAAACTGTCCGGCCAGCGGACTGTCTCTCAGCACATCGGCGGCCTGACGCAGCTTCTCGTCACCCTTGAGCTCCTCCGCGCCGACATTCAGCAAGCCGATCGTAGGAGCCGGAAGACCAAGCACAGCCTTGGCGAAGGCTTCACCCATGACCGCGAACTCAACCAGATTACGCCAGTCACACGCCACGTTGGCCCCCAGATCCAGCATGACGACATCGCCTTTCATGCTGGGACTGATAGCCGCCATGGCAGGGCGCGAAATGCCTGGGAGAGTTTTTATGACGATCTTGGCAAGCGCCAGCATCGCGCCGCTGTTTCCAGCCGACACGACACCTGCCGCTTCTCCACCAGCGACCGCATTCATGACCATGCGCATGGACGAATCCTTCAGCCGCAGTGCAGCCGTGGGTTTCATCTCCATACTCACAGCGGAAGGCGCATGCCTGAGCGTACAGATGGCGGCGGCTTTAGGATGCCGGGCAAGAAGCGGTCTCAGACGTTTTTCGTCACCGACAAGCAGCACCCGGGCTCCCGGATGCCGATCCGCTGCGACAGCCAGTCCTGCAACGACCATCTCAGGTCCGCCATCGCCACCCATCGCATCGACGGCGAGGGAAAACGGTTCCGGACTCTGGGCAGTCTCTGCGGCGGAGCGCTCCACCTCACTCATGAATGCGATCCGGCATTCATGAGTGAAGCGTGCCTGGCTTGATCAGGAATACCGCTTGTCAAGTTACCAACACCGCAATCAGGCGCGAACTGCAACTTTCAGAGCCTTGCCGGCCGCAATCACTTCACGACCGTCATAATGGCCACAGTGGCTGCAGACGTGGTGCGGGCGCTTCAGCTCACCGCAGTTTCCGCACTCGGCATGGGCTTCGACACTCAGAGCCTGATGGCTGCGACGCATACCACGGCGGGAAGGAGACGTTTTTCTTTTAGGTACAGCCATGGGTGCAAGCCCCTCCGAAATGATGGTATCCCGGAACCGCCGGAAAACGGAACCTGAGACATAACTACAATTGAGCGCGGGGCTCTACCAGACCAGCACCGGTTCCGCAAGGACTGATCGAAAACTGACAGGTCCGCACAGGATGCAGACGTTCACGAACCGTCGCGTTTAAGCCTGGAAAGAGCGGCGAAAGGATTGGGGCGTTCCTCGGCCTCGTCTTCCTCGGCCTGCCGGGAAACCTCATCCTCGGTCAGAACAGCCGCAGGCCGCGTCACGCCGGGACGACGCGGATACGGATCAAGGATGAGAGAGAGCTGCTCGACCGCGGCTTCCCCGAGATCAATCACGTCACCATCATAAGGAATATCGTCGATTTCATCCAGCTCGCTGTTCTCATCGAAGGATCCGTCATGCTCGGAAGCCGGGACGAATCGAATGACGAAGCGCTCGGCGATCACATCCTCGAACACCTCCAGCGTCAGCACGCAGAGCTGGCTGAGCCGGACCGTCATCGATCCCGTCGCCAGCACCGTATGTCCTGTCTGAGGATGGAGTTCATACCGACATGTCAGGCTCGCCACATTTGGCAAACCAAGCCGTTCCGCAATGCGGACACATTCGGTCGCGGTCGCGGTCACCGAGATTTCACGGGGAGAGTCGACGGACGCACCCCGCAATGTTCGCACAAGAACGGGACGGGAAAATTCGGAAACTCCGGAATCAGTCACTCTATACAGTCCTTTCCCGACACAAAGCCCGATGATAGCGCCATCAGTGTGACAGAAAACACTCTATCGGACATCCGCTCCTTGTGCTTTAACAATAACAATATTTACTGGGTCCATTCGCGGAGAGAACAGACTACCGTCATGTCAAAACGCCAGCCTTTCTCCCGGACTGAATCACGGCCGGCCACAGGCAGCCGCAGCAGACAGGCCTTTATGGCGCTGGGGCTGACGACAGGCCTCTTTCTTCTCTCCGGCTGTTCGGTGTTCGAAAACTCACCCATGCCGCGTGGTTCGCTTATCGAGGCTGACGATTACAATCAGCTCAAGCCGGGTGTGAGCAATCGCGCTGACGCCCTTGATCTGCTCGGATCACCAACCTCCAAGGCGACCTTCGACGACAATACCTGGATTTATGTGTCGATGATGACGGCGCCGACCCCGGCGAACTTTCCGCACATCACAAAGCAGCAGGTCGTTGTCCTGAACTTCGATCAGGCCGGAACGCTCCGCTCGCTCAGAACGCTCGGCCCCAAGGACGCCAAACATCCGGGCATGGTTGGTGACAAGACACCGACACCGGGCACCAAAATCAACATCCTTCAGGAAATCATCGGCAATGTCGGGCGTTACAACCCGATGCAGGGCATGATGAACAACAGCTCCTTCGGCGGCGGCAGTGGCGGAATGGGCATGAGCAACAACGGTCCGGGCCATGGCGGAGCGGGCAACAGTCTGCCCTGATCTTTCCGGGAGAGCAGGGCGCTCTCCCACGCCACCTCCCATCTGCTGACCGGTTACCGGTCAATCAGGTCATCGAGGCAGGGTGATGCACACATTCAGGCCGCCGCGGGCGCTCTGCCCGAGCCTGATTTCTCCACCATGCGCATGCACGATATCGCGCACGATTGTCAGTCCAAGACCAGTGCCGCCTTTCTTGCTGCTTGAAAACGCCCGAAAAACCTCTTCCCTGCGCTCCGGCGGAATACCCGGTCCATCATCATCCACCTCGATCATGATGCTGTGCCCTTCGTGACGCGCTGAAAGCCACAGGGCCGCATTAAGACGCCGGCCATTTTCCAGAAGATTGCCCAGCATGCGACGCATCGCATCCGGCCGCGCCTCAATGACCAGACCAGGCTCACAGGCCACCCCCATCACCCGGCCTCCGGCGCGCACGATGGCAGCCGCGACATCCTCCAGCAGCATGGCGACATCCAGATTCTCCGGAGCCTCGGCCCCCTCCCCACGCGCGAAGGAGAGATAACTCTCGATCAGTCGCTCCATTTCAGCGACATCGCCGATCATGTCATGCACGTCATCCCGGAGCAGTGCGGCATCCACCATGCCGGACTGGGGGAACATGGCAAAGGAAAGACGCAGGCGGGTCAGAGGCGTTCTCAGATCGTGAGACACGCCTGCAAGCACTGCGGTACGCTGTATGACGAATCGGGAAATACGTTCCTGCATGCGGTTGAAGGCCACAGCGGCCTTACGGACTTCGCGGGCTCCTTCCGGCCGGATCGGACCAACATCCCGTCCCAGACCGAACTGCTCGGCGGCCTTGGCCAGACGCCTTACGGCCCGCACCTGATTCTGCATGAACAGAGCCGCCACACTGAACAGCAGCAGTGAACTGCCCAATGCCCAGAGTACGAAAAGCCAGATCTGCCCGACATCGAGCCGCTTACGGGGAGCGTCAACCTTCAGCACGCCGTCAGGCAACTGGATCATGATGAAAACGTGGTGTTCGTCCGTCAGCCAGTCCACGAAAAACGGATAGGAAATGAAGGCCTGAAGCGTCCGGACAAGGTCTTCGTCCATCGGCCCGACAACGTGGGTCGAACCCAGTTTCGTCAGTTTCGCATTCTGATGCCATTCCACGGCAAGCTGCGTGCGTGACCGCACCTGCTTCGTCAGCCACGCCCGGTCGGCTCGTGTCTGATAGCGCTCCAGAAAATCCAGCGACAGACTGATTTCAGAGACCACACTTTCGGACATGCGACGGGACATCACGTGCAGATAATTGCCGTAAAACAGTTCCAGCGCGATTCCCTGCGTAACCAGCAGGGGAATCAGCACAATCAGCAGAGAGCGGCCGAGAAAGGAATTGGGCAGAACGCGCCGCACGGACCGGTCGAGGCGGCCCTCACCCCAGAATGTGCGCCAGCCACGCATGACTGCCGTCAGATTCCCGGTTTCAGCATGTAGCCCTTGCCACGAAGCGTGTGCACATAGCGCGGCTCACGTGGGTCTGCTTCGATACGACGACGCAGGCGCGTCACCTGCACATCGACAGCGCGTTCTCCGATTTCCGTCATATCCAGAGCGTTCGCGATCTCTTCGCGCGACAACACCTCGTTGGGGCGGCGGGAGAGAACCGCCAGCAGCGCCGCCTCGCCGCCGGTCAGATGCACAACACCGTCCGGGCCGGAAAGAATGCCCCGGCTGGGATCGAATTCGAGCGCCCCCAGCCTGACGATTCGCAGATTATCGGATGGCGGGGGGGGCGCGTGTTTACGCAAATGCGCTTTCAGACGGAGCAGCAGCTCACGCGGTTCGAACGGCTTGCCCAGATAGTCATCGGCCCCGGCTTCAAGTCCCGTGATCCGGTCTTCCGCCTCTCCTCGTGCCGTCAGAAGCAGGATGGGAATATCCAGCCCCTGTCCGCGCAGGGATCTGGTCAGTTCCAGACCGTCCTCGCCCGGCATGGTGACATCCAGCACCAGAGCATCCGGCAGCATGAAACCCAGCGCCTGACGCGCCTCGGCCGCGGACGAGGCGCCGGTGACCCGGAAACCGTTTTCCTTAAGGTAACGCTGAAGAAGCCGTCTCAGACGGGCGTCATCATCCACCACCAGCACGTGAGTGGTGCTGTTTTCGTCTTCAGAGGCCATAAGGACATCGTCCCTGCCGGCTTTCTGCGTCGCCTCACTGGCCATCACGTCGCCCTCCCCTCACTGAGTCCCTGGCCTGTCTTTCCCGCCGCGCGAGAAAGGTGCGACTGCCCTCGGACAGCATTCCCTGCAGAACCTGCCGGAAACCCTGCACGGCGTTACCTCCCGCTTCCCGATAGGCCGCCACCATACGTTCGCGCTGCACAGCGAAAAGCTGCGCTTCGATTTCAGCCCCTTCATCGGTCAGGAACAGAAAGCGCTGCCGACGGTCCTGTCGTCCCTGCTCAATCCTGACGAGGGCGCGCTCCTGCAACTCGTTCAGTGTCCGTGCCAGGCTCTGTTTCGTGACACACAGAACACTCTGCAACTCCCCCACAGTCAGCCCCGGCTGGAATGCCAGCATCTGCAGGGCCCTGTGCTGCGCCACGCCAAGGCCGAACTGCGTCAGAACCGGTGAAGCCGCCTGCCCCATATCGAGCGAGACCAGCAACATCAGCTCCTGAGCGAGCCTGATCTGCTGCTCCCGGAGGAACAGAACGCCGTCTCCTGCGACAGTTTCTCCCCCGGTCCGGGCTTCAACGAATCGTTTCACGCTGCCCTGAGCCCCCCTGGCCGGAACATACGCTGCTTCAGCTCACCCAGACGCCGTGTCCGGGCCAGGCCCGAGTCCAGAATCCGCTCCACCCTGCCATGATCAGCACCACCCAGCCAGGCCAGAAAGGTTGGGACGTAAATACCGGTGAGGCTGATCCGTTTGGTCGCCCACGTCACGCCGCCCGACACGTCTTCCGATGCGTCCCAGATGGCATTCACGGTCCGCGACAGAATACGTGGCGCTATTGTCCCCGCGCAGGGCGACAGCAGCACCGTCGCGGCGCGGCGCTCCGCAGTACGGTAGGGCTCCAGAATATCCAGCCGTTCCAGAACAGCCCTGCGGACTTTCTGGCTGAGGCGCGGACACTCGCCCTCATCGATGGCCAGCAGAACACGCTCGGTCATCTCACGATCGACCAGATCAGCCCAGGCCTCAAGAATTTCGGTGCGTCCACCGGGAAACAGAAGATCGGCGTCCGGCCCCGCCACGTCCTTCAGCGCTGCCAGCGTCCATCCTTTTTCTCCGGCCACCCCAGCCAGCGCTTTCAACGCCTGATCCCGTTCCCCGGAATGCTCAACGGACGGCGGCGTCATTCCCTGAAGCAGCCCGTAGCCCGCGCCCGCCGCAAACTGAAGAATCCTGTCCCTGCCACTCATTGTTCACTGCGTCCCAAAATGGTGTCCGGCGTCAGAAACCGGCTCACTTCCGTATCAAAGCCCATCAGACCAAGATCTGTCATCCGCATCGGGTAAAGAACGCCATCCAGATGATCCGCTTCGTGCTGGATCACGTTTGCGTGGAATCCCTCGGCGATTCCGGAAACCGGAGATCCTGTCCGGTCGAGTCCCTGATATCGAACCCGCGCATGGCGAGGAACCCAGCCACGCAATCCCGGAATGGACAGGCAGCCTTCCATCCGCAGACGCACTTCATCATCGACAGGCTCCAGAATCGGATTAATCAACACCTGCACGCCCTCAGGCGCCTGCTCTCCCTCTTCCAGACGGGAGGTCGGCACATAATAGACAAAAATTCTTTCTGAAACATGCACTTGTGGAGCGGCAAGACCCACTCCACCAGCGTCGTGCATCGTGTCGATCATATCGTCAATCAGGGTCTGGATGGCCGGATCAGCAACGTTTTCCACAATCCCGGCAGTCTTCAGAAGGACCGGATGCCCCATGCGGGCGATCTTTAGTAATGTCATGCTCACCTTGCTCTCCGACGGCCTGACAGGATACGCCGCATTCCGACGTGACAGAAACGCCCATTCTTTCCCAAGCCATGATCCACGGATTCGATTGTCTTTTCCTGCGGGCGTGTGTTAAGGACGCGGCCAACTCAGATACGAGGCTCCACACAGGAGTCCCGTACACCCTATAGAAACTTGTGAACCGGGCATGATCGAGGTCAGCAGGTTCTTTCAGGAGACGACCAGCCAGTGCAGGTTCTCGTTCGTGACAACAATGTCGACCAGGCTCTCAAGGCCCTCAAGAAAAAGATGCAGCGCGAAGGGCTTTTCCGCGAGATGAAGCTTCGTCGCCACTATGAGAAGCCTTCCGAGCGTCGCGCTCGTGAAGCAGCAGAAGCTGTCCGACGCGCCCGCAAGATGGAGCGCAAGCGTATCGAGCGTGAAGGCTTCTAATCCAGCCCCGCTTTACGCCAAAAAACCGGCCTCCTCAGGGACGCCGGTTTTTTTATGCCTGGAAAAGTTTCTCCACATCTTCTCATGAAGATATACGCGCCGCATTTCCCTGCCTGACAGACAGTTTTCATCATGCGTTCACGACTCTCGTCTTGAATGCGGTCAACCGCGCATCAAGACGAGATACCCGATGGCAGACCTGAGTGATGATGATGAAAAGCTTCTCCAGCAGGAAGCTGGCCTCACTCCGGAAACCATCCGGACAATAGCGGCTCTCGGTTTTACTCTGACACGCACTGCTTCGCTTTTAAGCTACATAAAGGAGCTGACTGAGGAGGCCGAGCACCGCAGCTCTCCGGCACGCAATCCCGGAGAGACTCCCGGAGGCTGAACCGGCATCTCAGGTTTCCCTGCTCGCCCATTGCGCCTTACTCAGAGTGAGACGGACCGCTCTCCGATCACCTTACATGCTGCGTTCAGACCATGCTTCCCCGTGTGACCAGCCCGGAAAAACCGCTTTTCAGGCCGGCATATATCCTGCAAAAACCAGACAGTTCTGCCCTTCGCCCCTCTGTTTTCAAACCGGATCAGCATCAGGCGGACTGCGTCCTTTTGTGGGGCTCAGACCCAGACACCCTGAAACGGACATGCCAACGGCGGATGCATCTGCAAAACTCTTCATGCCTCGGAGAGAAGGGGCTTGACCTGAGGCCAACTCACCCCAACTGTTCAGGCACACCTACACAAGGACGACGCACATGAGCGAAAACACCGTCGCAGTCAGCGACACCACTTTCGAGACTGATGTACTGAAGGCCTCCGGTCCTGTTCTGGTCGATTTCTGGGCAGAGTGGTGCGGTCCCTGCAAGATGATTGCGCCGGCGCTGGATGAAATCGGTGCGGAGTTCAAAGGCCAGCTAAAGGTGGCAAAGGTCAATATCGACGACAACCCCCTCACACCGAACACATTCGGCGTTCGAGGCATTCCGACCCTCATCCTGTTCAAGGATGGCAAGCCGGTGGAAACAAAAGTTGGTGCGCTTCCCAAGAGCCAGCTGAAAGATTGGGTAAAAGGACTGGTCTGACCTTTTACAGGCCGGAGAGTGCTCTCTCCGGCTTTATCCGCCTTTCACGTGGTTTTCTTCTCTCTGCTTTGACGCCAGAGCGGCATCAAAGGGACAGTGTCCCTTTGTAAAGCCCAGGACAAAACCCCCTGAAACATATCCAAAGAACACGGGCCGTTCGGGCAGACTATTCAAGCCTACCCGACTCCTCTTACTGATAGAAAAGAATCTACAGTTACAAACAAAGCCGCACACCCGACAAACATAATACGCATGAAATCAGGTGGGCAGTAATGTCCCTGAACGGGATTTCGCGGACACAGGCGTTTTCGGAACAGCTTTGGACGGACTGGATTTTTTGGAAGCCGCAGCACTCTGGGCAACAGGTTTACGTGGACTGCGTTTGCGAGGCTGTGGCGCAACATCGGCAGAGGGTGACAGCCCGCTGACCTGTTCAATCAGATCCTCGTAACGCGTGAGGTAATCATTGAGGCAAAGGGTTGCTTCAGCCTGAGTCCGCGCAGCTTCCCGCAACATTTGAGCCTGTTTGCGATTGTCCAGAAGAGTCAGGACCGCATCGGCTATTTTCCTGGCCTCAAGGAACGGCGCAAGCAGACCGGTGCTCCCGTCTTCGATGAACTCATTCACCGGCTCCGTGGCGCTTCCGACAATCGCACAGCCCATCGCCATGGCTTCCCGCAGAGACCATGAGGCTACGAACGGGTAGGTCAGATAGACATGCGCGTCAGAGCGTTTCAGAAGAGCGCGAAATTCGTCGTAGGTTACTTTACCGACAAAATGAACGCGATCGAGATCAAGCTGCCCCTGCAACTCGGCAAGCATGTACTGCCGCCAGGTCGTATGGGCCAGACGGGCTCCGTAACTGACGCCATCCCCACCGACCAGAACAACACGGGCCTTTGGACATTCCTTCAGAATCCGGGGCAATGAACGCATGAAGACATGGAAACCACGATAGGGCTCAAGATCACGGGCGACATAGGTAATCAGACGATCCTTGGGTGAAATCGTCACATCCTTGATGTGCAGCGTGTGTCGGGCAGCTTTTGGATCAGGGCTGCACAGGTCGAGATCGACGCCTTCGCGCAGCACGGAGATCTTGTCGAGCGCCCAGGATGGATATGTGCTGCGCTGAAACAGCGTCGGCGTCTGGCCCCAGCCGGGATTATTCAGCGCGACCAGATTGATGGCGTTCTTGGCCCGGATGCGGGGCAGCATATCGGGCATTGTCGGAAATTCAGGATCGAATCCGACATCGAATCCATCTGAATGATAGAAAAATTCGAAATACCCGAGAATCGGAGAAGCTGGGAAAATATCATGAAGATTGAGAAGCTCACCCCAACCATGATGGCCGATGATGATATCGGGAGTGAAACCGAGGCCTTTGAGTGTTGAAGCAGCCTGCGCAACAGCATCAGCCCGGCTCAGAGCCAGAGCGAACTCGCGGGCCCCGGGGTGGGTCGCATCCGGCGGGGATACCGGCTTCCGATAAATAACCCGACGCACACCAGAAATGACGTTGTCATTATTCTCGCTGATGAAGACGACCTCATGCGTGCCGGACCGGATCAAATGGCGGACAATATGCAGGAACTGTCCGGGAAAATTCTGGTGAACAAAAAGAAATTTCAAGACCGGTATCCATTTGCAAGATGTGTCGGCGATCCGTTCCTGATATTGGCCGACGTTACTGGGCGTTGGCAGCAGAAGACCCTGAAATCGAGGCAGGCCTCATACCGGAAACAGGATTACAGCAATGTGAGGAACAGAAAACCTGCTCCTCACACCCAGAAGATGTCAGCGGCGACCCGGCTTACGCAGCGTTGACGCTTTTGCTGGTTTTGCCGGAGCTTTCACTGCCTTTGCCTGTGACGCCCGGGCCTGTGATACCCCGGAAGTCTTCACCGGTGCGGCAGTCGCCCGGGCCGCAACCTTGACCGCTGGCTTCGCGACAGGCGGCTTCGACGCCCTGGTCGCCGATCGACCGGGCTTTACGGGCTTGCGCGCCGGGACGAAGTCATTCTCTTCCTCAAGAAGGGCGAGGTCTTCCTCCAGCACATCTTCCAGTTCCTCTGCTTCGCGCAGAACTGCGGCGGCTGCCGGATCACGCGGGATGATCGTGACGCGGAAAGCCTCCAGAGGAGCCAGACTTTCGGCTTCGGCCGTATCGTCCTCGCCGACGGGACCAATTTTCGTACCATCCGTGAAGGATGCCTCAAGCTCGCAGAGATACTCTTCCGCAGCAGCGCCCTTCAGTCTCACCCGCAGGCCAAGAATAGGCAGCGCCATGCCACGGCTGCCACAATACTTGCTGCCTTCCGTCCAGGGGGAGAGCCATCCCTTGCCGAGGACGGCCTGATATTCGATGTCTTCCGCTGTAATCAGCCTGTTCGGAGCGATGCCGAATCCTTCGATCCATGAGCGGCTGCCCGGTTTCCCCATCCATTCGCCCAGCATGGACACGACATCGCCTCGGCGCTGGATGTGCGCGGCGACTTCGAACTGCTGGCCGGGAGCCGCAGCGGTTTCAGCGGGTGCGGCAGAAGGAATGCCGACAGCCGCACCCTGAGGCGCAGCCGAGCCGTAACCCGCGGCGACAGGCGCGGACAGGGCGTCACTGAGACGAACAACCTGAAGGCGCGGCGCCTCATGCGGGCTACCGGCTTCCTGATAAACGGTCACCAGAACCTGCGCCGGACCCTGCGTGACGCGGATCAGGGCGGCATTGTTCTGACCGCCGAGCCAGCCTGTATCGTCAAAAGTCGAAATCGTGACAGCGCCATTCACGAGAGGCGGCTGAGTGAGACGGACGCCGGGAAGGCCGCGCGGGCTGGGCGGCTCCTGTGACGGCACATGAAAAACGCAGAATAATCCCTGATCGAGTGTCATCAGGTGTCCTGACACCTTCAGGTCGATGACACGATTCTGATTCTGGGACTGGCCACTCTGTGACATAAATTCGTTCCGTAGGTTGTTCTGAATAAGGTTTCAGGTATTCCGGGGACATTCTGCCAACCAAAGCAGGCAGACAAGGCGGCAATTGAGCTGTTCTTGAATATAACTTTTCACGATAGCCTTTCGCCAGAGTGCTGACACAGAGATATCAATATCACGTTAAGCTGCATCGCCGATATACCAAGCGGCAGGATGTGGCCTCTTCCTGTTGTCCGTATCCGGTCAGCAACAGCCCCAAGATCGAAAGCCGCCGCATTCACGCCCGCCTGCCATGTCACGCCCAGCGCGAAACACCATGTTTCAGGCCATACTGACGGAATAAGTCCATAATCCGGCTGCTGGGCCCGAATCAGCGCAATCGCCTCTTCTTCGCGATAGAATCCTGTGACATGCACATGGCCGGTCTCCATGAGCGACGCGTCGTCGGGTGTATGGCCGACGATGACATATTCTATGGGCCGCCCCTGCTCCCTGGCCTCGCGTGCCGCCGCCAGCAGAACGTCATACCCCTTTTCCTTGCCGATCGCCCCGACCACGCACACCCGGAACCGGCCGGGTGTGCGGGGCAAACCCGCCAGAGGCGCACGGGAAGATGACGGAAAAAGCTGGCTGTACCGCGCCAGCGTCAGATCAGGACGATCATCTTCCAGAGGCATGACAACCGGCCTGAGAGCCGGAAAGTGACGTCGCATCCGCTGCGCCGCATCATCGGAGGGCACGATCACGGAACGTGCGGCCTCCAGCTCCCGCGCCGATCGCGCCACATAATCAGCGACCGGCATGTCGTCATCCACACTCCGGCCCAGCGTCGTCACGCAGTCCTCGCAGAGGGCCACATCCGGTTCGCCACAGTAACGACGGGTTCTCCCCACGAGGGAGATGCGGGGGCAGAACCAGATGTAATCATGCACATACACATCATACGGAACACCAAGGACGGAGGCGATTTCCCGCATGGCCATGTGGTGGCCACTGGCGTGATGCCATTCGATATGATCGACCGGATCCGCCGTCAGCAGACGAAGCAGCCGCGGCCATTCCGTCGGCAGTCTGAAGCGCAGATTCGGAAAGGAAGCTGAAAGAAGATCTTCTTCGCCCCCACTCCCCTCAATCCGGCAACCGCCTTTGACCGGACGGATCAGCACGGGGCGACTCCCCGCCCCCTTCAGCGCCCCGGCCCGCTGGCGCACCACCCGTTCGACGCCGCCGCCATAATCATGCGTCACCATCAGGACCACAGGAGGCGTCTCACCGGAAGCCGTTTCACGGGATTGCAGACGGCCCGCCCGACGCCAGCGGAGAAGGTCGATCCGTCGCCGCGCCTCAAACAGCGGGTCGGCGCTCACATGCGCTGCGATCAGTGCGTCATAGCCGGGGTACAGCCTGTTGAGCAGGGCGAGGTTACGTCGCAGCAGGCCGTTACGCGTGGTCCCGAACGAGACCGAACCCACATGCGCAACATACGCTCCGGGAGCGGCGACATTGCGCCATCCGGTCCGATGGGCACGGAGGCAGAAATCGTTTTCCTCGCCATATCCCTGTGCAAACAGTTCAGCGCGCAGCAGGCCGGTCTGCTCAAGGCAATCGTTGCGGATATAGAGGCAGAAGCCGTGCCCCGTCGGAATATCGATGGCCACGCCCTTGTTGGCGGACCGGGCCAGTTTCATCAGGATGGCCGTCTGGTCCGGCGTGGGGGCGGGATTTGCCTCGACCACATTCGGATAGGACATAATGGTCGCATCGTTCGACAGCGGCGTGACTGTGCCGATATCCGGCGCGCTCCAGGCGACAGTGTGCAGTTCATCCAGCCAGTCACCGGCGACAAGGGTGTCACTGTTCAGCAGCACGACATCCCGGGCGCGGGTCTGACCGGACAGGGCGGCCTCCAGACCGATATTGGCTGTCGCGACAAAGCCGCGATTGACCGGATTTTCCTTCAGGGCGACTCGAGAATCCTTTGCGAAACTCCGCAGAAGCGCTCCCATGTCCGGCTCCGGCGACGCATCGTTGATGACAAGGAGCCGGGGACTGTCACGGGACGCGGCGGGGAGCGACGCCAGCACGCTTTCAAGACAGGCCCTTGTACGTGACACATCCCGATAAACCGGAATGACAATCAGCACGGCCGCACCGGAGCGGCTGGAGCTCCGGGCTTTCATCGCGGACGGTGTTGTCACTCCAACGCCTGCCTGTTGCACTTTACGGGCTGTTGAAGCTCGTTTTTTTTCTCTGGCGGAAGGACCTCCCCGACCCGGTTCAAGCGGGCTGCCCGTCAGGTCCCGGCCTGTTTCATCGACAATCCGGATGAGACCAGCGGGGAGGTCTCCACCTGACAGAGTAATCTGCCGAAAGCGGGACAGCGGGATGTCTGAGCTGGCTTCCGATGAAAACGCTTCCGCCCTGAAGGTCGTGATCTCCCGGTCGGTGGCAGGATCAAGAACACACAGGAATGGCGCCCGGTCCGGATTGGCGGGGTGCCAGACCCAGCCGGTCACCCCTTCCGGAGACGATTCGACCACCCCTTCCGCCCGCATGACGGCCGCAGGATGAAGCGGGCTTCCCGGCAAGGGGGAGCCATCCCACAGGACCTCCAGACGAGTCGTGTTCAGGAACTCATCCGGACTGTCCGGATGCAGACGGCCCGCTTCATCCTGCCGGACGGAACAGACATGTCCGTCAGCAATGACCGTCAGACGCCCTGAAACCGGCGCGAGCCGTTTTTTACGACGGGACGGGCGGCTCCCGCCGGCATTCTCCGCTGAAAGCAGGCGGCTTATACCTGCCCCCACTCTGACGGCGTCCTGACCATCCAGACCACACCAGCCGGGACAGCCCGCCGCCGCCGTGATCCGGTCCGCAAGAAGCGCCATCTCCTCCGTGCAGACGTGACCGGAAAGAGCCCGCCCCAGCGCGTTGACTGCTTCTCCTGTCCCGCCCTGCCTGAGATGGGCGGCGGCGAGCATGCACCAGAGCCGGGCCACATCATGTCGCGCCGTCAGGGTTTCAAGCAGAGCAATCGACCCGGCGCCATAGCCGCAGGCCTGCCGGGCCATGGCGAGGAGAAGCATGACGTTGGGGCTGTCGGGCGCCATCCGGTGGGCGCGTTCCAGCCATCCGAGCGCGCCAGCGCTGTCGCCTGCCTTCCAGCAGGACTCGCCTCTATCGAATGAACTCTGGGCCTGCCCAGACGCCCATTTTTCCCAGTTTTCGCGGTCTTCCGGCGTTATGAGGCCGGCCACTCCCGACTCTGTGGCGTCTGCGATCTCTGCACTCAGGGCCTCCGCCGCAGCCGTGCGGGAGGAAGAGCGGGAGCGACCTCCAGCCGTTGAACGCCTGACCAACAGCCCCTAACCAACGGCCGAATGAGAATCGGCTGGTGAGGGGGCAGCTTCTTTCGTTCCCGCTGCGTCATCGGATTTCTGTTTCCGCGGCGGGATTTTCAGTTGCGCCAGTTCCGCGCTGGCCTGCGTTACCCCTGCGGCTTCCGCCTTGCGATACCAGCGAAGCCCTTCTTCCATATCGGACGTTCCATTCAGACCGCGCGTCAGATAGCGTCCCATCATCAACTGCGCGCCGACATGGCCACGTTCAGCCGCCTGCCTGAACCATTCAAAGGCCTGTTCCCGGTCTTCGGGGATGTCGTGTCCACCTCCGAACATGGCGCCCAGCGCAAACATGCTGTTGGTGTTGCCCTGTTTTGCGGCACGTTCAAACATGAGAAGCGCTTCCTCATGATCCGGGGGGCCACCTTCTCCCACGACGAGCATCTGCGCGTAATGATGTTCGGCTTCCGTCATCCCTTCGACGGCGGCCTTGCGAATCCATTCACGCCCTTCTTCGGGATTGGCGGGAACGCCACGTCCGTCGATCAGCATCCGGCCGTACCAGTATTGCGCGTTGATGACGCCGTCGGCAGCCTTGCGCATCCAGTGCGCCGCCTGCTCCTCATCCCGCTCCGCCCCGACTCCCTCGGCGAGACAGACGCCGAAATTGAAGGCGGCGATCAGATCACCGGAATGGGCGGCTTTTTCATACAGGGACCGTGTCGCAAGCCTGTCCTCGGCAGTGCCGCCACCCATCAGAAGCAGATTGCCCAGATCGGCGGAGCTGGCGGCATCTCCTTTTTCTGAAGCATAGCGGAACCATTTCGCCGCTTCGTCCTCGTCGCGGGTGACGCCTGCTCCCGTGAGATACAGCATGCCGAGGGCACGGGCCGATGCGCCGTGCCCTCCCTCTGCGGCCCGCCTGTACCAGATTGCTGCTTCGAGATAATTGGGCGGCAGGTCCCCGCCGCGCGCATGGATGTCGCCCAGCAGGGCGGAGGCTTCCAGATCTCCGCCAAGCGCGGCCTTGCGCAGCCACGTCTCGCCTTTCGAGAGATCCTTTTCGATACCGCGCCCTTCAAGAAGGGCGAGTCCGTACCGTGCCTGGGCTGAGCGCACATTATGGGCGGCAGCCTTGCCGTAGCACTCGGTAGCGGCAGCAGCGTCCTGAGGAGCGCCAGCGCCGCGTTCATAGGCGATGCCCATGAGGTAGAGAGCCGAGCCGACATTGGCGTCGGCCGCGATCCTGAGATGACTGATCGCCTCGGCGAGTTCCTCATCGGACTGGGCCGAGTGCAGTCCCGCCAGACCGAGCCCCAGATGTCCCTGCGGACTTCCGCCGTTGGCCGCCCGCTGATACCAGACGAGAGACTGTTCCGGATCACGAAGCTCTTCCGGCCCCGCGCCCAGCACGTAGCCATAAAGAGCTTCAGCATCCGGATTTTTGGCGTCAGCCGCGCGTTTCGCCCAATAGGCCGCTCTGTGAAAATTGGGCTGGCCTGTAACATTCTGCGCGACATCCGTCAGCGCAAAGGAGTCGCTTTCAACAGCTTCCGGCAGACCCACCAGATACAGCGTCGCCAGCACGAACTGGGCTTCGATCCACTCGGCTTCCGCCGCCCTGCGCAGCCAGCGGCCGCCTTCCACCAGATCACGCGGAATGCCAATGCCATCGAGGTAGAGGCGGGCGAGGCGAAACTGCGCCTCCGGCATGCCAGTCTGGGCGGCCGCACTGATTTCGGCGAAGCCCCCCGCGAAGTCTTCGGCTTCAATAAGCTGGAGGCCATACTGAAGCCGCTTCTCGGGAGAGCGGCGGGTAAACAGACGTGAAAGCAGACTCAAGAGCTGTCCTCCCGGGTATGGCAGAATACCGCTGGGTGATCATCATGTACGACAGTCCGCGTGGACTATCAGATAATGCCGCTCCGCATAAACAGGCTCCGATCGTGAGCGGTCAGACGACCGGAGCAGGAAAATCAGGTTCGGGAGACGTTATGGCTCCCTCATGCCGTCGGTGACCAGAGGCATGATGCTGTTGAGCAGGAACTGCATCACTGTGCGCTTGCCCACCTGAATATCAGCCGTCACAGGCATGCCCGGATGGGGATGGAAGAAAGGCGGCACCCCATGCAGAGTATAGCGATCCACGCGGAGCCGCACACGGTAATAGGCCTGCTGGGCGGCGCTTGGATCCGAGGAGCGTGAAGAGGAACCGCCACCTCCGCCACTCGCGCCGCCCCCGCTCTGCGCGCTGAAGGAGTCCGCGCTGATCTCACGAACCGTCGCGTCCGCACCACCATACTGGGCGAAGGGGAAAGTGGCGAATTTCAGCAGGGCCTTGTCACCCAGCTGCACGAAGCCTGCCTCTGAACCATTGAGGTGCGCCTCAACTTCCAGGCCACTGCCGACCGGCACCAGCGTAAGAAGCTCGTTGCCGGTGGTGATGACCGATCCGATCGACAGCTTGGCGATCGTCAGGACGATGGAGTCCTCGCCGGAAACCAGTGTCGTCATGCTCTTGCGGAGACGGGCCTTGCGGAAGTTGCTGTCCGCTTCCGAAAGGTGACGCTGCGCTTCACTGAGATCGTGGTAGATCTGGGCTTTCCAAGTCTCGATGTAGTTCTCTCGCTCAGCGGCCAGCGCGCGGATCTTGCTGCGGGCGCTGGCGGCCTGCTGCTGCGCACCGATCTGGGAGCGTTCGTTTTCCATCAGTTCGCTCTGCGCGCCCAGCGTGGAGAGACGGCTGCCGACCTGATCCTGTTGCAGACGCAGACGCATGACGTGAACGTCACGGGCGACCTTGGCTTTTGCACCGAACATCGCGGCGTTGGCCAAGTAACCCTGCAGGTCGCTGGTCTGTGAAGCGATCTGTTCCTGATAGTTGTTCACCTTGGCGTCGAACTCAGCCTTGCGACGCAGGAAAGTCGCGGCTTCCTGCGTCGTCGCGGGGTTGTTCGGGTCAGGCACATAATCGCGGCCCTCCGCCTCGGCGCTCAGACGATCCACTTCAGCGGAATAACTCTGGCTGAGGGACTGCATATTCTCGATGTCGGCATCGCTGATGGTCGGATCGAGATGCGCAAGAACCTGGCCTTTATGGACAAAATCCCCCTCGTGAACATCGATACTCCGGATGATCGACGTTTCGAGCGGCTGGACCACCAGGGTCTGCTGGGTCGAGACGATCTTGCCCGGCGTCGTAACGACGCGATTGAGCGGAAATACGCTCATGACGATCACACTGGAGAGCGTCAGACCGCCAATCAGCCAGGTGATGTACTGGGCCGCGGCCGTCGGAGGCATGTTGACCAGCGCGGCGCTCGGCGAATGGAATTCCAGAAGCGCCGGAGGCAGGTCATTGGGAGCAAAAGGGTCGGTCGCTTCAGGAAGGAAATCCTGAGACTGGTTTTCCTCACCGGAGGCGGGGACAACGTCCTGTTTGGTCATCGTTCACTCTCCTTCTGCGATCAGCGGGGCATCGGCGGCGGTGTTGCCTGGACCGGACCGTCCTTCCGTATGACGGTTCTGCTGCATCCAGAGGGTCCGGTAGATCGCGCAGCGCTCCAGAAGAATTTCATGCGGAGCCACATCAACCACCCGACCACGATCCATCACAAGGATCATGTCACAATTTACCAGAGAAGACAGACGATGGGAGACGATCACCATCGTGCGGCCCTTGCCGATTCGTTCCAGGTTGGCGTTGACGAGCGCCTCGCTTTCCGGATCGAGCGCGGAGGTGGCTTCGTCGAGAATCATCAGCTTCGGGTCTGAGATCACGGCACGCGCAATGGCGAGACGCTGGCGCTGGCCACCCGAAATGTTGGTCGAGCCTTCTTCGATCCAGGTATCGTATCCGGCGGGCATGCGTTCGATGAATTCCTCGGCGCCCGCAAGACGGGCCGCACGCACAACGTCATCAATGGTGAGGCCCGGACGTCCTGCCGAAATGTTGTCGCGGATCGTGCCACGGAACAGGAAGTTGTCCTGAAGCACCACGCCGAACGAGCGGCGCAGATGGTTGAGGTTGATTTCGCGCAGATCGACGCCGTCGAGTTTCAGGTAACCGGTATAGGACCGGCTGACACCCTGCAGAAGACGCGTGATGGTCGATTTACCTGAACCCGAACGGCCCACCAGACCCAGCATCGTTCCGGCCGGAACCTCAAAGCTGACTTCGTTCAGGGCCTTTGCGGTCGATCCCGGATAGACGAAGTTCACATCAATGAAGGACAGGGCGCCCTTGATGCGCGGACGCATGCCGGTCGTCAGGGCCTTGGTTTCTGTCGGCTGGTTGAGCACCGTGCCGGCTTCCGCGAGCGAGGCCGTGACCTCGTTCAGATCATCGAGCAGCTTGGCGAGGTTGGTCAGCGGAGAGGCCACCCGGCCGCCGAGCATCATGAAAGCGACGAGCGCACCGGCGCCCACGGACGCAGCGTCCGTCAGCACAAGGTAAGCGCCGACAAGGATCACGCCGCGGTTGATGAACATTTCAAGCGGCATGCTCAGGGTAGCCGGCCAGTTGGACATCCGCCCGACATCCAGTTTGGCCTGCACCACTTCCGCCGTGCAGTCGTCCCACTCTTCCTTGCGGGACGTTTCGAGCGCCAGCGTCTTGATGGTCCGGATACCGGCGACGGTTTCGTACATCACGCCCGAGCGCCTCATCTCGGCCTTGATCAGCTTGCCGATCTGACGCCCGACAGGCCCCATGAAGACCACGACCAGAAGACCGATGAGACCAGAAGCCGCCACGGTCATCCAGGCGAGCGTGGAGCTCAGATAGAAGAGGAACGGCAGAATGACGACCAGCGTGAACATGTCGAGAAAGGTCGACATGAGACGGCCCGTCATGAAGTCGCGGACCTTGTAGATGGCCATGACACGGCCAATGACGTTACCGGCCTGCTCCCGCTCGAAGAATTCGAGGGGCAGCGCCAGCAGACGGTTGAACAGGTGCAGCGAGATACGGGTGTCGATACGGGTCGTCAGCACGAGAGTCAGCTCACGCCGTCCATAGGAGAGCAGGATTTCGTAGAATGACAGGACCAGCACGATGGCGGTGATCGAAACCAGCGTCGCCATGGAGCGGTTGTTCACCACCCGGTCGATGACCTGCATGACGATCAGCGGCGGGAAGATCTGCAGGATACTGAGCGTCATCGAGGCGATGGCGATATCACGGAGCGACTTCTTCTCACGCAGCACCATCTTGGCGAGCCACGCCGCGTTGATCGGCGCGTCCGCTTCCGACTGGTCCTTTCGGCGCTTCACCAGGAGAACGTCACCGGTCCAGACCTGATTGAGGCGCATTTCATCGACCGGAACCGGGGAAGCGCCCTCGCCGGCCATGGGATCGCGGAGCCAGACGACGCCACGGGCGGCGTCCGCATTGATCATCAGGGCCGCGGACCCGTCACGGAACAGCAGAACGATCGGCGGCGAGTTGCTCATCTTGACGAGGTAACGCCACTTGATGTGCATCCCCTTCGCCACGGCGCCCTGATCGTTCAGCCAGCGGACAAGCGTTGCCGGAGAAGGACTGCTTTCACCCGGCTCTCCGGCGAAATCACGTATGTCCAGTTCAAGACCGTGGAAGCGGGCTGCGGCGATGGTAGCTTGCAACCGGATAATGGAAGGCGCCGGTCTGTCGGTCTGGGGATTGGGAGTGCCGTTCGCGTTATCGACTGAAGCCACAGATCGTCCTCTATAAAACGTGCCCGCGTTTCACTGCGGTAGGAAACGCTGAACGGCCTCTACCACACAAAATGCGTGACCGCTGCCCTCGATATGCCGTGCGGATCATTTCCTGTCTTCCGGAAATGCCGTTTCCGGAAATTAAATCACATTGTTCCACAAAGTCATTGAGGCCGTGTTACCGCATGAAAGAATGATTTTTAGTTACCGTTCCATTTCAGGACTGAGCAGATTCTCCAGAAGAGAGCTGGCCTTCAGTCCTTCTGTTACGGTGCCCTGCTGATCCGCAGAGACAACGAGAGCAATGTGGCGAAAGAATGCACACTGTCCCCGCGCCCGCTCCTGAACGAGAGAAAGCAGGCGGCTGACCAATGCCGGCCTGCCCACGCAGCAGGCGCACGCGCTGTCATGGCGCAGGGACTGACCTGCTTCAGCGGCGTTGCGCATAAAAGATATATTTTTGGGAGACCGGCCTGAAAAGACACGATTTTCAGGCGCAGGTCGCTCAACCTGCATCCAGCCTTCCTCCGAAAGCGCCTCGCCGGTCATGTCGAGCAGAAAAGCCGTGCGACGACATTTTTCTGTCCACAACCCCGACGCTTCAGGAGTGGTGACGGTCAGGGGAATCAAGGCATGCCAGTCTGTAACAGGGAAGAAAACACAGCAGGTTCCAGCGTAAAATATTCCGCTCCCTATTTCAAACACCGCCCGCGCGGTGATCTTGACGAAAACCGGCCCCGACTTTTCAGACAAATGAAACCTGACCATCGGGAGCAGGCTGTCGCTTCTCTGGACAGGACAGCCCCCCTCTGGAATAACCGCCGTCCTTTCCCGTATCATGCGGGTTGCTTTCTCCGAATATCCGGTAGTCCATAAATGACCTCCTCAAGCTCCTCCCGTCCCCCGCTGCTCGAAGCCCTGCAGGAACAGGTGTTGCTGTGTGATGGCGGCATGGGATCACGCGTGCAGGCGCTCGATCTCGAGACCGAGCGGGATTACTGGGGACAGGAGAACTGCACCGAGATTCTCAACCTCTCCCGTCCGGAACTGGTGCGTGAAATCCATCGCGGCTATTTCGAGGCTGGCGCGGATATGGTCGAGACCAACAGCTTCGGCGGCTCGCCGATCACGCTGGCGGAATTCGACCTTCAGGACCGTGCGAGAGAGATCAACCGTATCGCCGCCACACTGGCACGCGAGGCCGCCGACCAGTTCGATGACGGTCGTCACCGTTACGTACTCGGCTCCATCGGCCCGGGCACCAAGCTGCCTTCCCTCGGCAATATCGACTACGACACGCTGGAAGCCGGTCTGGCCGAGCAGGGACGCGGGCTGATCGACGGTGGCGTCGACGCTTTCCTGATCGAGACCTGTCAGGACACGCTCCAGATCAAGGCGGCCGTCAACGGCATGAAGATCGCCCGCGCCGAGATGGGCGTGAACACGCCGATCTTCGTGCAGGTCACGGTCGAGACCACCGGCACGCTGCTGGTCGGTCCGGACATCGCCGCAGCCGCGACGGTGGTGGAGAGCCTCGATGTGGACCTCATCGGCCTGAACTGCGCCACAGGCCCGCAGGAAATGGCCGAGCATGTGCGCTGGCTGGCCGAGAACTGGCCGCGCCTGATTTCCGTGCTGCCGAACGCCGGTCTGCCGGAACTGGTCAACGGCCAGACGCACTATCCGCTCAGCCCGGAAGAAATGGCGTTATGGATGGAACGCTTCATCATTGAGGACGGTCTGAACATGATCGGCGGCTGCTGTGGCACGTCCACGCCGCATATCGCGGCCCTCGACGCCATGCTGCGGAGCCGTGCACCGTCCGGCAAGCATCGTCCGGCGCCGACGAAGCGCAACCCGACATGGGTGCCGTCCGTCGCCAGCCTCTACAGCCAGACGCCGCTGCGGCAGGAAAACGCCTATTTCTCCATCGGCGAACGCTGCAACGCCAACGGTTCCAAGAAATGGCGTGAACTTCAGGAAGCCCATGACTGGGACGGCTGCGTCGCTGTCGGGCGTGAGCAGGTTGTCGAAGGTTCCAACTCGCTGGATGTCTGCACAGCCTTTGTCGGGCGTGACGAGAAAGCGGAGATGGACGAGGTCATCCGCCGTTTCACTTCCTCGGTGAATGCCCCGCTGGTGATCGACTCCACGGAAACGCCGGTCATCGAATCGGCGCTGAAGCTGCATGGCGGCAAGCCGATCATCAACTCGATCAATTTCGAGGACGGCGAGGCGATCGCCCACGACCGCATGAAACTGGCCCGCAAGTTCGGCGCGGCGGTTGTGGCGCTGACCATCGACGAGGTCGGCATGGCGAAGACTGCGGAGGACAAGCTCCGCATCGCATCGCGTCTGGTGGAATTCGCCTGCGACCAGTATGGCCTGCCGCAGTCGGACCTGCTGATCGACCCGCTGACCTTCACCATTGCGACCGGCGTGGAGGATGACCGCAAGCTCGGACAGTGGACGCTCGAAGGCATCCGCATGATCCGGGAGAAATTCCCGGACATCCAGATCATCCTCGGTCTGTCGAACATTTCCTTCGGTCTGAACCCGGCGGCGCGCGCCGTGCTGAACTCGGTGTTCCTCGATCACGCCGTGAAGGCGGGCATGACGGGCGCGATCGTGCATGTATCGAAAATCCGTCCGCTGCACCTGATCCCCGCCGAGGAAGTAAAGGTCGCGGAAGACCTGATCTTCGACCGTCGCGGCGAAGATTATGATCCGCTCCAGAAGTTTCTCGCCCTGTTCGAGGGGCGGAAAGCGGCTGATGTCGCCAAGAAGGCGAAAGCCGAGACCGCGCCGGAGCGCCTGAAAGACCGCATTGTCGATGGTGACCGCAAGGGGCTTGAGGCCGACCTTGAGGAAGCCATGCAGGAGATGCCGCCGCTCGACATCATCAACAACGTGCTGCTCGACGGCATGAAGGTGGTGGGTGAACTGTTCGGTTCCGGCAAGATGCAGCTTCCGTTCGTGCTTCAGTCCGCCGAGACGATGAAGGCGGCCGTCGCATGGCTTGAGCCACACATGGAGCGCGCCGAGGGACAGGCGCGCGGCACCATCGTACTGGCGACCGTGAAGGGCGACGTGCACGATATCGGCAAGAATCTGGTCGATATCATCCTGACCAACAACGGCTATCGGGTGGTCAATCTCGGCATCAAGGTGCCGGTGGCCGACATGATCGAATCCGCCCGCGCCGAGAAGGCCGACGCCATCGGCATGTCCGGCCTGCTGGTGAAGTCCACGGTCATCATGCGCGAGAATCTTCAGGAGATCGACCGGCAGGGACTTGAGCTTCCGGTCATTCTCGGAGGGGCCGCTCTGACCCGCAACTATGTCGAGGACGACTGCGCCGCCGCCTATGGCACGCATGGCCGTGTGGCCTATGCCCGTGATGCGTTTGACGGTCTCTCGCTGATGGACGTGGTGGCGCAGGGCAAGTTCGACGATTACGCCGCCGCCATCGCCAAGCGTCGTGAAGGCAAGACGAAGCGCTCCACCCCTCGCACACCGGAAGTCGCCGAGGAGCGCGGTTTCGGACCGGTGGATGTGGCTGCCACGCAGGCACGCCGTCATCGGATCACGAAGGACGAGCCGGTCATCACGCCGCCGTTCTGGGGGCCGCGTGTGGTGGAGGCCGAGACCAACGCCGTGCTGCCGTTCCTTAATGAGCGTTCGCTCTATCAGTTCCAGTGGGGCTTCAAGAAGCAGGGCCGCACGCTGGAGGATTTCCTCGGCTGGGCGCGTCAGGAACTGCGTCCGGTGCTGCGCCGGATGCTGACGCTGTGCGAGGCGGAGAATATTCTCAGGCCGCGCGCCGCTTACGGTTACTGGAAGGCCGCCGGACAGGGCAACGATCTGATCCTGTTCGCTGAAGACGGGCAGACCGAGGTGGCCCGCTTCACCATGCCGCGCCAGCCGCGTGAGGACGGTGAGTGCATCGCCGATTTCGTGCGTGACGTGGATGACGCCGAGCGGGACGTGATCGGGTTGCAGGTGGTGACGGTCGGGCAGAAAGCCTCCGACATGGCCCGCGAGTGGTTTGAGGAAAACCGTTATCAGGACTACCTCTATCTGCACGGCTTGTCGGTGGAAGTGGCCGAGGCGATGGCGGAATACACGCACAAGCGCATCCGCGCCGAACTCGGTTTCTCCGGCGAGGACGCGCGCGACATGGACAAGCTCCTGTCGCAGGGTTATCGCGGCTCGCGCTATTCGTTCGGCTATCCCGCCTGCCCGCGTCTGGAAGATCAGGAACCGATCCTGAAGCTGCTGGATGCGGAGAAGATCGGTGTATCCCTGTCGGACGGCTATCAGCTGCACCCTGAGCAGTCGACTTCGGCGCTGGTGGTGCTGAATCCGCGAGCAAAATACTTCACGGTGTAAGTATTCCGTCCGGTTTATCGGAAGGCTGCCTATAAATGGCCTTCCGATGACTGAATATTAGAAAATTTTGAGTGTCGTTTTTTTTAAAGACACTGTTCTGTAAAGCTTTTTGGAAAAAGCTTTACCAAAAACTTTCCTATAATTATCAGGATATTTCACGCAGGACCTTTTAACAAGCGACCATGCGGAACAGTCGTGTCATCAGAACATCATCGAACTGTCACTCTGCGCCATAAACGATGGATTTAAACCCGGATCCGGAAATCACCTTTAATCATCAAGGTGGTGAATTGGCTGTGGGTTTCTCATGTCGTTGCATAAATTCTGCTGGATGGAGGCACTGGCCAGTTCCATCCTGTTCTGCTTTTCCTCTGCGTCCGCTCACGCGCAGATCATGTTTCCGGAAGCAAAAGACCGGGATTTTCCGACCTTCAACCACGCTTTCAGGGAACCATCCCATCCCGGTTTCTGGTCGTCGCATCTGCGGGAAGCGCAATCCACCTGCGGAGCCGATACTGTCAGACGTTCCGGCAAGACGGTCACGGCCGATCTGACACTGGCCTATTCACACAATCACATCTGGAATCCACAGGAAAACGCAAACGACCCGGTGCGGCTGCGTTCCTATAACGGCTGCCTCGCCGCACCGACAATCGTGGTCTCGCCCGGCGATGAACTGCGGATCAACCTTCAGAACAGCCTTCCTGTCGATCCTGCTTCGGACTGCCCGAAGACGCTGAACACACCATCCTGTTTCAACAGGCAGAATCTGCATCTTCACGGCATGCACGTCTCGCCGGAAGGTCATGGCGACAACGTCATGCACACCGTGATGCCCGCTGGCGGCGCATGGGATTATCGCTACGCGATCCCGGCGACACATGCCGCCGGGACATTCTGGTATCACGCGCATGAACATGGCGCGACATCCATCGGCGTGGCGAGTGGTGAAGAAGGCGCGCTGATCGTTCGCGGACGCCGTCGCTATGCCGACCGCGCCCGAAACGACGGCGTGGTGGATATCGATACGGTTCTCCATGACCGCTACGGAATGCCGGTCGCCGAGCGTATCATGCTGTTTGAGCAGATCCCCTATGGCTGTTTCAGCGATGCCTCACACAGGACACTGCTTCAGGACAGCACGACAGGAACCTGGACCTGCCCGAAAGGGGCCGAAGGCGGTGTAGAGAATTTCCGCAGTCAGTTCATCAGCAGTCGTACAAATGCTGACGGCACGCGCCATGACGCATGGATGCTCTCCGGACGCTACACCCTTGTGAATGGAGAAACGCAGCCCGTCCTGCATGTCAGGGTCGGTGAGGTAGAGCGATGGCGCATGATCGCTGGTGGCGGGCATGACACGCTCAATGTCCAGATCGTGAAAGCCCGTTTTGGAGACGGTGAAAAACGCCTGCGACTGCCTCTCTACGCCCGGCACTCCAGCGCAGAAATGACCTGCGACGGAGAAGCCGTGGAACAGTACGAAATTGCTGCGGATGGACTGACCCGACAGAATATCTCCCGCAAGGACATCAATTATCTCTACCCCGGCCAGCGCAGCGACGCGCTTGTCACCTTCCGTCAACCGGGCCTGTATTGTGTCATTGATCAGGGCGGCGACACGCTGAACACGATCATCCCGCTCAGATCACGTCCTCAGGGCAAATCTCCTTCCGTGATTGCCGTCGTGTCTGTGGATGATGACAATACCGCACATTCCGGACGACAGAGCGGGACGACGCAGATACGCCGCCTGCTGCAGGAAGGATCAGAAGGCCTGCCAGCCTTTGTGAAAGCCCGGCTCGCCGGTTTCGATCTTTCCGATTTCGCGTATTTCCCGGAAGGCATGCAGCCGGGACAGGATCTTTCCGATCTGTCCGTCACGCATCGTCCGACAGCCTTCTTTGCCGCCCTGACAATGCCACTGGCCTCGGGCGCAGTCCTGCCACCGGGGCAGGCCATGCCTGATACAGGCATCAACGGCATGATCGGGCTGATCCAGAATGAACTGGTGACAGTCGGCGGCGCCAGCGCCCTCCCGTTCAGCATGGACCCGACTCACATTTACCATGTACATCTTGGAGACGTGGATGAATGGCGGATCGGCACACGCACCATGGGCGCCGGCACCACAACGGGGCAGCATGTCTTCCATATCCACGTCAATCCGGTGGAGATCATGGATATCATTGACGACAGCACGGGTGAGTCGATCTTCATGCCGGGCGGCCGCTGCAAACTGCAATATCGACTGCAGGAGGCAGGCAGCACGGACGACAGCACCTACAGTCCCGAATTCTGTGACCAGTATCACGTGTTCCGGGATTCCCTGTTCGTCAAACCGGGTTTCGAGACGGTCGTGCGGACCCGCTATGAGGATTTCCCGGGTGACGCCATGCTGCACTGCCACATTCTCGATCACGAGGATCAGGGCATGATGACCTATGTGTCCATCGACAGCGATCAGACAAGGCAGATGAGCGCCATGTCTGCGGCCGGGATGTCGACCATGGAGCATGAACATTCCGGAGAGATGTGAGGGCGCGCCGGGCTGCGGGGGCCGAAGTGAACATTGCCCCCGCAAGTTACTTTATTTCCAGCCAGCTCTGATTGGCGGTTTTCAGATCAGCGTCCGTTCATTCGTGTCAAAAGAACGCTTCATCAGAGTCTGCCCACCAGGCAGAGCGTCATCCGATCAGACGGCAGCGACCGACCGGATGACCCTGACCTTCTGTTCGCGGGCCTCGTCACTCCGTCAAAGAAAATTTCTTTGACGGGGCAGCTTCAGCTCTTTGCGCTCAATTCTTGAGCAATTTCTTCCTCAAGCATGCTCTCCGTCGCTATCGGCGCCAGACCACCCAGAGGCGGCCCCTTGAAGCGCTTCTTCTCGACGAGGAACCAGCCGGCCAGCAGCACGACAACAATGCCCACCACGTAGCTGATCAGAATGTCGTTGGGCGGCTGGATACCGATCCAGACCAGCATCAGCGAGCCCAGAACCGTGATGACCGCGAACGGTGTGGACAGCGCGCCCAGACGGAACGGCCCTGTCATCACATCGCGCTTGCGCTGCGCCAGAACACCCGCGCCGATCGGCATGGCGTAAGAGACATACAGGAAGATGGCGCAACCGGCCGCGAGCGCCGCGAAGGCGGACGAGTAGAGCGTCACGGCGCAGGACAGGAACGCCACCAGCCAGATGGCCGGAACCGGCGTGCGGTAGGTGGGGCTGACATAGCGCCACAGCCTGGAGCCCGGCAGTCCGCCGTCACGACCGAAGGCGAACACCATGCGTGAAGTGGAGGTCATGCCCGCCAGCGCGCACAGATAGTTGGCGACAACAATCATCACATACATCAGGCTGCGCAGCCAGCCCGGCACGGGAAGCTGGGCGAGCAGGTTGAAGAACACGTCGCCTCCCTGCGAAGCAGACGCCGTCGGGTCCGGCATGGCGAGAATGAAGGAGCACACCATGACAAAGCCGAACAGGCCCGAGATCATGACGGCGTTGATCATACCGCGCGGCACGACGTTGCGCGCGTCAATCGTCTCTTCCGCCACATGCGCCGAAGCATCAAAACCGGTGATGGTGTAGGCCGGGAGAATCAGGGACAGGCAGAACGCATAAAGCAGGCTGTCGGAATGGGGGAAAACACCTCCACCCGGCGCGCCTGTGTTGTTCACGATTGAGACCAGCCGTTCCCAGTGGAAACCCGGAGCGCAGTACAGCATCATGACCGTCAGCAGGATCGCCGCGAACAGGATCAGATAACCGGAAAAATCCGTCAGCACCTTTGTGATCCTGATGCCGACATGGTTGAACAGCGCCTGCGAGGAGGCGATCAGGGCAACGCCCACGATCTGGTGGCCATATCCCCAGCCCGATATGTCCACATCGAAAATCTTGCCGAGAATGAGCTGTACGAACAGCGTGTAGGCGCCCACGTTGACGGAAGCGAGCACGAACAGCAGACCCAGCAGATTCACCCATGCCGTCGCCCAGCCCCAGCCACGTCCACCCAGAATGGACGACCAGTGATACAGGCCGCCCGCAGTCGGATAGGCCGACGCAATCTGTCCCATGGAGCAGGCCACGATGGTGGCGAAGAGAGTTCCGACAATCCAGCCGACTGCGACGCCAAATCCTCCCAGAGACGAGAAACCAAGCTGGAACGAGGTGATGCCGCCCGCAAGAATACAGATGATGGAAAAGGAGATGGCGAAGTTGGAGAAGCCTTTCATGCTTCGCGAAAGTTCCTGCGCGTAACCCATGGAGGCGAGTACGCCCGCGTCCTCGTCACTATGGTGGTTGGTCTCCATCGAGAGATCCTCTGCTGTTCATGTCCCGGCGTATCGGCCGTCTTCGGGGCATGATGACCCTGATGCGTTCATTATCATGACGATATTGCAATGATGCAATCAGCTTTTTGCACACCGCTCGATCGACTGCCGCGTCACCTGATCAAACGCGGCCTGCCAGAGGATTTCCGCTCCGGTTGGCCGGGGCTCAACCACCCGCCAGCCCTCTGCATCCGCCGTTTCCGGTTGATCGCCTTCGCCATCAAGCCAGAACCGCCCCAGCCCTGCCGCCGTCATATCAATCTGCTCTGGCACATGCACCGTTGCCCCGAGGCAGTTCGCCAGAAACTGGATGAACCAGCGATTGTTCACCAGACCACCATCAACAGAAATGCGTGTGGCGGTCTGTCCCGTCGCCGAAGCGAATGTTCTCACAAGCTGCACCGAACGAAAGGCAATCCCTTCCAGCACAGCCCGCGCCATGTCGGCCGGACGCGTATCCAGCCCAAGCCCGACCCAGCTCCCCCGTGCGTCCCTTTGCCACCATGGGCAGCCCAGTCCCTGCAACGCCGGCAGAAAGAACACACCCTTTTCCGCCGCCTGCGCGGCTTCGAGCGTTGCTTCATCCGCGCAGGAGAAGTCCGGCCCGAGACTTTCCACCCAGTTGACCGCTGCCCCCGCCGTCAGGATGCCGCCTTCCAGCGCATAGACGGCAGGCTGCCCCGCAGGCTGCCATGCCACAGTGGGAAGCACGCCGCCCTCACCGCCTTCACATGATCTCTCGCCTCCCAGCGCCAGAGCGAAAGCACCTGTGCCGAATGTGATCTTCACATCACCGGGATGCTGGAGCCCATGGCCATACAGCGCGGCCTGCTGATCGACAGCGCTCACACGGACCGGCACGTTCCGGTCACGCAGCAGCCCGAAATCACCGACAGTCGGCCGGATGGACGGCAGGCAGTCCATGGGAACGTCAAATAGACGGCAGAGCGTCTCATCCCACTCACACGTCCGCAGATTCATCAGTGAAGTGCGTGAAGCCGTGGAGACGTCGGTGGCGAAGACACCGCACAGGCGATCAAGGAAGAAAGCGTCACTGGTGCCGAAACGCAGCCGTCCCTGCTCCCGCAGGAGGCGGGCCTGCGGCACGTGGTCCAGATACCAGCGCAGCCGGGAAGCCGAGAAATAGCAGTCCAGCGGCAGACCGGATCGCGCCCTGATCTCGGGCTCCAGCCCCTCTTCCTTCATGCGCGCCACGACAGCGGCGGTGCGCGTGTCCTGCCACACGATGGCGGGACCAACGGGCACGCCGGTCTCGGCATCCCACGCCACGACGGTCTCGCCCTGATTGGCCAGCGCGAGCGCATCAATCGGACCGGCCTCGGCGATCAGTTCCTCGATGTGACGCAGGATCTCTTCCGCATCATGCTCGACCAGTCCCGGCGCAGGCAGGAACTGCTGATGCGAGCGTCGTCCCACCAGTTCCATCCGTCCGTCGCTCCAGACCCGGTAAGCCTTGGTGCCGGTCGTCCCCTGATCAATGGCGAGGCAGCTTTTCATTGCTCCACCTCCAGCCGGAGTGCGGACACGCCCGACAGCGCGGCGGCGGGAACAGCCAGTTCCACCCGCCGCTCAGGCAGGACGTTTACACGTCGATGCGCCACCGTGCGGCCGCGCTCATCCGACAGACGAAGCACGCCCCGCTGCGGTGTTTCCATCCGCGCATGCAGGACGATCCTGCCCCGTGGCGCGGCATGGAGACGCTGTGGCCAGACGCTGGCCACTCCCTGTCCACAGGTCACCGGCACGGCGGAACCGGGGTCTGGAAGCCTCCCCTCCAGCGCCCGCAGGATCATCCGTGCGGCGGCGCGTCCTTCCAGCGCCGCCTGTCCGGAATGTTCCACTGCCCGCAACACATTGCCCGCTGCGAAGACCCGCGGATCCTGTGTGCGAAAAGTCGAATCAATCGCCGGACCGCGCGTGCCACCATCCAGCGCAAGACCGGAAGTGCGGGCCAGAATGGCATCCGGCACGAATTGTCCTGTGAACACCACACCATCGCAGGCCAGTGTCCGCCGCTCTCCGTCCTGCTCGATTTCCACGCCCTCGACCCTGTCGCCTCCAAGGATCGAAACGAGCTGCGTGTTCAGCAGGATGGGCGTGCCGTACACCATCGACGCCAGCACCTCGGCCGGACGCTGTGCCGTGATGCGTGCGTTTTGCTCGATCATGGCGACAGGTTTCACCCGTCCATGCCGCGCCGTCATCAGGGCGGAAAACGACACCAGTTCACTGCCGATGATGACCGGTTTCCGGAAAGGACGCAGACCCTTCATCACCATTTCCTGAAACGCGCCGGTTGTGGTCACACCCCAGGGCCGTGTGCCGGAGACAAGCCTTGGTCCACGCGGGGTCTCCCGCGTGCCGGTCGCCAGCAGAATGGCGCGGGCCTGCCATGTTTCAGGCCCGCGTTCCGTGGACACATGCACGACACCGCCAGACTCAATCCCCGTTACGGTCGTATCGGTCAGGATCGGCACACCTGCCGCCTCCGTCAGTGCGCGGGCGTAGCGCGGTCCCCTCCACACCCGACCGAAATCCAGCATGCCAAACCCCGGATGGCCGCAATAACGCGGCAGGCCGCCCGGCTCACCCGTACGCTCCAGCACGGCAATTTTCTCGACGCCCGCATGCTTCAGGACACGGGCCGCACTGAGCCCGGCAGGCCCCGCGCCGACGATCAGCACGTCATACATCGCGCCCATCTCCCCTCTGGTTCTCCCCGATCGGCGTGACCAGTCCCGGCAGATGCGCCTTCGCGAGTTCCATGACCCGGCGTGTACAGTAAAAACCCTGACAGCGGCCCATCATGCAGCGTGTGCGGCGTCGCAGGCCGCCCAGCGTGCCTGTCGGAAGCACCTCGTCCTTCAGCGCGGTTTCGATCTCTTTCTCCGTGACACGCTCACAGTGACAGGCGATCGGCCCGCGCTCCGGCTGCATCCATGGACGCGGCAGTTCATCGACCAGATTGGGCATCTGCGGCAGAGCCACATTCTCCAGTGGCGCAGGGTCCGCGAAACGGTCGCGATACAGCGTCACGACATGCTCGGCGATTCCCAGCGCGCCGGTCAGGCCGGTCGAACGGATGCCACCCACGGTGATCCAGCCTTCGGTTTTCAGCGCTTCGATCTGATAGTCACTGAACTGCGTGGCGGGGCGCAGGCCCGCATAGGTCGTGGTGACATCATGCTCGCGCAGGGCGGGGATAATCCGGAAAGCGGCTTTGCGCAGCGCTTCAAGATTATCGTGATCGACTGTCGGAAATTCGCGTTCCTCCTGCGGCTCGGCGGTCGGGCCGACAAGGACATTGCCGAACACCGTGCGCGTGACCACCACGCCTTTCGTCAGCGCCGTCGGCACCGGCAGGATGATCGTGCGGAACAGATCATGAGCCGTCTTGTCGAAGACCACGAACTGGCCCTTGCGGGGCGTGATCCGGAACGGCGAAGGTCGCGCAATGGCTTCGACCAGATCGCCATAATTCCCGGCGCAGTTGATGACCGTCCGGGTCTGCATGGCTGGTCTGCCCGCGATATCCAGATGCCAGACGCCTTCCCGCCTTACGCCGCGCTCAACCCGTGCCTGCCGTATCAGCGTGCCACCATTGAGGATCGCCTGTCGCGCATAGGCCATGGGCGCGGACCATGGATCGATCAGGTGCTCGCCCTCGACCAGCACTGCGCCGCGCACATCGCCTGCCAGCGCGGGCTCACGCTCCCTCGTTTCACGCGCATCCAGACGCCTGACCGTCACGCCGTTGCGCGCCGCCTTTTCGATGATTTTCGGAAACTGCGCGAGATCGTCCTCTGTCCACGCCACAACCATGGCGCCGGTTTCCACCACGGACAGGTTCATGTCGACGCAGAGTTCGCGATACAGGGCGTAACCACGCTGCACACAGGATGCTTCCAGCGTGTCCGGCGTGGCGTCAAAACCGGTGTGGAGAATGGCGCTGTTGGCCTTACTCGCGCCTTCCAGCAGATCGCCACTCTTTTCCAGCAACACGGTGCGCGCGCCAGCCAGCACGCAGGCGCGGAAGACAGCGCAGCCGACGACCCCTCCGCCGATGATCGCTATGTCATAAAGGCTGTCACCAGCCACTGTCTCCGTCATCCACCTGTCCAGAAAAGCTCTGCGATCATCATGCCCGGATTATGTTTTCCCACCGCAACAAGATCAAGGTTGACGGGGCATTGGCCGCAACGCGCGCGCCTGATCAGACAGACGCCGCAAGACAAAAAGAATTTTCAGACAGAGGGGCAGACAGAGCAGGAGGCCGGGCGACCTCGCTTTGCAGCCGCGCTCTCAGATGCTTGTGGCGTTTATCGCCGCTGATCGGTCGGCGTCATCCCGTTTTGGGGAAGGCCGTTGCCGGCGCAGGGAACGCCCCGAGAGACGGGACCGGAGCGCAATCCGGTCCCCACGGATCATTTGGTTTTCCGCGCTGCCGCAATGGCGGCCTTCAGGTCGGCTTCAGACGCCGCGCCCGGAATGACGGTCTTCTCACCGATGATAAAGGTCGGCGTGCCATCGACGCCAACCTTGCGAGCCAGTTCGAGATTTTCATTGAGCAGACTGGTGACGTCAGCCCCCTTCATGTCCTTCTCAAGCGTCGCCACATCGAGGCCCACGGATCTGGCGATGGAGCGGATACGGTCGATGGAGGGCGGCTGGCTGTCCAGCATCAGGGCATGCTGGAACCTGAGATAGGCATTCTGGCGGGCCGCAGCCAGCAGCGCCTGCGCTTCAAGCTGACTGTTCGGTCCCAGTACCGGAATCACCTTCTCGACAAAACGGAGGTTCGGATCTTCAGCCACCAGTCGGTCGATCACCGGCAGCACCTTGCGGCAGTAAGGGCAGCGCGGATCGTAGAACTCAACGACCGTCACGGAACCCTGCGGGTTGCCCAGTACGACGTCGGTGGTGGTCGCGCTGAACTTGCCGGCGTTTTCATGCACGGCCTTCAGGCTGGCGGCCTGCTGCGCCGCTTCACCCTGAGCGCGCATGGCGGCGACGGCGTCGGCGAGAATGGAGGGGTCCTGTTTCAGGGCCTCGCGCACGATATCGACGATCTCTTTGCGCTGGGTCGGGGAGAAGCCACTATCCGCACGGGCGGACAGGCTGCTGAACAGGGAGGTGGAGGCCAGCACGGCAAGCAGTGCGGTACGGACCCGGAAGCGTTGGTTGCATATCATGGTGCTGAGTGTAGCGGAGAGATAAAGCGGTGTGAACGGCTGCTCTCGGATGTGCATTACGGCAATGTCCGGAGAACGAACGAATTCTCTCTGATTGAATCTACGTTGTGTAAATCGAAGTTTTTCCGATTCGATCTGGAATGTTTTCTCATATTTAAAAGTTTGTATATATAAAAACAATTTTTCATAATATAATTTTTTATTAATCAGATTCGTTCAGAAAAACCATGATCTTTCCGGGATTATTTTTATGGAAAACCTCATGGCATTCAGAGTTTAAATACAGTAAAAATAAAACATGAAATTAAATAGTAATTTTTTATATTGTTTTTAGATTTCAAAACACACTTATAAAAACATATCGAATTAAAGTAGAAAATACAATCTATATTTGTAAAAAATA